>JBAZFH010000001.1 GCA_041653535.1 Patescibacteria group bacterium
CTACCGGCAGGCAGGCGGTATAAGGGCGAAAGATGGTCAACAAAATAAAGGTGTTGCTTCTCTTTGTCCGAAAACTACGCTTTTAAACGCACTCACCCCGCACATGCGGGGTGGTTTATCTGGTTAAAATGAAAAACGCCCTTGTATCTCGGGGGCGTTTTTTGGTTGGATGTTATTTGTAGACGTTGACCGTGGCGTGCGGCGGTAGTTTGCGGGTGTCGACGTGCGACCATTGCAGCATTTCGGGATTGGCGGAGACCAAGCGATCCCAGCATTTGCCGCAGACCATTTTTGCCTGATCTCGGGATAGCATCTGTGTTTCATCGACGTAAAATACAGAGCGCTGTTCGTCCAGCTCATTGCCTTTTGCGCCGGTGCAGCGTTCGCCTTCATCACAGTGCTGGTGTTCCCAGGCGCACAAATGATGCATGTGTGTGATGATTTCGAGCGGAACGGTTACGAGCTCCACCGGTTCGGCGATGACCACGGGAGCGTCGGCTTTTGGTTCTTTGTCGAATTTGCCGCGCGGTCGCATTTCGATTTTGTCGTTCACTAGGCGCAGCTCAACCCAGTCAAAAGTCGCTTGAAATTCTTTTGGCAACTTTTCGACCTGAAGCAATGTTGGATGAACGAAAGCTTCGTTCAGATCATTAGGGGCAAGGCAGAGCTCTTTTCCCGATTGACCTTCCATATAGATTTGTTCGATCCGGCTATGAAAGACTCGACTGCCATCCGGACCAAAAACTTCTTTGGTTAGAGGGCGGACCGGGAAAAAACTTCCCATTACAACTGGCATAATATCTTCCTCCCGCGGTTGCTTGTTGGATGAAAAAAGCTAAGATTTGTCTCAACCTTAGTAAGGATACTGGTTTTTGTCAATATTACCGAGGATTATAAAAAGCACCCCATTTTTTGGGGCGCTTTTTAAGTTTTTAAAAAAGATCAGATTATTTTCTGACCAATTTTGGGGAAACGATTGCCAAATAAATGGCTGCTAGTCCGACGATGATGTAAACGATACGGGCGAGTACTGACATGGCGCCAAAGATAAGAGCGACCAGGTCTAGGTCGAACAGTCCGACTAATCCCCAGTTTAGACCGCCGATGATCGCCAAAATCAAGGCAATCCAGTCTAAAGTTTTTAATTTGTTCATATTTTTCAAGGTTTTTGTTTGTTTATTAAAACTCGACCTTGCTGGCATTATTATATCATTTTTATTACTTTAAAGTAACTGTATGAGCCAGGTGTTCGTCTTGGTGCTGGCACTTTTTTATTATTTATAGTAACGTACTATACTAGTCGTATGGATAATAGCAATGATAAAAATTTAGTAATTCAGTATTTAGGCGGTGCCGAAAAATCGCTTGACGTTTTGGTTAAAGAGTATATGGGACCGATTTATGGTTTTATTTATCAATATGTCGGGAATCATCATGATGCCGAGGATGTAGCCCAAGAAGTGTTTTTGCGTGTCTGGAAAAATATCAGAAAGTTTGACTTGGAAAAAAGTTTTAAAACTTGGATTTTTAGTATTGCCAAAAACGCGGCAATTGATTTTTTGCGCAAGAAAAAAAATATCAATTTTTCGGCTTTCGATGACGAAGATGGCGATAATTATCTGGAAAAAACCTTGGTTGATCCTGAGCCGTTAGCCGATGAAATTTTTGATAGAGCCGATCTCGCCGACGTGGTTAACAGATCTTTTGACGACTTATCTGCCAAGCAGCGCGTTGTTTTGTCGCTTTATTATCAGCAACAGTTTACCTTTGCCGAAATATCAGAAATGCTTGGCGAATCAGTTAACACGGTAAAAAGTCGGCACCATCGCGCTTTAGCTGTTTTGCGCAAGAAATTTTCTTAATTTGAACAAAAAATTTATACAATGCACCCAAAATACTATTGGGTTCGTATTAATATATAGACACAAAACTATGACACAAGACTATCAAAAATTGTTCCATTACTTGCGGTCGGTTAGCCCAAGAGAGGGCTTTGCCGATGAAGTGATTTTGCGACTGCATAGCAAAAGGAGGATTTTGGCGATTCGTCAGCGGATAGCTATTTTTGGCGTTGCTGTTAGTTTGTCTGCCGTGGCTTTAGTTTATGCTGCTAAGCTTTTTATTTCCGGTATCTACCAAACTGGATTTGCTCAATTTTTCTCGTTGGTTTTTTCCGACTTTGGGACGGTGGTTTTGTCTTGGCAGAGTTTTGCCATGACGCTGCTTGAGTCTTTACCAATATTACAACTGGTAGCACTTTTTGTTTCCGTGTTACTCTTTTTGGAGTTTATCCGGTTGTTGGCGCGTGATGTCAGATTTATTTCTCAATCAACAATTTAATTATTAATATTTAATAAAAATATGGATATCGGAAAAATTTTTCAATCAAAAAGTCTAAAAATAACTCTTTGGGTCATTGGCGGACTTGTTATCGCTTTGCTGATTTTTCAGGCAGGAATGTTTGTTGGTTTTCGTAAAGCCGAATTTTCTCGTCAGTGGGGAGAAAATTATCATCGTAACTTCGCTGGACCACGCGGAGGTTTTATGGAAGACGTGATAGGTCGTGATTTTATTGACTCGCATGGCGTGATCGGTCAGATAGCCAAAATTGACGGTTCAAACTTGATTATTAAAGGAAATGATAATGTGGAAAAAATAATTTTGGTAACCGACAAAACCGATATCAGGTTTTTGCGGGACGCGATTAAAGTTAGTGATTTAAAAATCGATGACAATATCGTGGTGATCGGTTCGCCCAACGATGCCGGGCAGATCGAGGCACGTTTAATTCGGGTAATGCCGCTTTTGCCTCAAGGCAACAGTGGTAAACCATTGCCACCACCACAAGAAATGTCAGTTAAATAAATAATATGCTGCAAAAAATTTACAAATGGATCTTTAGCCACAAAATCATCGTTGCGGTAGTTGTTATCATTATCGTTGTTGGCGGTTATTATTGGTATGGTTTGAGCGGTAAAAGCAGCCAAACTTCTTATGTTCTAACAACCGTTCAAAAAGGAACGATAGTAACGGCGGTTTCCGGCAGCGGACAAGTATCTGTTTCTAGTCAGGTTGATTTGAGTTTTAAGGCTTCTGATGATGTCGTGTCTGTCAATGTTTTAGAAGGACAAGAAGTAAAATCCGGAATGTTGCTGGCACAACTTAATTCTCAAGATGCGCAGAAAGCCGTGCGTGATGCACAAGACAGTTTACGGTCAGCTAAAATTAGTTTGGAAAAACTACAAAAACCGGCAACGGCATTATCTATCACTCAGGCTGAAAATGCTTTAGCCAGCGCCGAAAAGACTAAAGAAAATGCCAACAAAGATTTAGTCAAAGCCTACGAGGACGGGTTTAATACTGTAGCCAATGCTTTTATAGATTTTCCTACGGTTATTTCTGGTTTGGACGAGGTATTGTATGGTTTTGATTTTACGCCCAATCAAAATAATCTAAATTATTATGCCGATAGCGTTAAACAGTATAACGAAGGCGTATTCGTCTATCGTGACAATGCCGATGCTGCTTATAAAAAAGCTCGAGCGGCTTACGATAAAAACTTTGACGACTACAAGTTAGTCAATAGATATTCCGACTCTCTTACTATCGAAACCATAATTAATGAGACGTATGAAACAGCTAAAATTATTTCTGACGCGGTAAAAAACGCTAATAATTTAATTCAATATTACGAAGACAGGTTGACTGAAAGAAACCTGACTCCGAGCGCGACAGCCGATACTGATTTAACCACTCTCAATTCTTACATCGGAGAAATAAATTCTCATTTAACCAGCCTCCTTTCAACTAAGCAAACTATTCAAAGTGATAAAGATACTATTATTACTTCTGATCGTACGATAAAGGAAAAAACAGAGTCTCTGGCCAGTGTTAAAGCTGGAACTGATGAGCTCGATATTGAAGCACAACAAATCAGTATTAAACAAAAAGAAAACGCTCTACTCGACGCTCGTGAGCAGTATGCCAATTATGCTATTTATGCGCCATTTGATGGTTCTATTGCTGCTATTAATATTAAAAAGGGTGATACAGTGTCAGCCAGTACTGCCGCGATTACAATGATTAGCAAACAACAAATAGCCGAGATGTCTCTTAACGAAGTCGATGCCGCTAAAGTGAAGGTTGGTCAAAAAGCCACTATGACTTTTGACGCAGTGGAGGATCTGAGTATTACCGGACAGGTGGTCCAAGTAGATACTTTAGGTACTGTTTCTAGCGGTGTCGTAACTTATACGGTAAAAATAAACTTTGATACTCAGTCGGATAAGATTAAGCCGGGTATGACGGTTTCCGCTTCGATTATTGTTGATTCAAAACAGGATGTCTTGACGGTTCCCAGCAGCGCAATCAAAACTAACAATGATGTTTCTTATGTTGAAGTGCCAAATGAAGATATGAGCGGCAATGAAAGCGCTACAACTACCGGAGTAACCTTGGTAACCGCTCCTAGCAGACAGACGGTAGAAGTGGGGATTACGGATGATTCCACAACCGAAATTATTAGTGGTTTGAATGAGGGAGATATGATTGTTTTAAAAACGGTTGTTACGACCAGTTCTGACAAAAAAACCAGTTCTGGAACGAGTTTGTTTCAATTCGGCGGTCCGAGTAGCGGCGGGCGATCCTCTTCAAGTACTAGCACCAGCACCAAAAAAGCGACATCAACCACCGGTGGAGTTTCTAATGCCGGCGGTATGCCGCCAATGTAAACAGATTTATGATTGAATGTAAAAATATTACCAAGACTTATATTACTGATGCCGGTGAAGCGACTGTTCTAAAAGGGCTTTCATTTAGCATCAACGATGGTGAGTTTGTTGCCATTATTGGTCCTTCCGGATCTGGTAAATCAACGCTAATGAACATTATCGGTGCGTTAGACACCCCGACTAGTGGTGAATATATTTTAGATGGTAAAAACGTTGCCGAGCTGTCAGATGACGAGCTGGCAGATATCAGAAAAAATAAAATTGGTTTTGTTTTTCAATCTTTTAATTTACTTTCTAGGTCGACTGTTTTACGCAATGTAATGTTGCCGTTGGTATATGCCGATGTGCCAAAAATTGAACGTGAAAAAAGAGCTAAAGCTGCTTTGGAAGACGCGGGACTCGGTGAGTCTCATTTTTATCATTTATCCAATCAGCTTTCCGGCGGTCAAATGCAGCGTGTTGCTATTGCCAGAGCTTTAGTTAACAACCCCGCTCTCATTCTTGCTGATGAACCCACTGGTAATTTGGACACTAAAACCGGAGAAGTCGTTTTACAGACATTTAAAGAATTAAATAAAAAACAAAATCATACCGTGATTTTGATCACTCATGAAAAAGACGTAGCAGATCATGCGGATCGGATTATTACTATCCGTGACGGATTAATAGTCAGCGATCAAAGAAAATAATATTTATGAAAACAGTTGATATCTTTGAAGAAATATCTATCGCTCTACTGGCAAATAAAGCCCGGTCTAGTCTTACTATACTGGGTATTGTTATTGGTATCGGTTCGGTGATTGCTATGGTGGCTATGGGTCAAGGTGCTCAAGGATCTATAAAATCAAACATCGAATCACTTGGTTCTAATTTGATCCAGATTATGCCCGGTCAACAAAGTGGTCCTGGATATCAAGTGAGTCAAGGTCAGGGTTCGGCTAAAACCTTAACTATGGGGGATGTAGATGCTATTAGAAACGAGGTCGGTTCAGTTAAAGCTGTCGCCCCGGCGACATCCAGTCGTTATCAAATAACGGCAAAAGGGACTAATACCAATACTTCTGTAATTGGCACAACGATTGACTATGCTGCAATCAAAAATATAGAAATTGATGATGGTTCTTTTATTACGGAACAAAACGTAAAAAGCATTTCAAAAGTAGCTGTTTTAGGACCAACTACCAGAGACGATCTTTTTGGTGAAAATGCGGAAAATGTGGTGGGTCAGGAAATTCGTATTAACAAGATTATTTTTAAAGTAGTCGGTGTAGCTAAAGAAAAAGGCGGTAGTGGTATGAATAATCAAGACGATGTTATCTATATTCCCTTATCCACCGCGCAGCAATTTTTTATTGGCGGTGATTATGTCAATTCTATTAATGTTCAGGCGGAAAGCGAAGAGGTCATGATCACGGTTCAAGAAGACATTACAAATTTATTGCTTTCGCGGCACGGCATAACCGATTCCACTTTGGCAGATTTTCGTATTATGAACCAGACTGATATTTTGGAAAGCGCTTCTTCAATCACCGAAACATTAACCATGTTGCTGGCGGCTATTGCCGGTATTTCCTTGGTGGTTGGCGGCATCGGTATTATGAATATGATGCTTACCACGGTGACGGAAAGAACTCGCGAAATCGGTTTGCGTAAAGCCATTGGTGCTAAAAGGAAGGATATTAATATTCAATTTTTAACCGAAGCGATAATGCTGACTTTCATCGGCGGTGTTATCGGCGTGATTATAGGCTGGTTGGCGGCTTTGGTAGCAAACAAATTCGGCGGTATCGCTACGGAAATATCGTTGATATCCGTAGTTTTGGCTTTCGGCGTTTCCGCTATTATTGGTATAGTTTTTGGTTATTATCCGGCACGGCGGGCGTCAAAACTAAATCCGATTGAAGCCTTACGTTACGAATAAAATATTTTTTTGAAAAAATATGAATAGACAAAAAATAAATTACGTTTTAGACGCGACTATGTTTTTGGTCTTTGTCGTTAATTTGCTTTCGCTTCTTTTGCACGACAAAGAGTTGCATGGTTTAACCGGCTATTTGTTTGCGATTTTGCTTTTGGCGCATCTTTTTTTACATCGGAAATGGTTGGCAACAATGACAAAAAATTTATTTTCCACGGAACAAAAATAATAAATAACAAAAAACTATGAAAAAAAATCTAGTGATTTTTATTGTGATCGTCGTTATCGTTGCTGCCGGATCTTTTTATCTGGGTATGAGTTATGGCAAAAAGGGCAACGGAAAAAATTTTGCTGGTCCGGTCGGAGAGTTTAGTCGCAACGGTATTCAGGGGACTGGTCTAGAAAAACAGAACGGTCAGGGTAGTGGTTTTGTCGATGGTGAAATAATCGCCAAAGATGATAAAAGTATAACAGTAAAATTAAAAAATGGTGGTTCGAAAATAGTTCTTTTTTCCGAAACTACAACCGTGGGAAAAACTACTGACGGTACTGTCGCTGATTTAGAAGTGGGGAAAACAGTTATGGTTAGCGGCACAACCGGTAGTGACGGCAGCGTGGCGGCAAAATCGATACAGATTCGTCCAGATGCAGAATCACAACCAACGGCACAGCCAATAAACGATCTTCCGGCAGAGCAGCCAAAACAGTAATTATTAGTCAAAAAGGTATTACGTTTATGAGTACGTGGTACCTTTTTGTTTATCCTAATCATTGGCTTGATTATTATTTATTACTATGTTAAATTTAACTATTCAAGATTATTGACAATAAACAACCTAATATTTGAAGGGGGGGATAAAAATGAAAACAATTCAGGTAAAAAAACTTTTTCCTGACGCTATTATCCCGGCTCGCGCCACCAACGGTGCGGTTGGTTTTGACGTTTATGCCTATGGTGTTTTGGATATTGAAACCAAGGAGTACGGTGGCGAATTGCCTTATGTATTAGATCCCGGGCAGAAGATTTTGATCGGTGTTGGCGTGGCCTTCGCTTCGCCTTGGCCGGTTGAATGTCAGGTGCGACCGCGTAGCGGACTTGCTAATAAGTATGGTATTGAACTGGGTAACTCCCCGGGAACTGTTGATCCGGATTTTCGCGGCAACGTCGGAGTGCTGCTGCGCAACCGCAGCGATGCGCCATTTGTCGTGACCAAAGGCATGCGTATCGCTCAGCTGATTTTTTCCGAGGTACAAATTCCAGTCTTTGAAGAAGTCAGTGATCTACCGCCGACTAGACGAGGAGCCGGAGGGTTTGGCTCTACCGGTTTATCGGATATTTCGGAAGGGACCGAAGCGTATCGTCTGGCGGTCATCGAACGCGATGTTTTCTATATGAAAATGGCGATCGCTGCTTCTGATCGTTCTACCTGTGTTCGTGGTTGCATTAAAGATGCCGAAGGAAGATATTTGCTTGATAAACGAGGTCGACCAATCGGTCAAACTCGAAAATTTGGTTGCGTTATTGTCAAAGAAGACAACGTGGTTTCTTTCGGCTTTAATGCTCAAGCACCGGGTATGCCAGCTTGTCTTGAAGTCGGTTGTTTGCGTGAAGCTGAAGGCATTCCTTCAGGCATGCGGATTGAACGTTGTCGGGCGGTGCACGCAGAAGAAATGGCATTTCTCAAAATGCTGGTTAGCGGCGTGGCCTCATCGACGTTGGGAGCCACTGCGTATGTTACTGCCGAGCCTTGCGAAGTTTGCGCTAAGACTCTCGCTGGCTCGGGCATCGATACTCTGGTAGTGATGGAGGGTGTTTATCCTAACAACGGAATTCAAATCGTAAAAAATGCCGGTATTAATCTTCGTTTTGTTCCCAAAGCAATGTTAGTCTGTTAGTCTGAAATAAACAACAAACGAAGCCGCTGATACTAGTGATCGGCGGTTTTTTTAATTATTCACTGCATGACCGGACATTTCAAAACGGGGCGTGAAGGTAATGTGGGGGAGGATGTCATTGTTTAATTTTATTATTAATTTAAATATAAAATTGTTTGACGGTTGAGTGTTTTCTTGCTAATCTTTATTTTATGGCAATGAGTATAATTGCGTTTTATGAAAAATAAGATTTTTATTACTACTGCTATCGATTACGCCAATGATGTTATCCACGTCGGTCATGCCTATCAAAAGGTTTTAGCTGACGCTTTGGCTAGATTTTTTCGTCTCACAGGCAGAGAAGTTTTTTTTCTTACCGGTACTGATGAACACGGAGCTAATATTGAAAAGAAAGCTAAAGAAAACAACAAGAAAGTCCAGGAATATGTTGACTCGGTTTCCGGTCAAGACAAAGAGCAAATCGCGGCGCTTGGCGTTGTCCCCGACCGTTTTATCCGCACTACAGATGCCGATCATAAAGAAGTGGTAAAAGATTTTTGGAATAAAATTTACGCCAAAGGGGAAATCTATTCCAAATCTTTTGAGGGTATGTATTGTATGAGCTGCGAGGCTTTCAAAAACGGCGATGAAATAGTTGACGGTTGTTGTGACGTCCACAAAAATCTTAAACTCGTCGAGCATAAGGAAAATAATTATTTTTTCCAATGGTCGAAATATCAAAGTTTTTTGACCGAATGGTTTAAAAAAAATCCGCAGTTTGTTTTGCCGGAAGGTAAATATAAAGAAATGAAAAGTTTTCTTGCTGCCGGAGTTGAAGATATTTCCATTTCCCGACAAAACGTTTCCTGGGGGATTCCGGTGCCAAACGATCCGGCACAGGTAATTTATGTTTGGTTTGACGCGCTAATCAGTTATTATACCGCTGGGACTAAAACAGGTTTCTGGGACGATGATGTTACGATTATTCATGTTTTGGGCAAAGATAACCTTCGTTGGCACGCGTTGCTTTGGCCAGCGATGCTGCAAGCGGCCGACCTAAAACTGCCGGATATAGTTTATGCGCATAGCTTTATCAATATTAATGGTCAAAAAGTAAGTAAGACTTTGGGTAATATTATTAGACCGACTGAGTTAGTCGATGAATTTGGTACTGATGCGGTTCGTTATTTTTTTCTTAAGCGCGGACCGCTTGATGATGATGTCGATATTTCATTGGATAAAATTAAAGAAGTCTATAATGCCGATTTGGCCAACGGTCTTGGTAATTTAGTGCAGCGAGTATCAAAAATTTGCCAGTCGATAGATTATGCCAACAAAAATACAGCAGGGTTAACCCTTTCACCGGAGGTTGCTACTAAAATTGAAAATTTTAAAATTAATGAAGTGATCGAAGATATTCAGGCGCGGATAGGAGCGGAAAATCGTTTTATTGAAAATGAAAAATTATGGCAAAAAACAGGCGAAGCTCTAGAAAAAGATCTTGATCGTTGTATCACGAATATTCGTCAAATTGTCTATGATTTGAGTCCGGTAATACCAACCATTGCTGTTGAAATAGAAAAAAGGCTGTCCGGGCAGGTAGTTTGCGGCGAGCCGCTGTTTGCCAGGATAAAATAATCTTGTTTGTTAAAATTTATCATAAAATTCCCGATATTATCGAGGAATTTTTATTTTTTATATATGTTTTTAGTATATCAAAAAACCGTCGATTCGGCGATTTTAAAATTATATTAAAAAGAAAGTGTATTACGCCGGAGTTTAAACGTGATATAATCAAGGCGTGTTTAATTAACCAAATTAAGATCATCAGCATGTATTCAAAAATAAAAGAACTTATCAAAAAAATTGATGTTTTGAACGAGGCTTTAAAAGAGGAATACTCGCAGCTCGCCACAAAATACGGTTTTTCTTTCACTCAGAGAAAAATTGTGTTTTTGGAAAAGTTTAAAGCCAGAAATAAAAAATTTCGCATCCCTACTTGGAAGTATGCCGTTCCCAAAAGTATTTGTCACGTTCTCTCTATGCCGTTTATTTACATGATGATTGTTCCGCTAGTGATACTGGACATATTTATTACTATCTATCATTTAGTGGCTTTTCCTTTATACGGCATACCAAAAGTTGAGAGAAAAAGTTATATAGTTTATGATAGAAGGTTTCTCGACTATCTCAACGTTATTCAAAAAATTAATTGTTTGTATTGTAGCTACGCCAATGGATTTTTAGCTTACGCAGCGGAAATAGCCGGTCGCACAGAAAGATATTGGTGTCCAATCAAAGCCGCCCATCAACCGACTGCTTATCACGGTTGGTATAAAGATTTTGCCGACTATGGCAATCCGGAGGAATGGAAACAAAAATTCAATGATCAAGAGGCTTTTAATAAAGAAAAAGATTGCCGTTTTTTAAAAAAGGGTGTTTTATTATCTTCAAATAAAAAATCTCCGTCAGAAGTCACGGAGATTTTTTAGATAAAATTATTTTTTCTTTTTACCTAACGCCTTTTTGGCAATACTGGCACCTGCCAAAAAAACAGCTGCGCCGGCGATAGCCCCGGCTATTTTTTTCTTGGTTTGAGGATCAATACCATCGTATTTATCTTTTAGGTCTTCAAAATGGTCGACTAGATCGTCCAATAAAACGTGGAGCTTTTTGACAGTTGGGTTTTTGCTATTTGATATTTTTTTCATATTTTATTGTTTTATCGTATAAGCCGAGGAAATCCAGCCAATCGTACCGGTAGCTGTTTTTATCTTGTACCAACCATTGTTTTGTTCAAGCACTGTAAATACTTCGTCCTTATTAACACTGCCCAAAATATTACCCTTGGTGCTGTTTGTCTGCCGAACTCGCAGTGTAGGAGTGCCGGTAACCTTTACCCTTAAAATAACAGTTGTAGCATCGGGATAAGCGGCAAGAGTAGTGGTAGGAGTCACCACGATATCTGACCAGCTATATCCGGCAGCGTTAAATTCAGCTTCGGTTTTTACCCACTGTTTAACGCCGTTTTTGACCACATAAACTTTATTATCGCCGTCAGCGCGCAAAAGAATAGCGCAAACTGATGCCGACGGTAATGGCGTGTTGGTTGCTGCGTCAGTATAAGCAGCTAAAGATACGTTAGTGGAAACAATAACATCAGACCAATGATATCCGGCAGCGTTAAATTCAGCTTCGGTTTGTATCCAGCGTTTGGTGCCATTTTGGACAACATATACCTTACTATCACCATCTGCTCGTAAAAGTTTCACGCAGGTAGAAGAAACTGTCGCCGGGGTCGTAGTAGTGGTGGTTGTTGTAGTAGTGCCGGTAACAGTCACTGTCAGAGTAGAACATTTGCTGCTATATACATCTGACGGACAGATCATGATATTGGAAGCTCCGGATATACCACCAGTTACCACTAGCCCTGTACCGTTTTTTTCCAGATAAACAGAGGCAACGTCACGGTTGCTATTGGAATAAATCGTAGTATGATCGTCACCGCCAGTAATAGAAACTATGCCTTTGGCGCCAGGGGCTAGAGAAAGACTATTTGGACTGAGAACGATTGTCGTCAAAGCAGAGGTAACAGTCACGTACATGCTGGCGCAAGTAGTGCCGCTGGCAGACGAACAAATAGTAACAGTGGACGTTCCAATAGCGTTGCCATAAAGACTGACGATATTACTAGAACCGCTAATAGTGGCTGTGACTATACCGGGGTTGGAAACTCCGGAAACCGAGTAGCTACCGCCACCACCGGTAATAGTAACGTAAGAAGTTTCGTCTTTAGCCAGAGAAACAATATTTTGATTAAAGGTAACGGTATTAGCAGAATAAGTAGCCGAAGTGTTGAGGGTGACATTGAGGTTACCGCAGCTATCATTAACTGTTGTCGAACAAACCTTCACCACGGTCGATCCGGCGTTGGTACCGCCGACAACAGTAACAATATTGTCAGAAACAGTAGCTCGAGCAACGCTGGAATCAGAATTTGAGGAAACATAGTAACTGCTGCTAGTTCCGCCGGAAACAACCGAACTTTGTGACTGACCGGTAACCAGTACTAGATTGTTTGGCGAAAAAGACAGGGTTGTCGCTGAGTTGTCTAAAACGGTGACGGTAATATTGGAACAATTAGTACTGGCTTCTTTGGAACAAACAGTAAGAGTAACCGAGCTGGCAGAGTTGCCAAAAAGCACCAATACCGGCAAACGCTCACCAACCGCTCTGGCGTCTAGAGCTGTAGGATTGGAGTTGTAAGTAACAGTCATACCGCTATTACCACCGCCGAAAATAGAAACATTGTTTGTTTGTCTGACATTAATAACCGGATTGTCGGGACTAAAAGTAATCTGGGTTTGTCCGGCAGTCGCTCCAACCTCGACAGCAACAGAACTACAACCGACATTGGTGCCGCAAACAGTGACCGTGCCTGAGCAAGAAGCAAGGCCAATAATAGTCAGCTGGCTGCCGCTGATGGATGTAGAGATATTGCTGCTTTGACTGTTGGTCGCCAAGATCAAAGAAGTAGAACCGTTGATAGTAATGCTTTGACCAGCTGCCAGCTGTACGCTGTTTCTGTTTAAAGTCAGAGAACTGTCATAGTCTGGCCACAAGGTCATGGACGACTGTACACCCAAAATCGTGGCAAAAACCGGTGAGCCCTGAGGAATGGCATAGCCGCCGCTAGAAATAGAAGTAGAAAAGTTACCAGCCGTATCAGTTTTACCAAGACTAATAGTGGTTAACGCCGGTGCTCCTGGCGGTAAAAACGACAGCTGTACGGTGCTTTCGGTAGCTCCTTTAACAGTTACCTGCACCGCATCGCCAGAGGCATGTGTTAGTGTCAAAACAGTAGGTACGGTAGCTGCCTCTGCCGCAGGATTTAATAAAAATAATGAAACTAAGAAAATAACCGGCATTAAAAAATAAGCGAATTTTTGTTTTGTTGTCATAGGTTTTATATATTTATATTGTTAAACGTCGATTTTTACAGGTGGATTAAGATATGCTTTAGTCTTTAAACTAAAGATAGCCAGGGGAGGGGGGGGTAACGAAGATTTTTTATCCTTATAATTATACCACTTTTTGTTAAAAATGGCACCAAAATGCAGAATCAGTACCTGAGAGAGATGCGTTGTTTATATTATCTTTTTATTATCATCGCTTGGGTCAGCGATAGTTCGATTATTCCTTCCGGCTTGTTGTTTATAAATTCGTCAAAAGCTCGACGTACGCCTTCGGCTTGGGCGTAATCATGGGTTAAAATAACTCCTCCGCTTACCATTTTGCCATAAAAGAATTCCAAAGCCGCCCTGGTGCTAGTATAAATGTCTACATCCAGATGGACAAAAGCAAACTTTTTATCTTCTATCGGACTCGAAGTTTCCGGAAATATCCCTTGATATATTTTTACGTTAGGATATCTCTGTAGCCGTTTCTCAACCTCTACTTTGCTGGCTATGAACATGTTTCGATGAAATCGACTGTCGTTGGTTCCGACTTTTGGCAAGCCGGAAAAAGTGTCAAAAAGATATAAGTTTTTGCCGCCTTTAACTTCGCAAATAATTTTGGCTGAGGTGCCATTATAGACGCCGACTTCGGCGAAATCACCTTCTAATTTAACACAAGCTTTAGCAATAGAATAAATATGGAATATTTCACTGGGTTTAAATAAAAAATGACCTTCCCTTCTTAAATCCTTAATCATTTTTAAAACCCGCTTGTCTTTATATGGTTTCATTAATAATAACTCGACAAAACTAAAAAACCGATTACCCAGACGACCGACCCAGGTTTCAAATAAACGACGATGGAGAAAGTCACTTACTGGTTTTTTCATAATTATTCAAAGTATACCAAAAAATCGCCTAAAATTATAGGTGATTCTTTGGTCTATTTAATTCTCGAAACCTGAGAGCACTCGGGTCTAGAACCACGAGATACCCATGGGGTCTCGATACTTTTTTTCTTTGGTGACCCCACGGGGAATCGAACCCCGATTGCCAGGATGAAAACCTGGTGTCCTAACCGTTAGACGATAGGGCCAGAAATTAGTATATAGGTCTTAGTATGTAGGTCTTGGGGGGTACTTTAAAAATATTTAATGATTATTTTAGAATTTTTTTAATATGGCTTGAGTATAATATGATTATTATTAATAATCCATATATTTATGAAACAACATGTTAGGTCTTTTACTGGTTTAATATCTTGGCAGGAGGCCCGTAGGCTGACACTGAGCGTTTATCAAGCGACCAGTTTATTTCCAAAAAATGAGATATATGGTTTGACTAGTCAAATGCGTCGTGCGGCAGTGTCGGTCTGTTCTAATATAGCCGAGGGTTTTTCTCGAAAATCACGGGCGGAAAAAATACAATTTTACACCATAGCCAAGAGTTCTTTAACAGAATTGCAAAATCAGCTTATTATTTCTCTTGATGTTCATTATTTAGACAAAGAAGTTTTTCAAAGAATTTCCCTAGTATCCGTTGGCTGTTGTAAGCTGTTGTCAGGTTTGATTCGCACTGCTGAAAATAAGCAGTAACGGCCACCTAAATACCAGATACTAAGACCTATATACTAAACTGTGCCTTATAATAATACCAAATTGTCGCCTTGTCAACAATGATAATTGCGTCTATACTATTACCATATGTCATATAAAAAGAAAGCTATAGCGGCGAGGAAACACCAGAAAAAAAGAGGTAAAACCATTGGTTCCTTGCGCAAGCGCTAAAATGATTGCCCCGGCTATTTCGCCGGGTCTTTTGTTGTCTTGACAAAAAGCTGTTTTATGATAACGTAAGAGTATAAGCTATAAAAGGATATGAACAACCTATTTCTTAAAAATTATCAGATTGAAAAATATGTCGACGCTTCTACCGGCGATCGCTACTTTTTTGGTCTGGGATTTTTGAGAAAAAATATGTAAACAAACTTTGATTATCAATATTTTTTCCTAAGCACCCCGGACCAAAACCGGGGTGTTTAATTTTTCCAACTAAAGGAGACAGGAAAATGGAAAAAGACAGAGTAGTGTTTTTGAAAGGTTTGCGTGGGACTGTTTTGCGGCCGATGAACAAAGAAACAGATTTAGATTTCTTTTATCGGGGGATTAACAATCCGGAAGCTAATCATTATTTGCAACGTTATTTACCACAGACCAAGGCAGATGAGGAAAAATGGTTTGACGCTATGGTTGGTCGTACCGATAGGCTAATACTGGCGGTCGAAACTCCGGATGGTGAGCTGCTTGGTAGTGTTGGTCTGCATGAAATTGACTGGCGCAACCAAGTCGGGACCATGGGCATTGCTCTCTTTGCCAAAGACCAGTGGCACAAGGGCTACGGTAAAGATGCCGTCATGGCTTTGCTGGAATACGCCTTTATGCGGTTGAATCTGCGAAAGGTGCGTTCCAAGGTTTATTCGATAAACCAGCGAAGTTTGGCGCTGCACCGTTCCTGCGGCGGAGTGCAGGAAGGCACTGCTCGTCAGGAAATATTTATCGATGGTCAGTTTCACGACGTGCTATACTTTGGTATTTTCCGGTCAGAATGGGAAGTGTTTTTTGCTTCTTACAAGGAAGGGTCGGTAGTCAAAAAATCTTAGTCATTCAAAACGTGGGGTTCGGACCATATCCGACCCCTTTTTATTGCGAAAAATCAGGATTTTGAGTACAATTAGAATAGCTCATAGTCAGTAGCCTGTAGCTCATAGCAATTTATTTATTTCTTAATTTTTAACTTTATGGATCTCAAAGAATTTTTTATTACTCCTCAGGATTTTACCGAAAACGATTTACAACAACTTGAAGAACACACTAAGACAGATTGGTCGTCGCCGGATGTCGAAGGACAGCTAGCTGTTGATGTTTTTCAAGATCAAAACAATATTGTAGTTAAAACTGCTATTGCCGGAGTGAAACCGGAAGATATTCAGATATCTATCAATGGCGATGTTTTAACTATTAGAGGCAAAAGATCGGCGCACGAAGGAGTAAAGGACGAAGATTATTATTATCGAGAGTGTTATTGGGGGGCTTTTTCTCGGTCGGTAGTTTTGCCTATAGAAGTACAACAAGACAAGATTGAAGCGGTTTTGAAAAACGGCGTGATGACCGTAACATTGCCTAAAGCAAAACCGGAAAAGACGGTAAAAATTAGATTTGAGGAATAAAACAGGCGATATGAAAAAAGGGATTATACCAAAAGTTTTACCAAAGCCGGAAATTCATATTTCCACCCGGACCAAGATTGCCATTGGTTGTTTTTTGGCTGTAGTAATTCTGATTATTGGCGGAGGTTTTGCTTATAGCCAGGTTTATGCGGAGAAATTTTATCCCGGAGTGGTTTTGGCCGGAGTTGACGTTGGTGGTCAGACTTACGACGAAGCTAAGAGTGTTTTTGAATCCAAGGTTGATGGTATAAATATTTCTGGTTTTAACTTTATTTCCGGCGAGCGAAAGGTGAATATTTTGCCACGAGTAGTTTCTTCTTCAGATCTGGACATTTCTTATGACCTGGTATCTTTTGATATAGAAAAATCTTTAGACAATGCTTGGGAAATCGGTCGACATGGCGGTTTTATTTATAGTTGGCGACAAAGATTAGGAGTTCTTTTGGGCGGTGAAAAGCTGAACTTTCAATACAAGATAAAAGAGGGTAATCTAGTTGAAGCTTTGAAACAAAATTTTTATGATCTGGAAAAACCCGGACAAAACGCTCGACTAATTTTAACCAAAGGCGACAATGGTTATGACGCAACAGTGGAGCAAGAAAAACCGGGTATGTCTTTTGATTATCAGCAAGTATTGGCAAAACTAGATAATAATTTAAAAAATTTGGATACCAGCGATATCAGTTTTGGTCTTGGTGAGGACGTGCCGGAAATATTGTCTTTTCAGGTCAAAGATTTGGCTGACGTTGCTGTAAGTGTTTTGGACAAAGCGCCATTAACCTTGAAATTTGAAAAAGACCATTGGGATATTAATAAAGAAGCTGTTGCCGGGTTGCTTGATTTTGTAGTTTTGGACGGACAGCCGGCGCTAGGATTTGGTCAAGAATTATTTGTTCAATATTTAAACCAAAAAATCGGACCAAACATCAATCAAGAAGTTCAAAATGCTAAGTTCAAAATTACCGACGGCAGAGTAGCGGAATTTGTCGGGGGACAGCAAGGAAGAGCTATTGACGTTGACATGCTTTTAGCGGAGATAAATACTAAGTTCGTAAATGGCGAAACAAAAGGGTTGGAAGTACCCGTCAAGACCGTTGAGCCAGATGTGGCGACAGCAGATGTTAATGATCTTGGAATCAAGGAGATTATCGGTGTTGGTAAATCAGATTTTTCCGGCAGTCCAAGCAATCGTCGGCATAATATTGCCACTGGGTCGAGCGCTCTAAACGGCGTGTTGATCAAACCGGGTGAAAATTTTTCGCTTATTACTGCTCTTGGTCCGGTGGAAAAAGAGACTGGATATCTGCCGGAATTAGTAATCAAAGGAAATAAAACCGTTCCCGAATACGGCGGCGGGCTGTGTCAGATCGGGACGACCGTTTTTCGCGCGGCGTTAGATTCGGGTTTGCCGATACTGGAACGCGCGGCGCATTCTTACCGCGTGTCTTACTATGAGCCAGCCGGCATGGATGCCACTATTTATATTCCTCATCCCGATGTTGTTTTTACCAATGACACCGGTAACCATATTTTGATTCAAGCAAAGGTGATTGGTAATAATTTACGTTTTGAGTTTTGGGGAACAAAAGACGGACGCAAAACTCATTTCATTGGTCAGCAGGAAAGTGATTATCTTTATGACGTGACGCCAAAGATTTGGGGTTTTGTCCGACCGGCGGCAACCAAACTGATTGAAAGTGTTGATATTGCCGTAGGTACAAAAAAATGCACTGAAAAAGCGCATGTCGGGGCAACGGCGGAATTTACTTATCAGGTAACTTATTCCAGCGGCGAAAAAAAAGAAAAAGTATTTAACAGTGTTTATAGACCATGGCAGGAAGTTTGTTTGGTTGGCGTGGAAAAATTGACCGAGCCGGAAGTACCGGCAGAAGGAGCACCTGCTGCAGACGGGACAACCGAGGTCAACACGGTGGACAATAATACCACTAGCAGCTAGCGGCTAGTTGCTAGCTGCTAGCAAATAAAAAAATCCCCGAATACCTGCAGTCAAGAAATTTTTTTAGCGTAATGATCCAGCCGGAGCCGGAACACCCGCTAGAAAAATTCCATGCTTGTCGTGACCGCAGGTATTAGGGGATACTACCCACAAAATAAAACATAAGTTCTGTTCCGTGAGTAATAGAGTAGCTTAACATATCCCAATATCTTTGTCAATAGTTGTGTTTAAAAGTGGTGATAAGATATTGTTTTTTTGTTTAAAATTAGGTTTTTATTGACAAATAAGCTTTTAACGATTAGAATATGAAATAACTTGTGGGCGGGTGGTGAAATTGGTAGACACGCTAGCCTTAGGAGCTGGTGCCCAAAAGGCATGGAGGTTCGAGTCCTCTCCCGCCCACCAATTTGATTTTAACTTAAAGTGAAAATACACCGTTTCGTAGGTGTATTTTTTGTTTATATTTAGCATAAAAACAGTTGATTGAGGAAAAAAATGTTGACATAAAATATAACCTGTGCTATTATAAACAATCATGTTGTGTTCATGGATTATTTAAAAATATGAACATGGATGTAACCAACAAACCGCCATCACCAAATAGGAGGATTGTCTCGATGGGATTGTAGGTTTAAGCGCCTTGGGCACAGGCGCTATAACTAAGTATCTGTGCCTCCTTTGGTGGCGCTACTGTCGATTAATAGGGCGGTGGCGCATCATCGTAGATTCAGACTCTCATAGTCGGAGAGTCTGAAAAACCAATACGGGGAGAAAAAATGATTGGTCGCTATGTTATGTGAGCGCCAGGTTGATTCGGCGCTATAACAGCCTGAAAAGAAGTAAGGCGTCCTGAAGCATTGTTTGTCAGCTTTAGGATAAATAGACAGCCCGACGTGCAGTTGCGTCGTAAAAAAATAATTGCCGGAGTAAGTTCTTTTGCCCAATTTTTATCTCTTTACGAGCGGGAGATTGGCAGCTGCTAGGTACCAGCAGAAAAAAGGAACACAATGTACTTCGTTAACGCGCTTTCGATTATTATGCGCGTATAAACATTATCACGTTACCGCGCGCCGCGACCTTTGGGTGTTAGCGCGGAACGTCGAAAAAAATGCGATCATATCATGCCCCCGGCTTAGGTCGGGGGCTTTTCATTTTTTTTTAAAAAAGAAAACCCGACTTTTTATGCCGGGTTTTTTAGTGGGATTTTTAGCCTGCTTTTTCCAGCGCTTTTGTCAGAGTCTCAATAAATTCTTCGGAACTCATGTCGTTGCCGATCAGACCGGATGTCCACTTGAAAGGTTTTTTGTCTTTGGATCCGGCTTTCAACTCCTCAAATCTTTGGCGGGTCAGAACTTTGATGTGGTTGTCTTTGACGGGCTCATCGCGAAAGATTTTTCGCTGGAGTATGCCAAGGTCAAAGGCAAGGCCAAGCGATTCATTGACCAGTACCATGAACTCTGTCATAACACTTTGTCGCGGTGGTAACAGTTTGGCTACCTGCAGCAACAAGTCTTTGTCCAGACAAAGAAACATGTCTTCCTTGCCGTCGACGTCGATCATTTCGGCGGGGAAAAAGCCCATCAGTCCGTGCTTGAGCTCAAGTAAATAAGCCGTTGCTAGTTTCCAGCCGGTCAAATCCTGACCAAGTAGTGTCTTGTGATTCACGAATACCTCCTTTTGATAATTGCGGTTGTTCGCGTTAAGGACAATACCTATCTTTTACCGCATCTAGTTACAAGTTACAAGGGACGAGCTATAAGTAGAGAGCTTTTCCTAGTTCCTAGTCCCCGGTTCCCAGCCCTTATTTCCTAAAATTAAGCAAAAAATTACCCCCAGCCTGTGGGTTTTTCGACTCTTGACATATATTTTAGGAGGTATATAATGTAGGAGCTAAAAATAAAGCTTGTCCACGATTTTAAATATATGCGTAAAAATAACCTAATCAATAACGTTCTAGGCGGCTAGCAAGGAAATTTTTGTGCTATATGGGACCGCTTAGAAGGCGGTTTTTTTAGTCAGCAGTAGAAAGCGAGTATTTTAACCTTTAGTGACTAAATGAAAATGACTCAGAGTCGTTTGGTCAGTGAAGGCTAAAGAGAAACGGAAAAACCGAACTTTAACAATTGAATCGAGGAATAATATTCCAACGTCAAAATGAAAATATAATTTTCGTCAAATTACGAAGAAGTAATATTAGAGAGTCTAATTAAAAAAATACATACTAAGCAAGGATTGTGTTTTCACAATTCTTGTGGTTAAGCAACAAGGGCGAATGGTGGATGCCTAGACATCAAAAGACTATGAAGGACGCAGCAGCCTGCGATAAGCTTCGGCGAGGTGGCAAGCAACCTTTGAACCGGAGATTTCCGAATGGGGAAACCCGCTAAGGTAAACCCTTAGCATCGTGCACTGAATTCATAGGTGTACGAAGACAACCTGGGGAACTGAAACATCTCAGTACCCGGAGGAGAGTAAAAAAATTGCTGAAAACTCTGAAGGTCGTTGCAGGGAGTTTCGCTTCGCGCGAAACGTTTTTACCTGTCATGAACCTTCAGCGTATTTCAGTGTATTCCCTTAGTAGTGGCGAGCGAAAAGGGAACAGCCTAGAGTCTTCTAACTGCGATAGTTTGGTTATTTGGTTCTTTGAATCAGGTGATTGGCTACCAGAAGGATGTAAGTCCATATGTTAGAGGACAGTAGCGAGATAGTTACGTTTAATTTCTTGCAGAATTAAGATGGAGTATATAAAAGTTATTTCCCTAGTAGAATGCCGTGGAATACGGCGACTAAAGAAGGTGAAAGTCCTGTACGCAAAAGGGATTAACGCTCTATGGTGACTATTCTCAAGTACTACGAGACTCGAGAAATCTCGTAGGAATCCGGCACGACTATGTGCTAAGGCTAAATACTTTTGATGATCGATAGTGAACAAGTACCGTGAGGGAAAGGTGAAAAGCACCCCGGTAAGGGGAATGAAATAGTATCTGAAACCATTTGCTTACAAACAGTTGGAGCCCCTCACTTACTGAACATCTTTGAGTGATTCGAATTAACCAAAAAAAGGCGGAGCCGTTTCGCTTTTCAAGGTTTATTCTAATACAAAAAGGTGGCTGGTAAGTGAGGGGTGACAGCGTGCCTATTGAAGAATGAGCCAACGAGTTAATGAGTGTTGCTTTGTTTAATCCGCTGCGGCGGAGAAGGCAGAGTGAAAGCGAGGGTTAATCGCCCGTTAATTCACTTATTGTTAAGCGCTTTAAACTAGCGTTTAACAATTTGTGAATGTGCAGCACTTATTAGACCCGAAGCCGGGTGACCTAATCATGGCCAGGTTGAACCCACCGTAACAGGTGGGGAAGGACCGAACCCACTAGCCGTGCAACACTAGGGGATGAGCTGTGATTAGCGGAGAAATTCCAATCGAACTCGGCGATAGCTGGTTCTCCTCGAAACAACTTTAGGGTTGGCCTGCAAGTAGCTGGCCATGGGGGTAGAGCACTGGATGGATTTGAGGCCGAAAGGTACTCTGTCCAATCAAACTCCGAATACCATGGTACCAGACTTGTGGAGTTAGACTGTGGGGGCTAAGCTCCATAGTCGAAAGGGAAACAGCCCAGATCGTCGTCTAAGGTCCCTAAATATAGATTAAGTGTCAAAGGTGGTATAGTGACTTATACAACCAGGAGGTTGGCTTAGAAGCAGCCATCCTTTAAAGAAAGCGTAACAGCTCACTGGTCAAGTTACTATGCGCCGAAAATTTATCGGGGCTAAAATCTATTACCGAAGACACGGACCCCCACTTTTTAAAGTGGGGGTGGTAGAGGAGCGTTTTATAACCACTGAAGCCTACACCGCGAGGTGGGGTGGAGGTTATGGAAGTGAGAATGTTGGCATAAGTAGCAAAAATGAAGGTGAAAGTCCTTCACACCGTAAACCCAAGGTTTCCTGGGCAACGAGAATCGGCCCAGGGTTAGGCAATCCTAAGGCGAGTCTCCGCTATGGCGGAGGGTAGTCGATGGAAGAGCAGGTTAATATTCCTGCCCTGCTGTTCGTTTTCGATGGGGTGACGTGGTCATAGAGAATAAGCGCCTTTTGGCTATAGGCGTGGCTGGTCAGCGGAGTGATTTCTTGGCAAATCCGGAAATCATTAAACTCCAAGATTGGTCGCAGGGGAGTCTTCGGACAGACCCGATTTATTTGACTTGATCACCAAGAAAAACCTCTAGAGCTAAGCGAACAGCATCTGTACCGTAAACCGACACAGGTGGGTGAGCATAAGTGTGCTAAGGTGTACGAGAGAACCCTCGTTTAGGAACTCGGCAATACAGCGTCCGTAACTTCGGAATAAGGACTGCCCCAATTTATTGGGGCCGCAGCTAAAGATTTCAAGCGACTGTTTATCAAAAACACAGGTCCCTGCTAAATCGCAAGATGATGTATAGGGACTGATGCCTGGCCAGTGTCAGAACGTTAAGGGGAGAGGTTAGTCCTTCGGGGCAAAGCTTTGATCCGAAGCGCTGATGAACGCCGGCGGTAACTATAACCGTCCTAAGGTAGCGAAATTCCTTGTCGGGTAAGTTCCGACCTGCACGAATGGCATAACGACTTGAAAACTGTCTCAACGAGGGACTCGGCGAAATTACAATGCCGGTAAAGATGCCGGCTTCCCGCAGTTAGACGAAAAGACCCCGTGAAGCTTTACTACAGCTTGATATTGGATTAGGATTATACCTGTTCAGAATAGGTGGGAGCCGCAAGGCGCCAGTGAGATACCACCCTTGTGTGATTTTAATCCTAATTTCAGACCTTGAATCAGGTCCGAGAGACAGTATCTGGTGGGTAGTTTGACTGGGGCGGTGGCCTCCCAAAAGGTAACGGAGGCGTTTACAAAGGTTGGCTAGGCCCGGATGGACATCGGGCTGATAGGGCAAACCCATAAGCCAGCTTTACTGCAAGACTTGCCAGTCGAGCAGTTACGAAAGTAGAAGTTAGTGATCCGACCGTACGAAATAGGACGGCGGAAGCTCAACGGATAAAAGCTACTCCGGGGATAACAGGCTAGTCTGGTCCAAGAGTCCACATCGACGACCAGGTTCGGCACCTCGATGTCGGCTCGTCGTATCCTGGGGCTGGAGAAGGTCCCAAGGGTTGGGCTGTTCGCCCATTAAAACGGCACGCGAGCTGGGTTCAGAACGTCGTGAGACAGTTCGGTCTCCTATCTACTGTGGGCGTGGAAATTTGCGAGAATCTTTCTCTAGTACGAGAGGACCGAGAAGGAGCAACCTCTGGTGTACCAGCTGTCCTGCCAAGGGCACTGTTGGGTAGCCACGTTGAGTCGGGATAAGCGCTGAAAGCATATAAGCGCGAAGCCCATCTCAAGATTAGATTTCATAGACTCCTCCGAGACTAGGAGGTTGATAGGCCGAAGGTGTAAGTCCCGTAAGGGATTCAGCCGATCGGTACTAATAAGTCATTGTTTAACCACAAGAATTATAAGAACATAAATTCAGATTATTATATTTAAATTTTGTACGTTACCATAGAAAAATGGTGATATTGTCCTGGTGCTTCCAGCAAGAGGGCCACACCTGTTTCCATTCCGAACACAGAAGTTAAGCCTCTTAGCGCCGATGATACTTAATAAGGGAAAGTAGGTCAGCGCCGGGACAATGTCACCATTTTTTATTTCCTCAAATTTTTAAGAAAAAAACAGCTAAAAATAGCTGTTTTTTGTTATAGTATAAGACGTTGACAAATTAATGTTGAAATGCTATGATATATAATTCGAATTTTGACAATAAAATAACCTACCAACGAGGAGGGTCTCATGAAATTGTGGTCGAAAAAGAAGGGTGAGAGTAAGCTTTCATCGAAGTCCAAAAACATTTTCGGCAGGGCGATCAGCACTGTCGGAAAATTTTTGGCGATGCGAAGCAAAATCTTTTGGATGGTAAGTGTCGCGGCGGTTGTTTTTACCTTCGGCATTGTCGCGCCTATCGTCGATGAATTCGTGGTCGTGCAAAAACTGACCGACTCGGTCAAAGCGGAAAAGTTTTTCGCTGCACCCAAAGGCTATGAAGGCGTGAAGGGCACGATTTTTGTCGCGGTAATGATGAATCTTTATGACGTCGAGTTTGATCGTCCCCTGGGTGGGTATCGACCCGACAATCTGATTTGGTTTGCTTGGCCTTATGATAAGGTCTGTAACTTTCAGTTGGGTGTAATGCAGGTATTGCAACGCACCGCGATTGAAATTAAAGATCGTACCAGCCGTTCCGGTGGCGGTGCCGATCGGTTTGATCGGCGCGCCGCCAAGATGTCGGCTAAGTGGAATATGGATCTCGACGATTGGTTTTTGACTGCATGGAAGTTGGATAGCGGTCGTGATCTGCTCGACGATTATCTCGAGCAGTTGAAGGCGACTAAAGCTGTCAAGGAAAAAACCGGAAAATATCCGGCGGATGGCTCAGTATTCCTGACTAACAGTGTCACGCTGGACGGATTGCTTGAGGTCTGGTATACGCTCCTTGGCGATGTCCACAAGGATTTGTCGGATCCCGATATGGTCAGCACTGAAGTGGATGATGTTTACTTCCGTGCTCTGGGAGTGGTTTATGCCGTCGGCGCATTGGCCAGAGCCGCTCACGTCGAATTTGCCAACACCTTGGGAACCAAGGAAGGCGAAACGTATTACGCGGAGCTGGAAATGAATTTCCGCAATGCAATGGCAAAGCCTATTCCTATCTGGACATTTGACGGTAAAGGGACGCTGTCCAACGATAGGAGCAAGCTCGAAACTGATGTCAACGCCATTCGGATGAACATCGGTTCGATCCGAAATCAGTTGGCAAAGTAAGAGTTAATCAACAACCCCCCCGCTTGAGCGCAATGCTTGGGCGGGGTTTTAAGTATGCAGGGGATTGGTTTATTCCCCGTATAACGTATGCTGTTCCCTGTATACCCGTCATTGACAAAAAAGGGTTACAGTGGTAAGTTGTGGTAATCGATTTGTTCTTTAGCAAGATGAAAAACAGATTTTTTAACATAAAAAGGAGGGTAGGAAGATGGGTCTGGTTGTTCGCGCTGTGGAAGTCATGGCACTATTATCGGTCGTGGGAATTTTCGGTTTTGGTCTTATTTCTCTCGGGCGGCGGTTGTTTGGTAGCCGTCCCAAGGAAGAAAAAAAAGAAGAAAAAAAGTCGAAACAAAAAAAAGGTCACGATACGGTGACGGTGTTAGAAGGGGTTGAAGGACTCGGGGCTGTTTTGCCTGACGATTTCGATCTTCAAGTAAAGATCGCCGAGCTGAAAACCAAAGCTGCAGCGCTTGATCAAGAGCAACGGCTTTTGGAACTCGCTCGTCTCGAGGCAGCCATTGATGCTCAAACGAACTTGACGCAAGAACAGCGTCGAGTCGTGGAAGAAACAAAGTTTCGTCAAGAGCTCACCCGGCGACCGCCGCACATGAATAATGACGAAGAAGGCGGGATCGACACCGCCGCCAAGAAGAAAAAAATTTTTGGCTGATCAACAAAAACATCCGGTTTTTTCCGGGTGTTTTTCTTTTTGGCAAAAGAGGTGTTTTAGCCTATAATATAGCTACGTTAAGTGTCTTTAATATTGATTTTTTATGTATCATTTTAAAACTATTCAAGACATCGACATTTCTTACAAAAAAGTTTTACTCCGTGTAGCGCTCGATATCCCGCTGCGGCACGGCAAAGTAGCCGAAGATTATCGCATTAGACAGATACTGCCAACGCTTGCCTATTTGCTCAAAAAAAATTGTAGCGCGGTGATTGTTACTTGGCTCGGTCGACCTGATGGCAAAGTGATGGAAGAATATCGGCTCGACCCGGTAGCAAAACGTTTGTCGCAGCTGATCCGTCGACCTGTAAAAAAAGTAAATGATTGTGTCGGTCCGGAATCGCAAAAAGCGGTTTTTGATTTGGAACCAGGAGAAATATTGATGTTAGAAAATACTCGTTTTCATCCTGAGGAAATGAGCGCCGATCCTGATTTTACTCGTCGGCTAGCCGATGGTTTTGATATTGAAGTGTTTGACGGCTTTGCTCAAAGTCACCGCGTTCATGCATCGACTACCGGATTACTCGATTATTTGCCGACGGTTTCCGGGTTTTTATTGCAAAAAGAAATGGACGCACTGGGTGGAGTCTTGCATCAGCCATCTCGTCCATTGACTTTGATCATTGGCGGTGCCAAAGTTTCCGACAAAATCGGCCTGACGGCTAATTTGATTTCCAAAGCCGACAAGGTTTTGATTGGCGGAGTTTGTGCTAGCGTTTTTATCAAAGCTCGCGGTCAAGATGTGGGGCAGTCTTATCTAGCCGATGTTTTCGTGAATCAAGCCAAAAAAGGTGGTAAAAAAGATTATTTTGCTATCGCCAAATTTTTGCTCAAAAAATATCCAAACAAAATAATGTTGCCACTCGACATGATTGCTGCCAGTGATAAAAAGGGGACGAAAACCAAGGTGGTTGATTTGGTTACCGATGACATTCCCAAGGGTTGGTCGTTTTTTGATATCGGTCCGGAAACGGTAAAAATGTTTGCCAAACAAATCAATCGCAGCAAAACCGTACTCTGGAACGGCCCGATGGGAATGTATGAAAATAAGAAATTTGAAACCGGTACTGCTAGTTTGGTTAAAGCCGTAGCTGGTAGCGACGCTGTTTCTATCGGTGGCGGTGGCGACACTGAAGAGTTGATCGGCAAATACGGTCTCGCTGGCAAGTTTTCTCATGTTTCTACCGGTGGCGGAGCGATGTTGGAATTTTTATCCGGTAAAAAACTGCCGGTACTCGAAGCAATGGTAAAAAATCAGCACAATATCAGGCTTTGGCGACTCGGACCAAAACCGGTTGTTGCTTTTACCAAGGAAAACAATCCGTATTTTCGTTATCCTTTCCATAACCTCAAAGAAATTCTTGGCCCGGCGCAAAGAAATAAATTTGGCGTGCCGGCTTGTAACATTCGTTCCAAATATATTTTGGACGCTGTACTGCAAGCGGCTTTTGAAGAGCGTTCTCCGGTAATACTCGAGATAGCCGAGTCGGAGATGGGATATTGCAATATTCCTCCCGAGCGGATGATCGATCTGGTTTTGGAGCGACTGCCAAAATTGGAAAAAAAGTTTGGCTACCGCGTTCCTGTTTGTCTGCATGCCGATCATATGCAAAAAGATTTACTCCTAGCAGAAAGAGCGATGAAAGCCGGATTTTCCTCGGCGCTGATTGATCAGTCAGCTTATCCGCTGGACTACAATATTTCAGTGGTCAGATCTTTTGTCCAAAAAGCGCACCCGCTCGGTATTACGATTGAAGGTGAAATCGGTCAGATCGGTCAAGGAATGTCTGGCAAAGGTCAATTGGTTGGTAAAGATGTTCTAACGCATGCGCCGTCGGTGCATGAAGCGGTTGAATTTATTTCCCAGACGGGAGTCGATGCTTTTGCCGGATTTTTTGGCAACTATCACGGTAAGTACGAAAAAGAGGCAACTATCGTTTGGCCGCGGATCAAGCAAATTGATAAACAGATCAAAAAAAGAGTTTGGACTGTGCCGATAGTTTTACATGGTACCAGTTATCTGCGTACCAAAGACTTTGATCATATCAAGGTGTATCACCAGGCAATCAAATGCGGTATGCACAAGTTTAATTATGGAACGATGCTTTCTGATATTTTTAAAGACTATTTGCCGCAAAAGTTGGTAGACAAGATGGACAATTTTGCCGAGGGCGGCGAAGAAAATTGGAAAAAAGGACTGGGACATTATGAAAAAGAAATCGATGCGCTAGATCCAGCGGTACTAAAAAAAGCCGTAGATGGTATCAAAAAGCATGTCAAAGAGATGATGAAAAAGGCGTGGTATTGTTCGGGAAAGGTGAAGTTATACAAATAGAGTTAGTATATAGTATGTAGTATATAGGGGGGGCGAGAGCCCTCCTTTTTGTGTCCATAGCTTGGCTTATAATAGCACAAAAATTGTTTAATTTTAGGCAAATTATAGGTTAAATGATTTACAAGAATAGCGTTTTATGCTATGATTACATATTAATTTACAGGAGGTCATTTACAATACAATTAACCAAAAATTTTTTGAGATGGGCGTTTTGGATACTATTTTTAGTATTTAGAACGCTCGTCTCAATTCCGGGACGGCATCTATGGAAAGGAGGGCGATCATGGCTCAGCCAATGACGTCCGAACAGGAAAGGCAGATCAAGAGGTTCTTCGAAGATGCTCTCATCGGTCTCGGATTGACGAAGGACCAAGCGCAAACCCTGATTACTTCCGGCGGAGAGTTCCAGCAAGAAGTGAAGGATCTGATGCTGGCTTTCGTCACCGGAAAGCAGGTGTACAAGTTGGCCCGCGCCATTCTCGGGAACGATTTCATCACCCCCGAAGAGGTGGCCAAGACCCGCGGCATCACCTACACCGAAGAACAGCTCCGTCAATTCAGCAACACCCTTCCCAAGGTCGAAGTGCTCCAGTGGCTCCGCGAACACGGCTACATGCTGGTTCCCGGACCGGCCAACCCCATCGCGTTACTCGACATTCGCGTCATGAACGCCACTTACTTCTACAGCAAGGAAGGCGGTTGGTACGCGAATGACAGCGAGAAGTTCTCGCGCGATGACAAGGCGGCGGTCAAATGGCTCGCTGTCCGCAAGGACATCGTACCCGACTCCACCAGCAAAACCTGGGAAGAGCAAACGGTGCTTCTGTCGTCCGACGAGTACGTCCCGAACGCCGGTGAATTCGCCTGGGCCATCACCACGTACTACGCCGTTCGTGGCATCTACCTGTTCCCGGGTCTCTACGCCCGCACCTCTTCCGTGGGCTCTGACGGCGGTCGCGTCGATCTGGGCGATTTCGGCTCGAGCGGCCTGCGCGTCGACTACTATTTCGACGACAATCGCTCTGGCGATCTCGGCGTCGCTTCGGCCCGGAAGTTGTAGGACTTCGGTTCTCGGCTTCTTGTCCCTTTTGGATTTTTGGTCTTCCGCCACGCAGTGGCGGTCGCGATAAAATCGCAATCACGGCTCAACTTCGGTTGAGCCTTTTCTTTTTTGATAAATTTTTAAAGGTAAGATGTGGCGGAATTTTTTTATTTCCGAGGATATGTTAAACTACTAAACACTATGCAATATATCGCCGATCTACATATTCACTCCAAATATTCTCGAGCCTGCAGCCCGCAGCTGACGCTGGAAAATATCAGCAAGTACTGCGCCATCAAAGGCGTTGACGTGGTAGCAACAGGGGACTTTACCCACCCGATTTGGTTTAAAGAAATAGAAACTAAACTGGTCGAAGACGGGAGTGGAATCTATAAACTGAGAAATGCCGATGACAAAACGCGTTTTGTTTTGAGTACGGAGATTAGCTGTATTTATTCCAAGAGTGTTCCAGGCCAAAAAGAAGGATCAAAAAAAGTTCGTCGGCTGCATATTGTTGTTTTGGCGCCGGATATTGATACGGTAAGAAAGATAAATGAGACTCTTGGTAAAATCGGCAACCTGCGTTCCGATGGTCGGCCGATACTTGGCCTAGACGCCAAGCGACTAGCGCAAATAGTTTTTGATATCTCACCTCGCTGTATGGTAATCCCGGCGCACGCCTGGACACCGTGGTTTGCGGTATTTGGTAGCAAGTCCGGATTTGATTCGCTGCAAGAATGTTTTGAAGAGTACACGGATAAAATTTATGCGATTGAAACAGGACTATCTTCCGACCCGCCAATGAACTGGCGACTGTCAGCTCTTGATAATGTCGCTCTGATTTCGAACTCCGACGCACATTCACTACCTAATATCGGCCGCGAAGCTAACGTGTTTGATTTGCCGGAACTAACTTACGACCAGATTTGCGATGCGATAAAAGATAAAGATAAAAAAAGATTTCTTTATACCATAGAGTTTTACCCCGAAGAGGGGATGTATCACTTTGACGGTCATCGGGATTGTGCCGTTTGTTTACCGCCAAGCGAGACTAGAAAACAAAAAGGTGTTTGTCCAAAGTGCAAAAAATATTTAACTGTGGGGGTGTTAAGTCGCATCGAAGAGTTGGCTGATCGACCGGAAGGGTTTATGCCGCCAGAGGCGATACCTTACAAAAGCTTGGTAGAACTAGACAAAATTATTGCCGAAAGTTTAAACATCAAATCTCGTCAGTCAAAAGGCGTACAGAGTGAATACGATAATTTGGTGAAAAAGGGGAAAAACGAAATGAATGTTTTATTAAACCTTGATTATAAGGAACTAGAAAAAATTACATCTTCAAAAATAGTTGAAGGCATCCGCCGTGTTCGTGAGGGAAAACTGATTATCCGCCCCGGATTTGACGGACAGTACGGAAAAATAGAAATTTTTTCTCCGGCAGAGCGCGAAGAAAGTTTTCAGAAAAAACTACTTTAGATAAATAATTCTTGATCAAAAAAACCCACTGTAACTACAATGGATTTTTTTGTTTGAGATAAAGAGATACTTATCTCTTTTTAGCCTTTTTAGCCTTCTTTGCCTTTTTAGCCTTCTTTGCTGGCTTTTTGGCTTTTTTTACGGCTTTTTTGGCTGCTTTTTTCTTTTTAGCCATAGTTTTTGTTTTTGAGAGAATAGTTTTAAAATTTTTTCTCTCTTACAAATTATTTTTAAAAATAACTTGTGAGAAGTTTTTTTGCTAAAAAAGCAAAAATATTTCTCTACGACTATAATTATAGCATTTTTTTGCCACCTTAACAATAATTCAGTTAAATAAAACTGTGGATAACTTTATTTTTTTAAAGAAAAATTTTTTTTAAAAGTTTTTATTTTGAAAAATAATAAATTTTTTTATTATTTTTTTTATACAAATAAAAAATGATTCCCGAGGGGGGAATCATTTGATGATGATTTCAAGTGTTGGATCGATTTTGGAGCAGGCTTCGGCCACGAGTCGGCGGTGACAATGTTCCGGCGTGTCCTCGATGCACATAATAGTGACATCGCCGGCACGCGCCATGCGAATTAGGTGCTCGAGCCACATTTGGGTTATCGGGCGCGCCAGGTGTTCGTCGAACCTTGCGGAAAATTCCGACCAGGTCATCCCATTTTTGTAATAGGCGCCGATCAGTTTTGGTGGGGGAGCTAATTCCTTCATTGTTCGATTAAAGAGGTCTTCGGTAATACGCGGGTCAGGGGTGGTGCCGTCGGATAAGGTGTGCCGACTCATGATGGAGATGCGCAGACCGTCGTTTTGCTCTTTTGGTGCTAGAATTGATTTGGTTTTGAGGGGCAATGGGTTATCTCCTTTTTGAAAATTGGTTTTGATGGTCGTCCTAGATTACTGCAATTCGGCAGAAAAAGCAATATCCACAGCCTGATTGACAGCTGGCTGGTTATGCTTTATAATAATTAGTCCTTTAACAATCTATAAACGATCACGTTGTGTTCCTACTGTATTATAAATAGCCATAGGCTATGGAAAGGAGAGCGCAATGTCTCTGATTTGTATTGAGAATGGAAGGGATGTCATTTTTGGCGAGACGTTGATGGCTGCGACCCGGCCGGGCGGAAAAATATTTTCGGCTCTGAGTCCGGAAGTGATCGATTCGATTCCCGAGACGGAACGTAAATATCAGCCGTCGCAACCGGGAGAAGGTGGTGTTCACATCCACCTGGCGACATCGGATATAAACTGGAACGGCGCTTATACAGTCGTTGATTTCGCCTTGGGCGAGTTTTTTTTCTCGATTTCCGAGGAAACCGCCGTCAGGTATTTGCCCAACTTCGTTGGGCGGTTTCCGGCTACTGCCTAAACTCAACAACAAAACCCCGTCGAAAGATGGGGTTTTTGCTATCCGAAATTTTTATTTTAAAACATCCAACATTTCTAGTAATTCTTGTTTTATGTTATTAGGTGGAACAGTGTCTTGGCTCGGATACTGTTCTTTCAGTTCGTACAGTCTTTGTTTTAAATCTTCCAACCTTTTTATGATAGCGGTATACTTTGCTATTCCAACTTCATTTTTTACCTCTTTGCTGCTTAAGTACGTTTCAATAATAAAAACACGGGTGCCAAAACACGCCATCCAGGAATTACTAGTCCTAGCAAATTCTTCCTCGATTTTAGTTGATGAGTTCATGATCGCATCTTGCGCTTCCTGGAGGCTGGTTTTGGTCTGTTCACTAGATGGACTTGGTTCTTTTATCATACGAATTTTTATAAGTGGCTGCGTTCTTAGCTTAAATTAAATAATAAATTAAGTCAATTTGAAATAAAAGAAGGGACTACGTTGTCCCTTCAAGGTTTAAGAATTGATAATCCTTTCCGCCAGTATACAGGCGTGGAGAAAGCCTTTTTCGTTGTAGCCGGTGTAAGCTAGAGGAACGCCGTTGGGCATGGACGACAGATTAAATGTCGCATCCTCAATCAAGGACTGACCGGGATTTTTGGTGAAACGAACTCCAAAAATTGGGATACTCCTTTCTTTTAGATAACCGGCGATAACACCCGGTAGTCCAGTCGCTGTTGCTGCGCCTCCAATAATCACTTTGAGATTTTTGTTTTTAAGCGACTCGATGATTTTTGCGTTGGTTTTTTGAGGTTCTCTGTGGGTTGAGCTTACGATGACTTCATGTTTTACGCTATGTTGGTTGAGATACTCCAGTCCATCATGTAAAAAATGTTCGTCACTTGAACTTCCGATCATGATAATCAAATGAACCATCTTGTCCTCCTGTGTATTTTTTGTTACTTCTAGAGTGGTATTTCAGCTAATTTTTTGGACGAAAAAATTTTTAATAACGCAGGGAATCTTCGGCCATTTTCGTTATAGTTTCACCTTCAAAGTTGTAAAGCTTTACTTGAGTCTTTGAAAACGGATTAATACTTTGTGGGGTTATAACAACGAAATTCATGGTTGTTAGATCGGGATTGTGATCGATCCAGGTGCCGGAGTTTGCATAGATTGATTTTTTTCCATTGTGATTATTAGACGAAATGATTTTCGCAACATGGGTATGTCCAAAAATAACAATTCTCTTATCAGAATCAGGGTTCATGAAATATTGTACTATTGCCTGATTATCCGTTTCTTCCGCGGAAGAAGCCTTGGCAATAGCTTGATCTACGGGAATATTGACGGCCACTTTGTTGATAGTTTGTCTTTGGTCCCAAGTATCCTGGATTCCCTTGAAGAGATTAACGTCCAGTTTTCCGCCGGCTGTTAGTTGATAGGGTAGCAGGTCGTTAACCGCATATGTTTTGGTGAACCCATCAACGTTTGTTACGATAATTTTTTCGCTAAGTCTCTCTTTTATCGGCAGATAATTTATCGCCCATTCCCAAAGTTTCCAATAGGCAAACAACGAGTTTTGGCTTGCGTCACCAGAAATATTTGGTGTAACAACTGGCATGGTATCGCCCGGTTGTGGATTTTTTTGTATCACGTGAAGAGCAGCTATTCTGGTAAAAAAGTATCCCGGAGGCATTATGGTCCCCGGTGCGACAGCTTGGTTGGAAATCGGATCTGGCGCGCAGAAAAAATTGTACCGATGACCGTGCTCAATAGCAATTTTCGGATAATCAGTCGGTGAATAAGTGCCCAAGCCTTGCTCTTTGTCTCGTACCTGATTTATTCCCGGGAGAATAAGGTCAATATTTTCCGCAGTTATTGTCAGATCATGGTTTCCGGGAACATAGGTGACCAAAATTTTTCCGGATTTGATTATGTCGTTAAAAGCATCAATCACGTCTTTGTTTGTTGCCGCAATACGCTGTACAAAATCACGTTGATCTTTTCCGGCATAAGTATCTATTGTTGCTGGCACAAACCATTCATCGAGCAGGTCTCCGGCTATAACTAACTCCTTGATGTTTGGTGATGCGCTGATTTGTTTGAGTAGTTTTTGGAGAGAGGAGAGGTTTTTGTTGCACTCGGCATAAGCGATGTCGGCACCAAGATGAAGGTCGCTGAGAACGACTATCATATTCCTTTTGTTTCCTCCGTTTGAAAATTGGTCTATTGGGTCAGTCGATTTTAATCTGCCGTACAATACAAAGGCAACTAAAAAGACTATGATAATGATGATAACTCCACTTAAAATTTTTGCTGTTTTTTTCATAGTATAAAATTATTTATTTTGTCTGTTATGTTTAAAAATTTATTGTTGATAACGTTTTGGCGTAGGCGAAGTTCGTTTGAAGCAATTTGCCATAATCTTGTGACTGCCCACCGCAGCTTTAGTATAGGCGGGAGCATTGACAAACTATAACGTCAGGGATAAAAGAAGTTTTCGGAGCATAGCTAAAGAAAAATTTGGGTGTAGCGTAGCGCAACCAGATATGCCGTGTTAGACGATATTGCCGTGTGAATTTCGAAAAGGAAAAATTGCGTCCTTGATATTGCGCTCAAAGAAATTAAGGTGCGCCGTTCCTGTAATAATTACAATATTACCACCTTCAATAATATTTGCCTCAACGTTTTTAAGCATCTCATTCTCGCGCGCCCTCTCTTTATCTTGGTCAATTAGTTTATCTAGGCCATCAACATCTAGCAATTTTTCATTTTCGATTTTATTAAAGTTCTTCCATGATAACTTTTTTATCAATTTTTTTTGTTTCTCAATCATCGCTTGATTATCCTCGGGCATAACGCCCTCCCGAAAAACATCTATTTTTGAATCGAAACCCGCTACGTTCACATTATTATTTTTAGCCCATTCAAACGCAAATATCATTTCGGGAGGGTATGAACTTAAATCTTTTTTAACAATATCATCGTTAGCTATCTCAACCAATAGTTGGTCAGGCTCAAAACTTTCAATAACCTCTTTAAGTTCATTGTTTGGCGTTATGCCAGCGTGTAAAGTGCCAATAACTATGATTTTTCTCGGCATAAAAAATTGATAAAAAAATAATTCACACGGCAATTTCACATAACTAGCTACTATCTGCAGTGTTTGGGTGATAAGTGCCGTTTTTGGTGTGTTGTGCGCGGAGTTTAGAAGGATTTAATCTTTACTAAAGTACTGTGGATAGTAGAATAAGATAAATTGATTTATCTTATCTAAATTTAGCAAATAACCAAATTTTATGCAAGATGTCAAGAATTATCTAGAGAGAACTAAAACAGAGCTAAGATTAAAAAATTATAGCTCAAAGACCGAGAAAAGTTATCTTCGTTGTTTGGCGGAATACTTGGCTTATCTTGGTACGGAAACGCCAAGCGTTAACACCGATGCGATCAAAAGATTTTTGCTGGAAAAACAGTCATCTGGCAAAGCGCCGCAAACGGTCAATTTTTATCTCAATGCGATTAACTTTTTTTATCGCGAAGTCTTGGCTCTGCCAGCCAGGGTAGAGATTAAATTTGCCAAGCGATCCAAAAAATTGCCGGTGGTTTTGTCTCGCGAGGAAGTACAAAAAATTATTACCGCGCCGAAAAACTCGAAGCATCGTTGTCTTTTGGCATTGACTTATGGTTCGGGACTGCGCGTCAGCGAAGTGGTTAGTCTAAAAATCGGTGATCTGGATTTTGATCGAATGCTTATTCATCTCAAAGACGCCAAGGGTAATAAAGATCGCTTGACGCTTTTGCCGGAAAGTTTATTGCTAGATTTAAAAAACCTTATCGCGAGTCGAGAGGCGAGTGACTATCTTTTTTCCAGTGAACGCGGTGGAGCGCTGTCTAGTCGAACCGCTCAGGCGATTTTTTACCTGGCGTTAGAAAAATCAGGGGTTACCAAAGCGGTTACTTTTCATTCTTTACGGCACAGTTTTGCTACACATTTGCTGGAAAACGGAGTGGATATTCGTTATGTGCAGGAGTTGCTCGGTCATAACAGTATCAAGACTACTCAGATTTATACGCATATGACCAGCTTGGGACTAAAAAACATCAAAAGCCCTCTTTGATATTCAGATCTTTTGCCGTCATTAAAATATTTTTTCCTCGTCTGACGATCGAGATTATTGTTTATTTTTTGTATCCGGATATCTGATGGTTATAGTGAATGTTGATTCGTTGGCATCAATATTTTCCAGTCTGGATAAAAGGTCAAATACCGTATTTTCCGTAATATCTTCTTTTAACCTGATAATTAAAGCATAGTTAATACCGAGTTTTTTATACAAATCTTCCATTTGTTTGAATTTTTTTTGTTTGTTTATCACCACGACACTTTTACCACTAGTCACGTCAACAGCGTATGTTTTTCCGTTAAATCTAAAAAGCAGATCGATGCCTAACAGTCGGTCTGTTAATGTTTCGTTTGACAGGTCGGACAAACTCAATCCTTCTTTTTGTAGTTTTTGTACGACTAATTCATATCTTTGTGGTAACTCTCGTCTGACATGTTCCAATATTTTTTCTCTACTTTCTTGTAAAGACAAAACCTCCACTCCTAAGTCTTTCGCTATTTCAAATAAAACCCGCATTCTTTCCTCTGCCAGTTTGGATATTTCGTTAGTGAAATTTGGAACTATTTCTTTTTCCATAAAATTATTTTGGTAATTCTATGTTAATTTGATAATATATCATATAACAAATCCTCTCTGAATTTAACAGATAAATTGAATTTAGGCAATTTCATTGCAGTTGACTAAGATAAGTTCCATATAAAAAAACACTGTTTTTAAAAGTGTTTTTTTATATGGACCCGACCGGGCTCGAACCGGTCACCCCCTGCTTGCAAAGCAGGTGCTCTACCAAATGAGCTACGGGCCCCCACACCAACCTTAAACCACTGGTAATTTGTCGAAAATAAAGTTTTTAACAAAATGACTTTTTTAGTCCTTTGAATATTGTTATCAAAGTTGGTCTGGGGGTACGCCTAAAACGGTAAAAAGTGCCTATATAATATAGGAGAAAGGTGAAATAGTCAACAGTTTAACAATATTTAATAGTTTTTTTAGAATTATTTTACCCTCGCCGCGTTAATATTTGGCTAGATAATAAATAGTCTAATTTTATGAAAAAAATAGCACTTTTTGGGATTATTTGCAGTTTGTTGTTTTGGCAATTATTGCCAATTTTTACGTTAGCCGATGGTTGCTCGATAGTGATCATAGAGATCGGAGCCAGCGAAAAAACCGATCACGAGTGGGTCAAGATTTTTAATCGTAGTAATGAAGACGTTGATTTAAATAATTGGAAATTTTATGAAGACAAGACTAATCACAAACTAACATTGTTTCGCGGCGACAATTTTATAATCAATGCCGGACAATACGCCGTAATAGCACAAGCGGCGGAAAATTTTGTTAGTGACTATCCGGATTTTACCGGTGCGATACTAGACAGTTCGTGGGGTAGTCTGTCAGAACAAGGAGAAGAAATCGGATTAAAAGATTCTAGCGGAACAACGCAAGAATTATTTACTTATGTCGCTGTTAACGGTTTTATTTTAGAAAGAGTTGATCCGATGATTGATGATTATACGGCAAACAATTGGCGGACAAAAACAGCGACAACTAATCCGGGATCGTTCGATCAAGAAGGTAATACCGATCCGGTTGTTCCTACTGACCCAAACGATGGGCAAAACGCTGTTTGTCAAAATTTAGATTTAAAAATTAATGAGTTTGTTTCCAGTCCGGCAGACGAGCAAGAGGAGTTTATCGAGTTGTATAATAATGGTGTTCAGGCAATTGATTTAACCAATTGGTCGGTAGAGGATGGATCAAAACGAGTGACGATGCTGACCGGAGAAGTAGAGTCGGGAGGTTTTTTCATTATAGATAAGCCAAAAGGCGTTCTCAATAACGATGGAGATTTGATCGTTTTGCGTTGCGCGCAAAAAATAATTGATCAAGTTGCCTACGGTGAGTGGAATGACAGCGATATTAGTAATAACATATTGGCTCCAGAGGATCCATATTCGGCAGCGCGTACGGTTGATGGTCAAGATAGTGACGTTGATAGTATTGATTGGCAAGTAACAACAAATATTACTCGCGGAGCGGCAAATATTATTATTACCCCACCATCACCGCCGTCATCTGGAAGAACCGTCGTGGTAACAGGAGATGATGCTGATATGGAAAACGATGAGGCGGCTACAATCATGGAAAATAGTTTGGACGCACCGATAGAAAAAATTATTATTAATGAAATTTTTCCAAACCCCGCCGGTATTGATCGCGAAAAAGAGTTTATCGAATTGAAAAATATTGACATCATTGACGTTGATTTGGACGGCTGGATAGTGAGTAAAGGCGGGTTTGATTATCATATTAAAAAAGATGATTTTTTTAGCACCGTAATACCGGTTGGCGGACTGTTTGTTTTGCCGCGAAAAGTGACCAATATTGCCCTAAAAAATACCGGAAAAGAGGTTGTTTCTTTAGAAAATACCAGAAAAATGACGGTTGATAAGGCGGAATATTCTGCCAGAGGAATAGAGGAAGAATGGAGTTATTCTTTGTTTGCTAATGGTTGGCAGTGGACACTACAAATAACTCCGGAACAAGAAAATGTTTTGGAAAAAATAAGTTTAGCACCGTTGGCGTCATTAGTTCTAATAAAAAATTCTCGACCCAAAACAGGAGAGAAAATAATTTTTGACGCAACCGATTCAACCGATCCGGACGGAGACGCGCTAGACTATCGTTGGAATTTTGGCGATGAAAATTTTGGCAGTGGGGAAATGACCGAACATGTTTATGCGTCATCAGGAAAATACGAGATAGTTTTAACTGTTGATGACGGTCGCGGTAAGAGTGATATCCTGAAAAAGAAAATTACTATTTATCCGGCGCCGGTTGAAGAAAAAGAAGAAGTTGATGTCGAGATAGCTGGTAGCAGGTCCAGCGTTGTAGAAAAAGCGAGCGCTACAAATATTGGTAAGACGATGAAAACAAGCGGTGAGGTGATAGAAAAAAACGGACAAAAAATTTGGCTGGATGATAATGGTGATGAAAGTCTGGTCTATATCAGCAAAACTCTAGGAATCAAAATGTCCAGTTTTAGTATCGGTCAAAAGTTGGAAGTAACCGGCGTGGTCAAAAAATATCAAGATGAATATCGGATTTGTCCTCGTGATAAAAATGATATTATTTTTATTAACAATGAGCCGCAGATTCTGGGTGCGGAAACAACGAAACAGCGAGACGATTGGGTAAAATTGGCGCTGATCGGAGGAATGATTATCGTGGCGGTTGTTACCGCGATTATTATTAAGATAAAAAATAAAATATCAAAATAAAAAATATGATCATTTAAACTTTGAAACTTAAAATCAAAATATTATCGGTGTCAGTATTTAAATAATAATGAAAAGCAAAGAATATTTTTTAATTTTGAGTTGTATTCTTGTCTTTGACTTTCTTGCTGCCATACTGGATAATAGATCTATGGTCAAAAAGTTAGTTTTATTGGCAGTTTTAATAGTAGCGGTGTTTGCCGCCGGTTTTATTTTTATTTATTTTATTAATGATCAGCGTGAAGAAACAAGCCTTAATAAGCAATCGACTGATTATTATGATAGTTTAGCCGAGGGTTGTCCGGTTGATGAAAATCAGCAAGTTTGCTGCTTGCTTTCCGTGGGAGAGATGCGCCAGTCCGGATTTTTATTGGTGCCGCAAGAAGGCTGTCCGCAAGGACAGTGGGAAAAACAGTTGGATTGTGCCGGTAGCTACAAATGGTGTCGGGTTATGACAGAAAGTGATTTAGTTTGGCAGAAGGAAGAAAAAGAGCGTGAAGACGAACTGGGGATTTGTCGGTATGAAGACAGCGAGTATTTTATCGAAGCGATTTGTAATCAGCTGGTGGTGCGTTTATCTGGCGGAATTTTGGATAGCCAAAAGGGAGAGATTGAAAAAACAATCAAAAAATATAACGGTCAGTATTTGCAGCGTTTGCTACAGGATACTTATTGGGTTGTTTTTATTTCTCAGCGCGATGATCTGCTCGCGTTAAAATCAGAATTGACCAGCAGAGATAACGTTAACGTTTTTTTTAACGTTATTTCCACTGTTTTAAAGAATTAAAAAGAAAAAAATAGACCTCTTTAACTTTTGTTTAAGAGGTCTTTTAAATTTGTTTTATTTCAAGTTCAGATTTTAGTTCTCGATAATTAGTTGGCATTATTTTTTTCCTGTGTTTTTTCTTCGTAGAAAACGGTTAAATAGGTGCGCACGGCTTGCTTTCCAAAAGAGACGGGAATCGCAGCTGAGCTTTGGCTGGCTGTGATAAGCTGAATGGAATTGATAAATTTGTTGAATTCTTTCAACTGTTCATCGGTTGGAGCGCCGTTAAAAACAAAAAACTTCGCTTTCATTTTTTTACCTCCTTTCTTGCGTTGTTTTGGTTTTTGTCACGGTCTGTTTTGATTGTATTATAATATAATCAGCCGGTCAAAAGCCGTTAAATTGATATTTATCTTTTATCGATTTTTTGCTACAATATTTACATAGTTTTATGAAAAACATTATAGAAGGGTCGCGAGCAGTGGCTCTAACAATCAAAATGTGTAAACCGGGAGTAGTGTCGGCTTATCCCATTACTCCGCAAACCCATATTGTAGAAGATTTGGCGCGTTTCAAAGCTGACGGTGAAGCCGACTATCAATATTTAATAGCGGAAAGCGAATTTGCCGCTGCTTCGATAGTGTTGGGTTCGTCACTTGGCGGTGTGCGGTCTTACACGGCTTCTTCTTCACAAGGACTGCTTTTAATGACTGAAGTATTATTTAGTATTGCCGGACTGCGCGCGCCGATTGTGCTGACTTGTGCCAATCGGGCGATATCGTCGCCGATTAATATTTGGAACGACCAGCAAGACGCATTAACCATGCGCGACAGCGGTTGGATCATGCTTTACTGCGAAGACAATCAAGAAGCGATTGATTTGCATATTCAAGCGTATAAAATAGCTGAAGCGGTAAAATTTCCGGTAATGGTAAATATGGATGGTTTTATTTTGACGCATACTTATGAACCAGTAGATTTGCCCGGTCAAAAAGAAGTTGATGCTTTTTTACCCGCCTATAAACCTAAGAGAGGTTTTTATTTGGATTCGAAGAATCCCGCAAGTTTTGGACCGTTTGTTACGCCGACGACATATATGGAGCAGCGTCAAGAAATGTTTGGAGATTTCATCGGGAGTAAGACGGTGATAAAAAAAGTTGCTGCCGAGTTTGCAAAAAAATTTGGGCGTAAACAAGGCGATGGCTTGGTTGAGTATATTGGCAGTGGTAACGAAGACGTGGTGCTTGTCGCGATGGGTTCGATAGTAGGGACATTACGGGAAAGTAAGAAGGGGGTTAATTTTGGAATATTAAAGATAAAAACTTTTCGGCCGTTTCCGGACGAAGAAGTTTTGAAAAAACTAAGCAAGGCAAAATACATCGCTGTGGTTGATAAGTCGATTTCTATGGGAGCCGAAGGAATATTAGCTATGGAATTAAAGCGCGTTAGCTGTGGAAGGCTAAAAGGTAGGATAAAAAGTTTTGTTGTTGGTTTGGGCGGTAAAGATATTACTATTGGTGTAATAGAAAAAATAGTAAAAGAAGTTAAAAAGTCAGATGACAAAATCGCCTGGGTTTATCCAGAATAAAATATAATTTTGTGCCAGAAAAAATATTAAAACACAATCCTTTGTTTAACCCCGGTCACACGGCTTGTGCTGGTTGCGGTCAGGCAATGACAATACAGCATATTACCAAAGCTCTTGGTAGCGATGTTGTGATTGTTAATGCTACTGGTTGTTCGGAAGTATATTCGTCAAAATACGGCGAATCAGCGTGGGGACAACCTTGGGTACATAGTCTTTTTGAAAATTCTGCGCCGCTTGGTAGTGGTATTGCAGCGGCGTTACATCAAAGGGGAAATAAAACTACTCGTGTGGTGGTCCAAGGTGGAGACGGCGCGACTTTTGACATTGGTTTTGGTTTGATCTCCGGTATGTGGGAACGCGGTGATGACGTTCTTTATATTTGTTATGATAACGAAGCTTACATGAATACGGGCGTACAGTCTTCTGGTTCCACGCCGCATTTTGCGAATACCACAACTACTCCGGCCGGCAAAAAAAATCATGGCAGCCAGCAGTATAAAAAAAATATGATTGACGTGGCGCTTGCTCACGGACTGCGTTATATGGCGACAACAACCTGCGGTTACCTTGATGACATTGAAAATAAGGTCAGAAAAGCCATGACTTTTTCCGGACCGCGATATATCCAGATCCTGACCACTTGCGTTCCCGGTTGGGGAACCAAAGAAGATATGGCTGTTGATCTTGGTAAGCTGGCAAGCGAAACCGGCCTATATCCTGTTTTGGAATATATTGACGGTGCTTTGGTAAACAAAATGAAAGTAACAAAGCCAAAACCAGTGGAAGAATATCTAAAACACCAAAAACGTTTTATCCATATTATAAAAGATCCTGAACGTTTGGCCTGGGTACAAGGTTTGGCGAAACGGAATATCAATAAATACGGACTTGATAAGTAAAAAATGATACGGCGGTTTTTCGCTAGAGCTTTGTAAAGTTGAAAGAATAATTAAGAAATTTTAAAAACCATAGAGAAGTCTTTGGTTTTTTTGTTTTTGTCATCATGTCGGGCAAGTCCGCCAGTTGGCAGACCCCCAAACCACCGAGACGGATCGTTTTGTTACTGTAAGTGGGGGTGCTTTTTTGCTACCGTGCCTCTCTATTGATAAAAGTTAAAAAGTACTGTACAATTCTTTTTAACGTTTTTATCCACATTTATTATTTTATGGCGAACCAAATAAAGATTCGTGGCGCTCGGGTGAATAACCTCAAAAATATTAATGTTGATATTCCCAAAGATAAATTGGTGATTATTACCGGTTTGTCAGGATCTGGTAAATCGTCGCTTGCTTTTGACACGATTTACGCCGAAGGTCAGCGTCGTTACGTTGATTCTCTTTCTTCGTATGCGCGGCAGTTTATGGGAGTGATAGAAAAGCCGGATGTCGACTCTATTGAAGGTTTGTCGCCTGCTATTGCTATCGATCAGCGTAGTGTTAGCCATAATCCTCGCTCGACCGTTGGTACTGTGACTGAAATATATGATTATTTACGTTTGTTGTTTTCCAAACTCGGTCATCGATTTTGTCATCAGTGCGGCAGTGAGGTAACTAAGCAGACTTTAGAGGAAATAACTAGCATGGTTTTGAAGCTGGAAGCCGGTGAATATTATTTGGTCGCCCCGGTGGTAAAAAGTCAAAAAGGGGAACAAAAGAAAGTGGTTTCTGGTATTACCAAATCTGGGTATCTTGGACTAGTCGTCGATGGGCAGTTTTTTCATGTTGATCAGCTGTCAACCATTAAAATAGATAAAGCGGAAAAACACGATGTTGATATAGTTTTATCCAAAATAAAAATCAACGGTGACAATCAAAAGATTTCCGAGCTAGTAAAAGTGGCGCTCGATCTTGGTAACGGTGAGCTGAAAGTAAAGAAGGTAAATGGCGGAGATTTTACCGGCAAAGAATATAATTTTTCTCAATATTATACTTGTCCCAGTTGTGGCATCACTCTTTCGGAAATCGAGCCGCGATCTTTTTCTTTTAACTCACCGCAAGGAGCGTGCGCTGCCTGTGCCGGTCTAGGTGTTAAAATGGAAGTTGATCCTGATTTGATAATTCCTAATCGTAAATTAACTATTGCTGAAGGCGCGATTAAGCCTTGGGTGCGCATGGTTGGTGGTCAGACCGGTCAATATAAGCTACTCGAAGCCATGTCTAAGGAAAATGGTTTTTCGATTCATCAACCTTTGGAGAAAATAAAAGCTGACCAAATCGATATTATTTTGTATGGTACGGGCGCCAAAAAATATCTTATTGGGTCGCAAGAGCAAGTATATGAAGGAGTGATCCCGCAGCTTGAACGCCGCTATCGCGAAAGCGATTCTGATTTTATGCGTTCGGAAATCGAAGGTTATATGCGTTCAATGATTTGTCCTTCTTGTCATGGTCAGCGTCTAAAAAAAGAAAGTTTGTCCGTCAAAGTCGGTGGACTGAATATCGCCCAAGTGGTGGCACTTAATATTAATGACGCAGGAGTTTATTTTAAGGGATTGGAAAAATTATTTGATAAAAAAGAAAAACAGATCGGTAGTCAGATTATCCGCGAGGTATTAGCCCGTATTGATTATATTAAGGGTGTCGGGTTAGATTATTTGGCACTTGATCGTAGCGCTGGTACGCTATCCGGTGGTGAAGCGCAAAGGATTCGTCTGGCTACTCAAATGGGGTCGGGATTATCCGGCGTTATCTATATCCTCGATGAACCGTCGATTGGTCTGCACCAAAAAGACAATGCTAAACTAATTAAAACCCTTAAAGAGCTGCGCAATATTGGCAATTCAGTAGTGGTTGTTGAACACGACGAAATGATTATTCGCGAAGCTGACGAAATTATAGACATCGGTCCCGGCGCCGGCACTTATGGCGGACACGTGATCGCCCAAGGCACGCTCAAAGAAATTTTAAGCAACAAAAAATCTTTAACCGGACAATATCTATCCGGTAAGAAGAAAATTGATACCCCTAGCGAATACCGTAAGGGTAATGGCAAGTCTATCGAGATTGTCGGTGCTAAGGCGTTTAATCTCAAAAATATCAGTGTTAAACTGCCGCTTGGCAAATTTGTTTGCTTCACCGGCGTTTCCGGTTCAGGTAAATCAACTCTAATGACTGAGATCCTTGCCAAGGCTTTATCCCGACATTTTTATCGCGCCAAAGATTTGCCGGGAGAGCATAAAGAAATAAAAGGTTTAGAAAATATTGACAAGGTGATTTCCATCGATCAATCGCCAATTGGTCGGACACCGCGCAGTAATCCGGCTACCTATACCGGTGTTTTTACTTACATCCGTGATTTGTTTACCCAATTACCGGAAGCCAAGATTCGTGGTTATGATGCCGGTAAATTTAGTTTTAATGTTAAGGGCGGACGTTGCGAATCCTGTGGTGGCGACGGACTCGTTCGTATCGAAATGCAGTTTTTGTCGGACGTTTATGTTCTCTGTGACGAATGTCACGGTCAGCGTTACCAAAAAGAAATACTAGAAGTACATTTCCGCAATAAAAATATCGCTGATATCCTAGACATGACTGTCGAAGAAGCTAAATACTTTTTTTCCGATAAACCGATTATTGCCGAAAAACTCAGCACGCTATCAGAAGTCGGACTGGGCTATGTTAAGCTTGGTCAGTCAGCCACTACACTGTCTGGCGGTGAAGCTCAGCGTGTCAAACTGGCAACCGAGCTAGCTCGCCGTTCGACTGGTAACACTCTGTATATTCTCGACGAGCCGACCACCGGTCTTCATTTTGATGATATTAAAAGACTGCTCGCTGTTTTGCAGCGTTTGGTAGATAAGGGAAACACCGTACTGGTTATAGAGCATAATTTGGAAGTGATAAAATCTGCCGACTGGGTGATTGATCTTGGACCAGAGGGTGGCGACAAAGGCGGAGAAATAGTAGCGCAGGGAACGCCGGAAGATATTGCCAAAGAAAAAAGAAGTTTTACCGGACAATACCTGAAGAGCGTTTTGGATTAGTAGTTAGTGGTTAGAATTTTTATAAGCTGGTGGGTGACTGCCGGCTTTTTAGTTGGGGAAACACGTCCGGCACCCCCTCTGCCTCCCCCTTGGCAGGGGGAGAATTATAAGACAGACTCCGTCTAGTCTCCTCCCCTGCTAAGGGGAGGAACAAGGAGGGGTGCTGGACGTGTTCGTTCTAATAATTGACATTATTGTTTTAATATGGTAAAAATAGGAATTAGATTTTTGACAATAAAAACCATGATATAAAAGAAGGGAGTACAAAATGGTTGAGATGATTAAGAGGCTATGGGATTGGCTTGATTTTGGTGTCCTTCCTGACGATGGTTATATCAGAGGAGGATGGTGTGGATCGTTGGTACTTTTGTTAGTTGGTCTAGGAGGAACTTTACTGCTTATAGATCTTCTGGCTGGTACCAAGGCAGAAGATTACCTTGTTGCGGCGATAATTATCGGCATGCTTCTTTCGATGTGGGGCATGTGCGGTTTCATGTTCAAGACGCCGGGATTTGCTCGGAGCTTTCGTTATTCATATCAAGTCATCGGACTTGGTCCTGCTAGCGCAGGTTCCAGTATTCCACTAAAAGGTGGAATTATGGACGGTAGCATGATTTGTTGGCGGAAAATTTTTTCAAGCAGAGAAAGCGCTTTGGCGTTTGTGTGTTCAAACTCAAATCGTTTGAACGTGAGAAAGGACACGGGTCGAAAAATCTTTGTCTGGGACTTTTATGCCGAGTAAAAAGGAGGAAAAAAAAGTGTCCTACCCGATAAAGCCGAGTGATATCAACGCTGAGAGTCTACCGCTCGCTTTTTCCGGCAACGAGGAGTCAAAGAAATTTATCACCGCCCTTATTTTGTTGGCACAAAAGAACGGTGACTGGCGGGATTTCTATTTAAAGCAATTAACCGTTCAGTGCCGCTCCGGGAAATTTGAAAGGTTTTTTGTCTCCAACGGACTGATCAAGAAAAATGCCGACAAAACATATTCTTTTACTCACGGGTTTGTCGCCAGATGTTTTGTTGGGGCGCCGGCGACAGAAGATCTTTCTCTATGGAGAAAGATTGAGTTCAAAAAATAACAACAATCAACCAAAAACCCTGCGCATGTAGTGCGGGGTTTTTATTTTTGGCATCTCTTGTCCCGGCCAAAACGGGTCGAAGCTCGGCGCATCCGCTCAGGGCGGACCCCGGACCCCCGCGGTTTTAACAACTTAATATTTTTTGATTTAAAACAATATTGTAAAAGTAGAAGCGGCGGAAGGTGTTTTTCCGCCGCATCGGTTTTTAGACCGATTGTTGGTTGTAGCGTCGCACGTAGAGTGTTGGCGCCCAGGGGCGCAGGAGAAAGATCGAGCCAAAGGTCACGGCCTTAGCGCCCTGTTTTTCCGCCTTAGCGATGTCTTGGTAAGACCAGATGCTCGGCCAAACGGTTGGCATGATTTGGCTGAGTTCACTCGCCATTTGCCAGGTAAGATGCTGGACAATTTTTCCCGACACACCGCCACCACCGAAGTGATCCAGCGGGCTAGTTCTGCTAGGAAAAGCGTAGCGCCAGGGGACCGAATTGATTTGCACTGCCTCGGCGATGCCAGATAGAGATGTGGCCGTAAGTAGGTAGTTTTTTTGCGGGTCATAGCCAAGTTTGATCAGCAGTGGCAGGCAAGTTAGTTCTTTTACTTTTCGGCAGGTGGCGACAAGGTCGGTAGGCAAGCCGCATTCTTGGACGTTGGGACAAGAAATATTGATCTCGATGCCAACAATTTTCTTGCTGCTTAGCTTGCCGTCAGCCATTTCTTGTTTGATTACCGTCGCCATATTTTCTAGCTCTTGGTTGCTACCAAAAATCGAGATGACGACTGGTAGGTCGCTCGGAATTTTTGGCGCGTGTTTTGCTAGCCAACCATTGATGCCGGGATTACGCATGCCGACAGCGTTAACTGTACCATGTCGCAAAACCCTTACGGTTTTGACTAGCCCGACGCCTTGGCCATTTCCGGCTCGCGGATTTTGTGTAATGGTTTTGAGAACGACGGTAAAGAGATTTGGTTGTAGCAGGTTAACCCAATGCAGTGGTGCCTCCCATGACCAACCGCGGCCGTCAAAACCGAGTGCGCCAGAAGCAACGATAAATTTGAGCTCGTGGTCGTTTGATAGAGTGATGCCGTTAATTTTTGTTTGCATTCTATACTCCTTTGCTCCCGCAAAAAAAGCCCACCGCTATTTTCGATGGGATTTGGTGGTTGTAAAAGAACCACGGTTGCTATCAAAAACCCCCCGCATTAATGCGGGGGGTTAGAACTTACTTCTTTATAATTGTTTCTTTCAGTCTTTTGCTCCAGTTGCGGAGGAAATAGAGTTTACTGCGACGTACTTTGGCTTGTTTAACCACTTCTAGCTTGGCAACATTTGGCGAACGGAGAGGAAATATCTTTTCTACTCCGATACCGTCGGAAACCTTGCGAACAGTGATAGTAGCGCCGGCTTCGTTGCCATGTTTATGAGCGATGATCATACCTTCATAAATCTGGATTCTTTCTTTTTCTTCGCCCTTGGTATTTGTTTCTTTAATTTTTTGGTGAACGCGAACGGTCATACCCGGACGGATGTCGGAGAAGTCTTTAACTTCTTCTACGGCAGCAGGGGAGATCTCTTCTGGAGTTGGTTCTTCATTAGCAGTTGGAGCGGCTTCTGCTACTGGAGTTTCTGTCGCCGGTGTTTCTACTACTGGAGTAGTTTCCGGTGTTGGTTCGGCAGTCTGTGGAGCAACGTTATCGGTTGCAGCCTGATTTTGAGTATTTTCTTCTGTCATATGGTTTTTTATTTATTGCCCCTATTTTAGCGGAATATTAATATAATGTCAAGATATGGGAAAAGAGGCAAAATAGCCTCTTTTTAAAAGAAGTTAAAGTTGGTTCATTGACAATACGTTTCGCTCTCATGCCGCCTGCCTGCCGGTAGGCAGGGGCGGGCACTTACTTTTTGTAACCAAAAAGTAAGCAAAAAGTTCCGGGGGCGCAAGTAAGCGCGTGTCCTTATCACCTTAAGGTTTCCTTACCCCGCCCCGCCCCTGCAGACCATAATTACCGAAACGGTTCGGGGCTTGGCGCGGCTTTCGCCCCCGGACCCCCGAGAAGAAAAACACGATACACTGATTTATTATTGGGAAGTATTATTGATTTTGGCGAGGTGGCGCTGGATTATACCAATTATTCTTTCGACAGTGTCGTTCATCTTGCCTTCGTAGTTGATTACAGTATAGTCGTAAAATTTGGCCTCTCCCAGTTCATCCTTTGCATTTTGTAGTCTTTTTTTAAACTCTTCCGGATCAATACCAGGGTCGCGGGTAATCAGACGATTTTTGATGCGAGAGATTCTGTCAGGCTTGATAAAAATTGATAGAGAATTTGGATAGAGTTTTTTTATAACTTTTTTGCCTTTTAACTCAAGGTTGATAACAATATTAATGCCATTTTTTAGCTTGTCCTCAATATCCTTTTTATTAGTGCCATAATAATGACCGCGATTTAAAACTTTGATATATTCCAAAAATCCACCGGCTTTGATTTTTTTCTCAAAATCTTTAACGGAAAGAAATTTGTAGTCAACGCCGTTTTTTTCTCCAGGGCGGGGATCTCGAGAGGTATAAGTGGTGGTCATCTTGAGGTTTGGTATTTTTTGACACACAGCTTTGCTGACCGATGTTTCTCCGGCGCCAGTGGGACCGGCAATAACAAAAATTATTCCCCGCTTCATATTTTTTATTTTGTTGTATTTAAGTAATTTTTCAGATCCGTAGGTAAATCGGAGGAAAACTCCTGCCATTGATTATCTGAGTCGTAAAATCCAAGTAGGTGAGAATGCAAAAATAGTCTGGGTGGAGGAGCGGTTTCTTTTTTTTGTTTTCTGATCGTGTAGAGTTTGTCGCCGGCCAGCGGGTGTCCCAGGGCTTTAAAATGAACGCGGATCTGATGAGTGCGACCGGTTTTAATCGTAACTCGAACCAAAGTATAGTTGATAAAGTATTTTACTACATGGTATTCGGTCAGCGCATTTTTCCCTTCTTGGCTTAGTGGTCTTGCCGCCATTGTTCCAGCAGATGATCGAGCGATAGAAAAATTTATTGTTCCAGAGTCTTTTTCCATTTTGCCTCGGACTAGAGCGAGATATTCTTTTTTTACCTTGCGGTCGGCAAATTGACTTTTGAGAAAAATAAACATTTTTTTGTTACGGGCGACAACTAGCAGGCCAGAAGCATCTTTGTCGATACGATGAACAATGCCCGGGCGATTTTTGTCCTCACCTATTTTTTTTACCTCGGGATATTTTGTCGCTATCTTTTGGATTAGTGTTCCGGTTAGGTATTTGCTGTCAGGATGAACAGGAATACCAGATGGTTTATTGATTACTAAATAATCGTCGGTTTTGGCGATGATGTCTAGGTTGAAGGGAGGGAGTTTGGAGCTGGTAGGTGGTAGTTGGTAGTTGGGGACTTGGAAATTGGAACAATTTTTTTATCGATGGTTATCTTGTCGTTGGTTTTCAGAAATTCGTGGACTGATGGAATCTCGCCGTTAACTAAAACCGCGCCTGATTTGATCAGTTTCTGAACTTGGGCGCGAGGTAGGTCAAGTTTGGTGGTTAGCAAAACATCAAGACGGTTATTGTTATCTTTAGATTTTACGGTTATTGATTTCATTATAGTAGTGGGTAGTGGGTAGTGGGTAGTGATATTTTTAATAATTTTACTCACTAATCAATACTCGCTACACTGTTAAGAAGTCAGTTTTTTAATAAATTTCATCGCTTGTTGTTTTGTCTTAACCCTTCCTCTTAATTGTTCCTCACGTAACTTAGCAATTGCTCTACCAACGTGTGGCCCGGGTTTGATTTTGAGTATTTTAATAATCTCATTACCGTCGAGAATCGGAGCGGGCAATGTTTTTTTGTTTTTAGCTAGCTTGGCAAGAACAGCTATTCTTCTACGCAGAGCGGCGGAGTAGCTGATAAATTTTTCACCTTTGGCAGGAACAGTAGCCATTTCATCGGCGTGAATCAGTTTAATTAAATCCTGCCCCGCTGGAGCAATAAAAAAATATTTTTCTATGGTAGTGCTTTTCATTTCGGCAATGCGGCCATGAACGGCGATCATGTGTTTGGCGATCAGCCAAAAAACTTTATCCGGGTCGCAATCAATATCAGCATCTTTGTAGGCAGATAGCTTTAGCCGATCGCATATTTCTTTGGCTTTTTTGGCGCCGACTAAGTCGTGTTCGTTAAAACGAATACGATCACTGCCGTTTTTTTCCGGAGTCTGAATAGTGTAAGGTTTACCAATATCGTGAAAAAGTAGGCCAATAATAAGATTGACCGAAGGATATCCAGGGTAAAGTTTTTGAAATCTTTTGCTAGTCAAAGTTTTTAGGGCTAAGACAGTGTGCTGCCAGACGTCGCCTTCGCTATGCCAATTGTTTGGCTGCGGACATTTTTTTATTTTTAGTAATTCTGGCATCAGTTGTTTGATAAAACCAGCTTGGTCGAAAAGTCCTAGTGCTAGTACTGGCGCGGCATAGAAAGCTTTGAGCAAATCTTTGGCAATAGTTTCGCGAGGAACCACAAAATCATTGCCATTTTTTTTGTTGATTTTTGGCGCCAGTTTTTTTATGGTTGCCCAGGTATTTTTTTCAATAGCAAAATCTAGCTGGCAGGCAAAGCGGATAGCGCGTAGCATCCGACTATAATCTTCGGCAAAACGGACGGAGGGTTTACCAACGGCGCGAATGATTTTTTTTACCAAATCCTTTTGGCCGGCAAAAGGATCGACGATTTTACCGCTGATCAGGTCTAGAGCCATGGCGTTGACAGTGAAGTCACGCCGAGAAAGGTCTTCTTCGATTTTCAGTCGGTAGTTGGTCTGGACTTTGAAATCGCGATAAGCTCCGCTGCGGTCGATGGAATATTCGGTGCGGGGAAGAGCAATGTCAATAGGAGATGGGAACTGGGAACTAGGATCTGGTAGTTTTGGGTTGAACTTAAAAACACCGAAAGATTTGCCGACTAGGTCAACTTTGCCATTTTTTCTGAGAAAAGCTTCAAGGGGTTTAGCGGGTACGCCGCGGACGAGCAAATCGTAGTCTTTGATTTTTTTGTTCAGTAGCAGGTCGCGGACCGCTCCGCCAACCAAAAATACTTCCGCAGCAGGAAAAGTGCGGGTTACCTTTTGAGCTAATTGGATTATTGATTTGTCTATTTTATTTAGCATAACTGCCTTTATTGTATCATAGTTTGATAAATGAAAAGAGCAGGGGGGGACCTGCTCCGCGGGCAAAAACACCGACATGGCGTTTTTGTTTTTTTGGTTGCTGTTGAGAAGGCGTCGCTAGGTTTTCTCTGCCCCCCAAAACCATGTAAACACCCTCTGGCGTCCTGTCGTTCCAAATTTGATGGAATGGTTAATAGTGTTGTGACTACAGAACACAACAGGACTAGGCATGTGCACTGATGGTATTTATTATTTTATTCTTTTTTAGGAACATGTCAATATTGATTTTTAAAGTAATAAAAAGACCCGAGTCAGTTGCGGCTCGGGCTATTTTTGCGGTTAGTTTAAGGCCGAGCCAGAGGAATATGGTGAGGATACCCATAAACCTCTGGCGTACTCTATGGTGGTGCCATTTTTTGGCGATTTTTGACGGTTTTCCTCTGAACCGTCAGGCACCTGGTCGCTTTGGTAGGCGTAAAGCCGCTAGCAAATAAATTGCCTCGGCTTGCTACGGGCATCGCCACGCCATACTCACAGCGGTCGAGAACCCCACGGGTCTGCTTGATGATCAAGAGGAGGGCAAGATCTCCGCAGGGTTCGTCGCGCGCAACGCCGCCTCGGTCACGAGATTTATACTGGGCGGTAGTTGCGAAAAAAATCAAATCAAGTTGACAGCCCAGAGACAACTCCAGCCTCTCCTCAATATTCTGACCATCTTATTAACCAATGGCAGAGAAAAGGAGGTTTTGGCATTAGTGTCCCTGGGTCCAGTGACGCAAATTAATAGCGTCAATCTGGAAAATTTAAATTGTTAATATTTAATACTTCAGCTTGATTAGGTATTATTGCACAGTAGTATTTTTTTGTCAATACTTTGGATGCAGATTCGGTAAAAGTTGGTTTAATTTGTTTAAATTTAGATAAAAATATGGGAAATATTTTATCCACAAAAAGAGACCTGATGGTGCAGGTCTCCTGTGGTTGAATTGTATTAATCTTTGTGGTAATGAATTATGTGTGGTGCAATCTTGGGGGCGAAGGGCTGCACTTACGCTTCGGCGGTAAACGATATAACTAATTCCACGTCGGTTTCCTTTTTGCTGCTTGTTTCGCATGTTTGCTTAATTTATGTTTAACCGTTTTAATAACTATTGTTAACAATGGAAAGCATTGATTTAAGACAAAAAGGTGATATAATGCGAGGGAATTGATATTTGCGTATGCCTGCCTGCCGGCAGGCAGGTAGCTTCCACCCAAGGCGGACAGGCAGCGGTTATGCTCCTGCTTCGCGGGAGGGGTGCATTTTACAATTTGGTTTTTTACTTTTTATTTATGCGCGTGTAGCTCAGCGGTTAGAGCATCGCCCTTATAAGGCGGGGGTCGATGGTTCAAATCCATCCACGCGCACCAGTGTGTTTTGTTTAGCAGCTCGGTTTTTACCTAATAATGTCGATCGATGGTTTGTCCCTTCGGGACATCTCCCGTAGGGAGACAAATCCATCCACGCGCACCATTCTTCGCTCGCTAGAGTGAAGAATGTCCTCCGTAGCTCGAAGAGCGAAGGAGGACGAAACGTTGTTCGTCTCTTTTAGTTCCGTCGCGAGCTTCGAATGGCGCGGCCATATTCTATTTATTAGGATTTCAGTATATTAAATTATTGACAATGGTCGTTTTTGGCTTTATAATCAGCAGCACTAATATTTAGTAGTTATTAATTTGTAATTTGAAATTATCTTTTGGGCGTATAGCTTCCACCTACGCCCTCATTACATTCGGGCTTCGGCGGACAAGCATCTGGTATTTCACCATTTGCCTGCCAGTCGAAGCTCGCCAGTAATGGCGAGTGTAGATTGGGGCGGTTAGCTCAGTTTCTGCCAGAGGCAGACCCGCCTTCGGCGGGGGTTAGATTGTTTTTTTATGTCGGGAATATATGTTTTAAAAAGTTTAAAAAACGGTAAAAGATATGTGGGTAGTACTCGTAAAGATGTAGATTTAAGGTTGAAAGAGCATAATTATGGGTCAAATGTTTGGACTAGGCAAAACGGACCTTTTAAATTAATTTATAAAGAAGGTTTTACTGACTATAAAGATGCTTTGAAAAGAGAAAGATTTTTGAAGTCAGGCCAAGGCAGAAAATTTTTAGATAGTATTTTGGGCGGTTAGCTCAGCTGGTTAGAGCGTTACATTGACATTGTAAAGGTCACAAGTTCGAATCTTGTACCGCCCACCAAAGGCAGAGACTATAGAAGTCTCTGTTTTTTGTTGTATAAAATTAGCTCAGTTTCTGCCAGAGGCAGACCCGCCTTCGGCGGGGGTTAGAGCGTTACATTGACATTGTAAAGGTCCGTGGTTCGAGTCCACGTATGCCCACCAAAAGAACACCAGTGATGGTGTTTTTTTGTTTATTTAAAAAAGCCGACATTGCTATGTGCATCGTCGGCTATTGTTTTGATGCTAATCTTCGTCATCGTCTTCTAGCCCGTCAGAGGGCGGAAAGATTTCTATTGGATGATCTTCATTGTCTAGTTTTATGGCTAGCGCTAGGAGCATCAAGGCGTTTCTGGTTCTGGGGCTGCGACCGCCTCCGAAATAAGTTCGGAAACGTAATACTGGTCCATGATGACCGTCTGTGCATACCCAGGCGTCACCGTCTTCCGAAAACTGGACTATTATTTGTCCTTTTGCCGTTCCGTCATTATCATCATGAAGTCGGGCGAATGTTTCTTTCGACGATAGGTCTGGAATCTAAAAGGGGTTGTTTAGAACACGATAGGCGTCTTTGATTAATCTTGCCGTTCCCGGTTCCGGTGGCATTTGCATTTCTCCTTTTGAGGTTGGTTTTTAAAATAAGCAGTGTTTTTTTGGTGCGTTAATAAATGCTAGCAAAAGGTCGTGTGAATAGCAAATGGGTATTTTTGACAAAAAGGCTTAACATTGTTAATATTTATAGTCCATTGAAAATAAATAACTGTCGGAAATACATAGAAAGGGAGGGCACTATGTCGCAAATTGAAAAAAAATTATTTGCTGCAACTGCGATTTTGCGTCGTTGTATTGGCAAGGAAGGTATCTGGGCCGACTCGACTCGTTACCAGTATCAGTGCTGGACGCGTGATTTTGTATTGGCAGTGTTGGAAGTTTTGTTGCAATCGCAGCGAGACGACCTAATCCGAAAACATCTTCACGGCATTGCCTTTCGGCAACAACCAAACGGTCAAATTCCGATCCTTTTTTTGGAAAATGAGTTTTGCTGGCTCTGGGAAAAAATCAAGCGCAGTATCAAAAATCGTAAAGTTTCTTTTATGCTGCGTCGGTACTTCACCGGACATCTGTGGGATCTTACTCCCGGGACAAGGGACTCGGAAATCATGTTTCTTGTCGGCATGTATGAATATGCCAAGCAGTCCGGCGACAACAGTTTGGTTGCCGAGCACAATGTCGGTTTGTACCGAGCGCAGACCTACATTGAAAAATTTTTAATGGAAAACGGTCTGGTCGTCGGTTGCGATTGGCGCGACACCATGGAGCGTGAGCTTGGCGACAAACCGCTACTGACCAACAATTCTTTGATGTATCGCGCTTATAATCTGATGGGCGAAAAAGAAAAAGCCGATCGGTTGCGTGCGAACATCAATTCAGTGTTGTGGGACGGGCAGCGCTATCTGGATTATCCGGATAGCGAGCGCTTTGATCCGCTCGGTGGCGCGTTGGCCGTACTGTATGATGTGGCTTTGCCGGAACGTTATGCCAGTATCATCGAAGGGTTCCGGTCGGTTGATACCGATCGCGGTGTAACCATTCAATGTCGGCATAATCCGATGGTTGCCGAAGAAGCCAAAGTGATCAACCGCACCAACGGCGTGGTGATCTGGCCATTTGTTCTCGGGTTCACCGTCTTGGCTTTGATCAAGATGGGTGAGAAAAAGTTGGCCAAGGCGCAGTTCGACAAACTGGTCGCGCTTGACGGTTTCCGCGAGTGGTACGACCCAGCGACTGGCAAGGGTTATGGCGCCAAAGAGCAGCTTTGGTCCGCGGCGCTTTATTTGCGGGCACTGAGAGCGATTCGCAATATGTGAAAAAGGAAGAGAATATGTTCGAAATAACCAAGCCGATCGACACGGCAGCTGATACGCAAGGAGAGCTTCAGGTTTTTTCCGCAAGCCCTGAAGGAAGCGAAGTTGACCCCGGTAGCATTAGTCACGTTATTGGTAGTGACGAAGTGAGTATTCGGTCGAACGTCGCTTTCGGTGGATCGATTTCCGTGAAGGGACGGGAAAGTTTGAAACTTTTGAGGGATGCCTTGGTCAGTATATGCAAGACTGAGGATATTAAGTAAGGATATTAAGTAATAAACAATCAACCAAAACCGGTGAGATGTAATATTTCGTCGGTTTTTTGTTTTAGGTGGCGCGCGGCTGCGTGGCTCGCAGCAAGGGGAAATACTGTTCCCAGCTACCAACTACCAGCTACTAACGTGGGGACAACCCTTTCTTGACATAATCGGTAAAGTTAAGTAAGATACAAAATTAACAGTTTATATAATTTTATGAAAATTAATTGGCCAAAATACAACCTAATCGCCTACACCAACCGCTTTGTTAGCGGAGCTTTTGGCATGCTTGTGGTTTTTCTAACCGCAATTGCTGCTGGCAGCTCTCTGAGGGCAGAATATTTTTGGCGCTTTTATTTTCTAATGACTTAATTTGTCTTATATATAAAAACCTCGAAATATCCTGCTCTAACGCAGGATATTTTTTAACCACCTCTCAAAAGCCACGAACTTTAACAATTATATAGACCTTACCTAAAGGAGGTAGACCATGTCGGACTGGGAAGACCAAACCGCAGGCAAAGACAGGAATCTGCATTTTTTTGTCACCGGAATGAGAACTCTTTGGGATTTGCTCGGGCAAGAAAAAGGAAGGCTGACGGCGCTACTCGGCTGGCAAGTATTCCTTTCGTCGCTTACCCTGCTTTTTCCTTATTTACTGAAACTGGTTTTTGACCAGTTACCGCTGGTACTGGCCGGCACTGCTTCGATTGGATATATTGTTCAACTGATAGTAGCGATGTTTGTCATCAAAACCTGCGCCCAATTTTTGCATCATTTTTCCAAGGAGAAAAGATTTGCCAACAGTGTAATCTATCTGGAAAACTGGTGGCCGGTAATGGCGCAACAAAAACTGCTTGATCTATCGCTTGGTTACCATGAAAAAGAAAACACCGGCAAAAAAATCGCTCGCATCAATAAAGGCTGTGACAAGCTGGTAGAAATTCTCATGCATCTGTTTTGGGGATTTTTGCCGCAGCTGTTTTTTCTGGTAGTGAACCTGGCTATCGTGTTAATTATTGATTGGCGACTGGGACTAGCTTTTGCTCTACCGTTTATCCCGGCAGCGATCATTAATATCAAAGCCTTTGATCGTTTTTCCGCAGACTGGGAAGAATGGGAAAGGAAAAAAGAAGTCTCGACCGGGTTTTTCTGCCAGTCGATAATCAACGTCAACACTGTTCAGAGTTTTGTTCAGGAAAAAGAAGAAGAAAGCCGTCTATGCGAAGTGCGTCAAAGCATGGAAAAATTGGACATCAAAGTTAATCGTCGGTTGCAAAAATGGCTTTTTGCCGTTGGTTCGATATTGCACCTGTGTTTTGTACTGACCATCGCTCTCGGCGTTTATCTGGTGATAAACAAACAGACAAGTGTCGGTACATTGGTTTATCTGGTGGCCACCGGCACCGTTACTATCGATTCGCTTTGGGAGACGATCAACGTCTACATGCGAATCATGCGCAATCTAGTGGCTGTTCGCCGGATGAAAGAATTGATCGATGAACCGGTGGATATTGTTAACGGCGCTGAAGCCAAAACACTCGACGAGTTTGTTGGCGATGTCGCCTTCGAGCAAGTAAACTTTGTTTATCCGGGCAAAACCGAGCCGGTGCTTGATGACTTTAACTTGAGTATTGCTGCCGGACAAATGGTGGCTCTGGTAGGAAAAAGCGGTGAAGGCAAAACCACAATCGCGCGACTAGTGTCTCGGATGTATGATCCGATCAATGGGCAGATAACCCTAGATCACAACGACATTCGCGATCTAGATTTGTACTGGTATCGCCGACTGTTTGCAGTAGTGCAGCAAGATGTCGACATTTTTGACGGTACGCTTTTCTACAACATCAGTTATCCGTGCGCTGGCGCTACTGAGGAGCAAGTGCTGGAAGCTTTGTCTGCCGCTCACCTAGGAGTGGTACTAAAAGACGCCAAGCGTTTTCCCGATGGCCTACAAACTCAAGTAGGCGAGCGAGGAGTACGGCTTTCTGGCGGTGAACGTCAGCGTGTCGGTATTGCTCGCGCCTATCTAGCGCTACTTTGCGGCGCAAGGATACTGATCCTCGACGAAGCAACGTCGAGTCTGGATAGTGAAGCAGAGAGGGCGATCCAGACAATGCTTGACAAACTTCGTTCCAGGCAAGGTATTACTGTAATTGCTATTGCCCACCGGCTGTCAACTATCCAGCGCGCTGACAAAATCTGCGTGATCAGCGGCGGGACGATTACCGAGCAAGGCGATCATCAACAACTGATGAAACAAAACGGACTCTATTCACATCTGGTTGAGCTGCAACAGCTCGGTGATTTGCGAGAATAGATAGTTCAATCAACCAAAGCCCCTGGCAGCAATGTCGGGGGTTTTTAATAGCGCATAGCCGATAGTCCTCCTTCGCCAAGGCTGCGGCGTACAGGCTCATAGCTGATAGGGGATAAAAAAATAACGCCGGTAATTTTTGGTTACCGGCGTTGATGTGTTAAGGCGTGGTTCTATAGAGAGGGTCGATGATCTGTAGTTCTTTGTTGGCGTGCCAGAAGTGTTCGAGAGATCCTTTGTGTCTATTCCACCACTCAACTTCTTTTGTTGGCTCAATGAACTCTGGCCAAAGGAATGGAATGTGTATGGAGCTGAGAGCTACGCCTGTGACATCGTTGCTATCGGCGCGTATCCGTATTAATTTGTTGCCATCAAAGGTATGGCCATAGAGTTTCATGATAATACGGATCGACACGTCTTCGTAATGCGGCGCTTTAGCTTTTTGGATGGAGTAATCCAGTCCGGACTCTACGTCTGATTCTAGCTCTGTCCAAACTTCGCTGGCCTGTTTGAATAGATCTGTCCACAGATAGCGAGTATTTGGGCTAAGAAAATGCAGCTCGTAGCAAAGTTCATAAAGCCGCAGTGCTTCTGGCAGGTCGAGCAGTCGTGGACCGAGACGATGTCGTATGCGCCAGTTGCCAGCGCCGTAGGCTTTGTCGTAACCGGCCAGCCTGTCATTTTTGGCTTCGCCAAACCATCCGGGGTTAGAGACTGTTATCCAACGTTTTGACAGCTTCATCTGTTTGCTCCTTTTTTAGTTTTGGTATTTCAAGACAGTATTCTATTTTAGCGGGGGAGTAATATTATGTCAATAATTGTTGGACAAATGTTGACGAAATCCTGACAACAGTTTACACTGAGTCTATATGGAAATACAATCAATGCTCAAAAAAATAGGATTAAATGACAAAGAGGTTAAAGTTTATTTAACCTTATTTGAAAATGGGGCAACCAAACCGACGGTTTTGGCAAAGATGACAAAGTTAAATCGAGCCACTTTATATAATGTAGCTCAAGGGTTAATTTCCAAAGGAATTGTTTCCGGAGATTTGAGTGGCAAGTCGCTTGTTTTTACGCCACTGCCACCTAGTGATTTAGAAAAGATTCTTGCTCCAGCTAAAAGAGATTTGGAGGAGAAGGCGAGTTTAATCGAAGAGGCGGTTAGCGAGCTTAACTTAATAGTTAGCGGCAAGCAATATCCTATACCCAAAATTAGGTTTATCGAAGAAAATAATTTAGAAAAATTTCTTTTTGATAATTTAGAAAAATGGCAGGATGAAGTGATTGGTTCCGATGGTGTCTGGTGGGGCTACCAAGATCATACCTTTGCCGCTAGCTTTGAAAAGTGGCTGGACCAAACTTGGCGAACAACTCAAAGTAAAAATAGTCATTATCAGGCGCAAGTTTTTAGTAATGTGTCGGAAACCGAAAGCAAGCTGAAACGTAAATATGCCAATCCTAAACGACAAGTTAGGTTTTTAGAAAATACCAGTTTTACTGCTACCACTTGGGTTTGTGGCGATTATTTGATTATGATTATGACGCAGCAACACCCATATTATCTGATAGAGATTCATGACCAGTTTTTGGCTCAAAATACCAAGGAAGTTTTTAAGAAACTTTGGGAGCTATCGAAATAGCTTTTAGCACCTTTGTTGTCATCCTGAACCCTTCGTCCCGCGTCGCGGGACTCAGGATAAACTCCGTTAAGGATCCCTCTTGATTGCCCACGACGGAAAAATACTAATATTCACGTAATCATCGACGATTAAGTTTTATTTAATATTCGCTTTCATTTCTTTTCTGGAGGGATTCTTCGCTCCGCTCAGAATGACAATCCCCAACTACCAACTACCAACTACCGTATGCTATAATTATTCCATATGAACAAACAACAAGAAATCCTGGCCTTATCTAAACGGCTTATCTCTATACCCAGCGTGGTGGGTGATTTTGCGGCACAGCAAAAATGTCTAGATTTTATAGAAAGATATTTCAAAGGATTGCCGGCATTAAAAGTGAAGCGGTTTCGGTTTGGCGATCACGGCTCACTACTGTTTTATAATCAATCAGTCAAAAATCCCGACGTTTGTTTTTACGGTCACGTAGATGTGGTTAAAGCAGAAAAAAGACAGTTTTCTCCTAAGGTCAAAGGTGACAAACTTTTCGGCCGAGGAGCAAGCGACATGAAAGCGGTACTTGCTGCGCAGATGGTGCTACTCAAAGATTTGATAAAGTCGGGATATGCCGGTTCGGTTGCTTTGCTTGTCGTCACCGACGAAGAAATCGGCGGCGCGCTTGGTGCACAGAAAATTGCTGACGAGTTTAATTTTAGACCGGGATGCATTTTGGTTCCCGACGGCGGTGACAATTGGAAAATGTCGATCGGCGAAAAAGGTGTACACTGGACAGAAATTGCTTTTGAAGGAAAACCGGATCACGGTTCACGGCCGTGGCTGGGGGTTAATGCTGGTGAAGAACTAATGGCGGCTTATGAAAAAATCAAGAAATCTTTTCGGCAAGCTAAATCAGAAAAAGACAGTTTGTTGACCATTAATCTTGGCGCAATCGAGGGTGGAGTGAACTATAACCAAGTGATGCCTAGCGCGACCATGGGTCTGGATATCCGTTACCCCAAAAATATTAAACTATCAGAAATCAAGAAAAAAATTAAAGCAGCACTACCGCTATATGCCAAGGTGAAAAGTTTGGAAGAGTCGCCAGCTTGGTCAGTGGATCTGGATAATAAACTGATCAAAAGATTTACCCGTTCCGCTTGCAAAGTTTTACGTCGCAAAAAAATCGAACAGCAGATTTCCTGTGGCGCATCTGACGCCCGGATGTTTGGTTGGATTGGTGTGCCGACGATTGTTTTCAAACCCGTCTGTGGTGGGATGCATTCTCGTGATGAGTGGGTGAGTATAAAAGCATTGGGTAAATTTTACGATATTTACAAGGACTTTTTGCTTAGCAAATAAAGCTGTTTGACAACGGTTCTACCCAGAGTTACGATAAAGATGTATGAATAGTATTTATCAATCTTTTGTTTTCTTTTTCGGATTTTTCTTTAGAAAGCGGGGATTTGATATTGCTTAAAGATTGACAAAACTGATCAAAAGTGATATAAATCCCTATCAATCCCGATAGGGGTTTTTAGTTCGTTAAAAACGAAAAGAAAGGAGTGCTAAAAATGCAGCACAGGGGTATCTTTTTTCATCACACTCGAGATGTCGTTGATGGTATGCCCGAGTTGCTGTTTAGTTTTCCTTTGCGGATGCTAATAGCGGCTCGGCAGGGTGACAAGGTAGTACTACCGATCGGCGTCGAGCCGCTGGAGTTGGAATTACTTAACCGTCTCGGCTTTGGTCCGCGACCGGAAGACGTAGTTTACGTTGATGGCAATTTGACTTCGGCGGATTTGCACGGCAAGGTGTTTCCGTTTTCCGGTTGCTCAGTGCAGCAGCGACAAATGGTTGAGTTGGCAGGACTAGACTTTGCCGCACCGTCTTTGGAGATTTGTCGTCAGGCTGACAGCAAAGCTTTTTTTCAGTCGGTGCTTCATGATTTGCGTCTGCGGCCGTTTGGTAGGATCGTGGTAACCGGCGATCGAGAGAGGATGAAGGAAGTGGTCAAGGAAATGCTTTCTCGTCACGGGTCGCTACTACTAAAAGCAGCGCACTCAACTAGCGGTTTGCAGCAACACTTGATCATGTCGCTTGCAGACTTGCCGGAAGATTTGGCGCTGAAAGGAAAAGCGGTGGTGCAGGAATTTATTCCGCACGTTGTTTCTCCCTCGGCGCAATACTACCTGAAACCGGGCGGTAACTGGAAATTGAATTCCATGACCACGCAGATTTTGGACGGTCGTCATCATGTGGGAAATATTTTCCCGCCGACTGATCTGTCGCCGGAAGTGATTGCCGAGATTGAAAAAATCGGCAGTCGTATCGTGCCGCGTTACGCTGAGCTTGGATACTACGGTCCGCTTAGCGTAGACTTTATGCTAACGGAAAACAATCGGTTGTTTCCCTGTGAGGTCAACGCTCGAGTTACCGCTCCGTGGTACCCTTGGGAAGCGGCTCGGCGCAACTTGGGCGCGCCGGTTCCATTTTGGATGAAAAGTCTGCGGATTAATCCAAAGACAACGATTGCAAAAATGGAAAAAGTCTTGGGAAAACTTTTGTTTAACCCCAAGACCAAAAAAGGCGCGCTGCCTTTCTCTTTTTTGCCCAAGCAGAATTTTACCTATCTGGTGATTTACGGTTCGAATCAAAACGAATTCGTGAACCGTCTAGTGCCCCAAGTACAGTGGGCACTGGCTAAACTAGGCTAACAATCAATGAACCGTCTCGCTACGCAGTGGGACGGTTTTTCTTTTTTCCACGACTGCTCTCATGCCGCCTGCCTGCCGGTAGGCAGGGGTAGGCAGATACCCAGCCGCAGAGCCCTGCAGCTGGGTAACCAAAGATTTTCGGGGGTGGCATAAGCCCGAGTTTTATAGCACCTTAAGGTTCTTTAAACCCGCCTCGCCCCTTCCGCTCACTTACGTTCGACTCTCGGGGTTCGGCTCGGGGCAACGCCACCCCCGAACCCCCGATGCTAAGCATTTTTATTTTATACATAATAAAAAATAAAAAGGAGTATTGACGGTAAGAAAAAAAGCTGTTAAATTACAAATTCGAGGCTTTTTGAAAAACAACAAAGCGAAAAAAAATACAGGAGGCTATACAGGAGGCTATAAATGAGAGGTGCTAACGCTGCGGTACATATCCATGACGTTGTTGCGTCTTACCCTCTGCAAACAGTGCCGGGGCTAGGACGCTACGCTTGGCGATCACTACTTCTCAAAGGAGCAAAGGTTGTCGGGCGTCATCCCAGTTTGAACGACTATCTTGCTTTTCTTAAGGAGGTGAAGGTTGGTAATGGCGGGGAAGTACTAACTGCTTATGACGATCATCTTTACGACGTTGTTTTGGGCGATCGTAACTTACAGCGCGAGATTGATCGTTTGCTGTGCGTTGAAGATCGAACACTGCGACTATTTGCCATCACCGAAAATGATGAAAAATTTTTGCGGTTGACCGGTTGGCAGAAAAAATCCGAGGTTTTTGCTCCGCCGCTACAGCTTTCGCTACGGGCAAATGACAAGGCATTTTTACGCCGGCTGGCGGTAGAAAAAGGAATCGGAAATATTTTTCCGCCCTTTGTTATCGTTGCAACAGTTGACGGTCTGGCCCGAGCGGTGGAGAGGATGTCTCGTGTCAATGACAGTGACTTTATCGTGGTCAAAGCAACCAATCTGGCCAGCGGTGAAGGCATGACTTTCACCAGTGAAAGAGAAAAGGCGATTGCCTTTGGTCGCAAGCTTTTTGCCAATGGTCAAAAAGAGGTGATTGTCGAAGCCGGCTACGACTCTGACAGTTATAGTATGCAATGGGAGCTGCGCCCACGCGATTTTCGCTTTCTCGGTGCGTCAGCTCAAATCATGAGTCATCACGGTAAAGTGCATGAAGGTAATATCGTGTCTTCGTCTTTACGGCAACTACCCGGTATTACCGAAAGAGAAATTGCTCGGATGCAGGGTCGCGCTTATCCACTGATCGATTGGTTTTGGCGGCAAGGACACCGCGGTATCTTTGGAATTGATTTTATCAAAACCAAGAAAGAACGTCGGCATCGTTTGCTACTGCTGGAATCCAATGCTCGTGTCACTGCCAGTACTTATCCTTTTTCGGTCGGTCGACAGCTTGCCGATCGCGGCATCGTTGAATACGGTATTGCCGCGCGAAATTGCTATCCATCAAGTCAGATGAATTGGGATGGACTGGTGAAGTTTTTGGGTAGCGATATTTTCGACGGAGAGAAAGGGATCTTACCTTATATTCCTAACTGTTTGCCGGAAAAAGTCGGGCTGATGGCGATCGCACCAGACGCTCCGGCTGCCGAAGATATGCTGGCGCACTACCACTGGGCGCTAGCACGTAATACGTAAACAATAAGTCAGAACCCCCGTTCGTCTAGGCGAATGGGGGTTTTAAAATTGCTCCCTTCTGTGTGCGGTGAAGGCGTTTGTTAATAAGTTCTTGGATAATGAAACGAACACCTTTATTTTACTATTAGTTTTTTGCCCTCATGCCGGGCCGGCAGATACTTTCTGCAAACAGAAAGTATCCAAAGATTTTCGGGGGTGGCATAAACCCGAGTTTATAGCACCTTAAGGTTTTCTTACCCCGCCTCAACCCATTCCGCTCGCCCCGCCAAGGCGGGGCTCGACTCTCAGGGTTTCGGCTCGGGGCAATGCCACCCCCGAACCCCCGTAATTTTAGTATTTTAATATTTTTTTAAAACACCTGCCCTCGCGCAGATTTGTCGTCCTTAATTTTTCGATTTAAAAAACCGTCCTACTGTATAGCGGGACGGTTGGTTTTCTAGGTGATGCTGGCGACGTCTTTGTTTGTGAGAAAAACTACGTCGGCAAAGCCCTTTTTGATAAGAATGCCGCCGGGCACAATGGCGGGCGTTCTGCTGCCGTCCGGCGCGGTCGCTATTTGCGCTTGCGATGCGATATGTCTTAAGATTTCTCCGGTGATCTTTTCGCCGTCAACTAGAGTAACGGTAACCAGGTTACTTCTGAGGAATATCGGACCGATGACATTTTTCACTTTTTGTCCTCCTTTATTAAAACTTTGGTTCGTAGCTTTGTTTGAATACAGAAACCACTTTTTCTTCGGCTAGAACCAGATCGTTACCGGCGATTTTGAACCGGACAAAGTTTTTGTCGCCAATCGGGATAAATTCGGTCAAAGCTTTTTGCAAGTCAGTAGAACCCAAGGATCTGGCAAAAACGCCAATATTCAAATTATCAAGGTGATAAAGCAAAATCGCTACATCGACATTTGGTACGGCGCTGAGCAGTTCATCGATGATATCGGGTAACGCGCTGCCGTCGGTTTTGGTATCGGCAAAATCTTGTTCGCTGATAGTAGCGGTAATCAGTTTGCCGCCGTAGTGCTCTTTGAGTTTGGTTAGTGTTTGTCCCCATAGTTTGAGCGTGGCAACATCACGACTATAATAAAGGTTTTTCACTATTTCTTCGCGGCGCGCTTCGTTTTTGATCAAGTCGCTGGAAATTTGCAAAGTATAAGGATTAATCATTCCCGCTTTGAAACTTTTGGTTTTATCAATAATGCCGGTCAGCAGGCAGGTGTTTACATCCGGGCTGAAAAGTTTTTCATTCCAGGATTTAATCAGGTTATAAAGCACGCCGCAGGTCGATGATGATGTCATATCTATAAAATTGATTTGACCGTATTGTTCGTTCGCCGGAGAATAATCGATATTCAAAATTGGTCGGCGAAAGAAAAATTCCCTGTTTTTGGAAAACACGTCGCCAAGCGATTCCAGATCGGGAGTGTCAATGATGATAATTTGGTCGTAACGCCAGTCGGAAATACTCGCTCGTACATCCTGTGGCCCGAAAAACTCATTTTGCGGAGAAAGAAATATTTTTAGCTGTTCGCCGTCTGTATCATAGTGAAACTCGTCTTGTTTTATTTTGTTTTTATCAATACTGATAATCATCCGGCGAAGAGTTTCCAGGGTCGGTTTGACATTTTCATTTCCAGGCAAAAATTTGTATCCTTTGGGTAAAATAAAACCATCACAAACCACATCGGGGAGTTTGCCCATTTTTTGCAGGATCAGATTTAGAGCTAGCGCGCCAGCCAAAGCGTCGCCAGAAAAATGTTTACGGAAAACAATTAACGGTTTGTTCGTTTTGACTAGTGCGGCAATAGCCTGCTGTTCGATAGTTAGACCCATGGGAGATAATTACGAATTAATAATTACGAATTAATAATAAGGTTAATGTGGTTAGCTTTTCATTATATAGAAGTGGCAAGATAAGGTCAAGGGTGGTGATTGTTAAGATTAAAAAAGGCAGAACTGTAAAGTCCGAGTATCCAGCCATTGAAAAGCGTCGTTAATATTGGTAAGATAGGATAAGCAGTTATTTATCTAAAATTCCGCTTATTTTTTTATATTATGGATAAAGCCTATGAAGCCAAACAGGTTGAAGATAAGATTTACCAGATTTGGGAAGAGTCGGGTTTTTTTAATCCCGACAATTTAAAGGGTAAAGATAAATATTGTAATGTTTTGCCACCACCTAATGCCAATGGCGAACTGCATATTGGTCACGCTTCAGGCTATGTAGTGATGGATTTTTTTGGTCGCTACCAGAGAATGCTCGGTAAAAAGGTTTTGCTTTTACCGGGAAAAGATCACGCCGGCATTCAGACGCAGGTGGTTTATGAGAAAAAGCTGAAAAAAGAGCAGGGAAAAACTCGTTATGATTTGGGTCGGGAAGAGTTTTATAAAGGGTGTTATGAGTTTTGTCTGGATCGGGCAAACTATATGCGCAACCAAGAAAGAAGGATTGGTTTGTCTGCTGACTGGTCGCGTGAGAAATTTACGCTTGATCCCGATCTGATCAAAACTGTTTCGGAAACTTTTGTTGAAATGTCGGAAGAAGGCTTGATTTATCGCGGGCCGAGGATTATTAGTTGGTGTCCACGATGTTTTACTGCTTTGTCCGACATAGAGGTGGAGTACGAAGAGCAAGATGGCAAGCTCTATACTTTCAAGTATGATGCCGATTTTCCGTTTACTATTTCTACGACACGACCGGAGACTAAACTGGGCGATACGGCGGTGGCAGTTAATCCCAAAGATGAACGTTATCAAAAATATATCGGACAGACGATCTCGGTCAATTTTTTGGGCGTGCCATTAAAACTAAAGATAATCGCTGACGATGGCGTTGACATGAACTTTGGTACCGGTGCGCTTGGCGTAACGCCGGCGCATTCAATGGTTGATTATGAAATGGCGCAGAAGCATGATCTGGAAATTATTAGAGTGATTGATCAACAAGGAAAAATTATCGTGGGTAATGATAATTTTAAGGCTTTTAAAGATTTAACAGCGCTGGAAGCTCGTGAAAAGGTTGTTGCCGACTTACGGCAGGCTGGTTTATTGATCAAGGAAGAAGAATATAAAAACAATCTATCAGTCTGCGAGCGCTGTAAAACATCGGTTGAGCAATTGATTTCTGAACAGTGGTTTGTTAATGTGGATGATTCTAAAAAGTCTTTGAAAAAAATGGCCAAGCGTGTGATCGAAAAAGGTGATATCAAAATTTATCCAGAGAAATTTAAAAAGACCATGCTTGATTGGATTGATAATGTTCATGATTGGTGTATTAGTCGACAGATTTGGTGGGGACCGCGCATTCCAGCTTGGTATCATCAGAGTAAGGGTCTAAAAGTTAGCCTGGATTCTCCCGGTGAAGGCTGGAAACAAGACGAAGATACTTTGGATACTTGGTTTTCTTCCGGTCAATGGGTTTACACCACGCTTGGTTATCCCAAAGGTAAAGATTTTAAAGATTTTTATCCTACCGACAGCATGATTATGGGACGAGATCTGATTTTTTTCTGGGCTTTTCGAATGATTATAATGAGTCTGTACAAAACCGGCAAAGCGCCTTTTAAAAATTTGTATTTCACCGGATTGATTCGCGACGAGCAGGGAAGGAAAATGAGCAAATCTAAAGGTAACGGTATTGAGCCTCTAGAAATGATTTCCAAATATGGTACGGACGCTGTACGGCTGTCTTTGGTTATTGGTTCTGCGCCGGGTAGTGATATGAACTTGGGTGAGGAAAAAATTGCCGGTTTTAGAAACTTTACCAACAAATTCTGGAATATCTCGAGATTTATCTTGATGATGATTGGTGAAGAAAAGATTGCCGACAAAACGCCCAAACCGAAAACTTTGGCGGATGCTTGGATTTTAAGCCGTTTGCAGCAAGTGATCGAGGTTGTTACTTTTAATATTGAAAAATTTAACTTATCTTTAGCCGGTGAGATTTTGCGAGACTTCACTTGGAATGAGTTAGCCGATTGGTATTTGGAGATTGCCAAAATCGAAGGCGAGAAAAAAGAAATTTTAGCTTATATCTTACGGACTGTTTTGAAGCTCTGGCATCCGCTAATGCCGTTTGTCACGGAAGAAGTTTGGTCCAAATTTAACGACGGGATGATTTTGGTAGCACCTTGGCCGAAAGCAGAGAAAAAGTTGGCTGACGAATCAGTTGGTAAAGATTTTTTGTTAGTACAAGAAGTCGTCAGCGTTATCCGCAACCTACGCTCAGAAAACAAAGTTGAACCGGGTAAAAAAATAAAAGCGGTTGTCAAAGCGGGGGACAACGCGGATTTGGTTTCCAGCCAGAAAGAAATTATCACTACCTTGGCGCGACTAAGCGAATTGGAATTTATTGAAAACGGTAAACCCGATAAATCTGCCGTAGCAGTGGTTGGCGGTGTGGAAGTATATTTGCCACTGGCCGATCTGCTCGATATCGATAAAGAAAAAGAAAGAATCGCCGGAGAAATAGAAATGACGAAAAAATATTGTGATAACGTCGGTGCTAAGCTATCTAACGATGATTTTGTCGCTCGCGCGCCGCAAGCAGTGGTGGATGGTGAAAAGAAAAAGTTAGAGCAAGCTAAAGAAAAACTGGAAAAACTAACCAAACAATGGGAAAGTTTGTAATAAAAGAAAATCCCCACCATGCGGCGGGGGTTGATGACGAGGGTTATTTGAAAGGTTTGCTGGAAACAGCTAAATAAAGGGCACTCAAAAAAACCAGCATGATTAAATTTTCCATTATTTACCTTCCCTTCATTTGTTTTGAAAGCGTAATATACAAAATAATATACACTATATGACAAAGAAAGTAAATACCGACCCAAAGTTAATCCATCATCTTTTGACGCGCGGCGTGGAAAACGTCTATCCTAGCGTCGATAACTTGGAAAAAGTTCTCAAATCCGGCAAGCGACTTCGTATCTATAATGGTATTGATCCTACCGGACCAAATTTGCATTTGGGTCATGCGGTTGTACTCCGTAAGCTGCGCGAACTGCAAGATCTTGGGCATGAAGTGATTATGCTGATCGGCGACTTTACCGGTATGATTGGCGACCCGACTGACAAGTCAGCCACGCGAGTGAAATTGACTCGCAAACAGGTTTTAGTGAATTGCAAAAAGTATAAAAAACAGGCGAGCAAAATTTTGCGTTTTTCCGGAGCCAACGCCGTGAAGCTAATGTTCAACTCCAAATGGCTTAGCAAGCTCAAATTTGCCGACATCGTCGAGCTAGCCAGCGAATTTACCGTCCAACAAATGCTTGAACGCGATATGTTCGAAAAAAGAATAGAGGAGGGTAAACCCGTGCATCTTCACGAATTTTTGTATCCTTTGATGCAGGGTTACGACAGCGTGGCGCTGGACATTGATATTGAGGTTGGCGGTAATGATCAGACTTTCAACATGCTCGCCGGTAGAACTATGCAAAAAAATCGTGGTCGGGAAAAATTTGTTTTGACTACTAAGCTACTGTCTGATCCGACTGGCAAAAAAATGGGTAAGACCGAAGGTAATATGATTACGTTGACCGACAGTGCCACGGAGATGTGTGGCAAGGTAATGTCCTGGTCAGACGAGATGATTGTTGGTGGTTTTGAGATTTTAACCGATGTGCCGGACGAGGAAGTGGAAAAGGTAAAAAGAGGAATTGGTGAAGGGCATAATCCACGTGAATATAAAATGCAGCTAGCCAAAGAAATAGTAAGGCTCTATCACGGTGCTAGCGCGGCAGATAAGGCAGAAATTGAGTTTAATAAAATGTTTCGTGATAAAGAGGCGCCAGCTGATATGCCCGAAGTAGTTTTAGCCTCAGCAGAAGCCAGTATCAACGCTGTTGATTTGTTTCTAAAAGCTGGTTTGGCTAGTAGTAAATCCGAAGCTAGAAGACTTGTCGAACAAGGTGGACTGTTTATTAATGACGTGGCAATCGCGTCAGCCGACGAAGTGATTGAGGTAAAAAACGGTAGCGTGCTAAAACGCGGCAAGCGACAATTTGCCAAGGTGATAATAAAATAAAGATACTATGGCAGTCAGGATCAGGCAGCAAATAAAAGACATTTTACGTCAATCAATTGGTGGTGATATTGATATTAGTTTAACCATTCCTCCAAAACTGGAAATGGGTGATTTTTCCTTTGCCCTTTTTGAATTAGCTAAAGAACAAAAGAAAAATCCGGTCGAATTGGCAGCGCAGCTCGCGGTAAAATTGATGCAAGATGTTGGTGACAAAAACTTGATCGTCGAAGTTCAGGCAGTCGGTCCGTATCTAAATATTTTTGTTGATAAAACCGCGGTAGTGGCAGAGGCGCTAAAAACGAAGGTAGCGCCAAAAAAAGGAAGAGGGAAGATAGCCCTTGACGTCTTTCAGGCCAATCCTCTCAAGATGTTTCATATTGGTCATCTGCTCAACGCGACTTTAGGCGATTCGTTGCGCCGCATTGTTGAATTTAATGGCTACAAAACGGCAACATATTCTTATTCTGGAGACGTTGGCGTGCACGTTGCCAAATGGTTGTGGTATTACAAAAATTTTTATAAAGGTAACGTGCCGAAAAAAGAATTTAACCGCTGGGCCGGTGAGGTTTACGCCGCGGCTTGTGCCAAAGCGGCAGAAAATTCCGATTACGAAAAAGAAATAAATGAAATCAATCGTCTGATTGATCGGCGTGATAAAAGTATTGTTTCACTTTGGAAAAAAATGACTCGCGCTAGCTACAAAGCGTCTTGGCAGATTGCCAAAATACTTGATTGCCGAGTCGATTATAGTTTCCCTGAAAGTATTTGCGAGGATCCTGGTAAGAAATTTGTTCAGGCTAAGATGAAGTCAGGATCGGTCAAAAAAGATCAAGGCGCTTGGGTAATAGATTTGCAGCAATACAAACTGGGTGTATTTATTTTGATTAAAACCGATGGTACGGCATTGTACCAGACAAAAGATTTAGGTTTAGCCCAGTTGCGACAGAAAAAAATTGGTAAGTATGACAAGTGTTTGTTTGTTGTTGGTGGTGAACAAGAATTTTATTTCCGTCAGCTTTTCAAAACCCTTGAAATATTGGGGCATCCCGATGCCGGAAAATGCGAACACGTGTCACACGGATTGGTTAGTCTTAAAGAGGGCAAGATGTCTTCGCGGTTAGGTAATGTCATTTCTTTCGATGAATTGCTTGATAGGGCGCAGGAAAAGATTTTAGAGGCAATAAATCTCAAAAATCCCGACTTGAAGAATAAAAACAAAGTGGCGCGAATCGTGGCGCTAGGCGCTCTCAAGTTTTCCATGTTGCATGCCGAGCGAACTCACAACGTGGTTTTTGACTGGGAACAGGCACTGTCTTTCGAGGGCAACTCCGGTCCGTACCTGCAATATTCTTACGCCAGAATTAGGGCGATTGAGAGAAAGTTTAAACGTGGTAAATCAAAGATTAGAGCTGGTAAAATAGATTATTCTTTGCTAGTCAATGTAGCCGAACTGCGGTTGATTAGGGTGGTGAGTCGTTTTGGTACGGCTGTTGAAAAATCTTTTGAGTCATACCAGCCATCAGTGATATCAAATTATTTGATCGAACTTGCGTCTGAATTTAATCATTTTTATCATGAGTGCAAGGTGGTCGATCCGGAACACATGGCTTTGAGTTTCGTTCGGCTGGAATTGTTAAAAAAGGTAGCGGAAGTATTAAAGCAAGGATTGTATTTACTTGGTATTGACGTGGTAGAAGAAATGTAATTATTAAAATATTTTTAATAAATAAAAAAATGAATTATGAAAAAATATTCGATTTTTTTCATACTTGTCGTGGCCGTTTTGATTTTAGCTGGTTGCGGACCGCAGCCGTCGCTTGATATTGTAAAAGAAGGCGGTTTGTCGGTGGTCAATGAACCAGCTGACAGTCAAAATACCGGCATTGCTAATCCGGCTTCGGTTTACTGCGAAAACAACAATGGTAAACTAGAAATTCGTACGTCAACCGATGGTAGTCAAACCGGCTATTGTGTTTTTACTGGCGGTAAAGAATGTGAAGAGTGGGCTTTTATGAGAGGAGAATGCACGGAAGCTACGGCGAAATTTAAGCCGGAAGCAAAAAATATCGATGTAGAGATGCAAGGTTTCGTATTTAATCCATCAGTGGTAACTATTAGTGTTGGTGACACGGTAACCTGGAATAATCGGGACAAGGCTTATCATGATGTGGTAATTAAGGATTTGGTGACTTCCGAATCTTTTGGTCGCGACCAAAAGTGGAGCTATACCTTTACCAAGGTGGGTGAGTATGATTATATATGCAGTCTACACCCGGAAATGACTGGAAAAATAATAGTAAAATAAAAACACTATGTTAAAACAAATATTGTTTTATCCTGTCGTCGGAGCGCCGTTTTTTGTCGTAGTTGGTATGCTGGGATTTATTTTTGTCCTAGCTGCCGCAGTTGTTGCTATTTTGATTACCAAAGGGATTTACCGTTTGCCGATTTCATTGCACGTTTGGCTGGCGCGAATAGCAATACTGCTTGGAATTATTCATGGTTTAGGATATTTTGTAAAATACTTTTAAATAAATACTTCGGCTATTAAATTTGGCGCACGATTGTGCGCCTTTTTTATTGACTAGCTATATTAGTTAGCCCTCATGCCGGGCGGGCAGTTGCTTTCTGTAACCAGAAAGCAACCAAAGAGTTTTGGGGGCTACAGAAGCGCGATTGTCTTAGCACCTTATCGTCTCTAAACTCGCCTCGCCCCTTTCGTTCACTTACGTTCGACTCTTGGGGCTTCGGCTTTGGCGCAGCTTCCGCCCCCAAACCCCCATCTGTTTAGCATCTTTGTGTTTTTGAGAATAAAAAATATTTGGCATAAGTGTGTTTATAAAAATAAAAAAACCGTCTCGCTATAATTATCCTGTCGAGTGACGGGATAGTGGGACGGTTTTTTTTGATATATACTATTTTAATTTGTAGTTGACACTAGCTTCGATGATTAGTTCTTGGGTGCCAGTCGGAACGTTTGGCGAAACAGAATATCCGGCGCCGACGCCGCCTTTGCCATCGGCATAATAACTATTTGTTTCCGGACTATAAACAGTGTTTTCCCACCAGCCGACGACTTTGCCTAGTCGAGCGTGCAGTTCTTTGGCTATTGCTCCGGATTTGGTTTGAGCATCGGCAATCGCTTTGAGCCGCGCTTCTTGGCGCAAATCATTTATTTTGGAACTTTCAAAATAAACGCCGTTTACTTGGTTGGCGCCGGCGGTTGTCGCCGCCGCCAAAACTTTTGTTGTTAGTTCGGGATTGCTTTGGATATCTTTGATTTTAATAATCAGCATTTGGTTGGCGCTATAGCCGCCGACCTTGGAAACATTGTCGACATAATCGTATTGCGGATAAAGGGAATAGTTTTGAGTTTGGATATCTTGCATGGCAATGCCGGACGCGACTACGGCTTTGGTGATTTCGTTCATTTTGGCATTGAGTTGTTTAAGAGCAACGTCGGCTTGGGGCGCTTTGTCTGCCTGATAACCGAGGATTATTTTGGCGGTATCGGGTTGGTAAGCAACTTTTCCTTGACCAGTAACTGAAATTTGCCATTGATTATTGTTAACAATTCGGTCGCGGACTAAGGCGACGATGACGATTGCGGTCAGGGCCATGACGACTAAAACCAAAATAATGGTTTTTGGTTTGCGCCAGTCGTGATCGCAACAAGAGGTGTTGTTGTCGTTCATATGTTTTTTTATTTTTTATCTTAGTTTGGTTATTATAGCAAAAAAGCGCAAGAATGGAAAAACCGCCCTTTTTTTGCAGGGCGGCTTCGTGATTTTACCAGGGCATAGCTTGCTTTTTAATGGCAAGCAGTTGCTCCGGCGTGGTTTTGATTTTAACCATTAACTTGCGATCGGTGATGGCTGCGGCAAGACAGCGTTTGAGCAAATGGATGTTTAGTCCCGGGTATGATCTTGTTGGTACCCGGCTATTGCCAGGCAACTGAAAGGTCGCGCCGCCAACCAATACTGGTTCGCGATGGAGAAGATCGTTATGTTCGTTTTGCAAAAAAATTGCTTCGACCGCAGTTGGTTGTTCTGACAAAAGAAACGCTTCAGCGCGGGAGCATAGCGGCAGCCTACCGCCGTTTTGAGCGATTTCGCGCAAAGCGCGCTCGTCGGCTAGCAGTGTTCTGCCGTTGATGTTTATCAGCCAGGCGTTTACTTCTTCGTCGGTTTTTAAAACTGACATTAAACCTCTCCTTTGGTTGTTAACCAATCTTGTTGATGAGCGCAATTATAGCATTGTAAAAAGTTTGTGTCAATTACGCTGGTAGCTGGTAGTTAGTAGGTAGTAGTTGGGGTAAAAAAAGAAGTAAATGGTTCCGTTGATCCCTAGATACCATTTGTCAACTACCATCTACTAACTACCAACACGTTGTCAATAATGTCACGATTTTGTATAATCATTGCGGAGTATTTTATGCAAAATGGAAAAAATAAAACCCTTTCTTTTGGCCTGATGGTGGGCGCTCTAGGTATTGTTTACGGAGATATCGGCACTTCGCCTTTATATGCGCTCAAAGAGGCCTTTTTTGGTATTTACCATTTAGAAAGGAATCCGGGAAACGTTTTGGGGCTGCTTTCGCTTTTCTTTTGGTCTTTAATGATTATAGTCACGATTAAATATATCGGATTGATTATGCGGGCGGACAATCATGGTGAAGGCGGAATTTTTGCGTTACTAGCTTTGATTCGTCAGGGTCGCGCAAAAAAATTTGTTTCCGCTGGTATTGGTGTGGCGATATTGATCGGTGCGGCACTGCTTTATAGTGACGGCGTGATTACTCCGGCGATTTCCGTTTTATCGGCAGTCGAGGGTTTAAATGTCGTTACTTCCAGTTTGACAGGATTCGTTGTTCCAATCACTGTTGTGATTTTAATCGGTTTATTTTCCATCCAAAGAAGGGGTAGCGGTAAGGTAGGCAGTTTGTTTGGACCGATTATGATTATTTGGTTTTTGGTTTTAGCAGTCTTGGGATTGCCTCAAATTTTTTTGCACCCCGAAGTGCTCGGCGCACTGTCGCCGCTCCCGGCGATTAATTTTATTTTTATGTACGGTTGGAAAACGATGTTTTTTTTGGGGGCAGTGGTATTGTGCGTGACTGGTGCCGAGGCTTTATATGCTGATATGGGACACTTTGGTCGCCGGTCGATTACCGCTGTGTGGCTTACTCTAGTTTATCCGGCTCTGGTTATTAACTATTTTGGTCAAGGAGCCAGACTGCTTTCCGCCGGTGAAATTCCCAACGAACATTTATTTTATTCTTTGGCTCCATCATGGGCATTAATTCCTTTAGTGATTTTATCGACGATGGCGACAATTATCGCCAGCCAGGCATTAATTTCCGGCGCTTTTTCTCTGACTAGTCAAGCAACAGCGTTGGGTGTACTTCCGCGATTGAAGACAATACACACTAACGCTAAAGTAGAAGGACAGATTTATATGCCTTTTGTCAATCTGACTCTTTTGGTTGGATGTATTTTTCTTGTTATAAACTTCAAAACTTCTGGCGCGCTTGCCGCTGCTTACGGAGTCGCTGTTACGGGTGCCATGGTGGTCACTACCGCCGCTTTTTATTTATTAGCACGCCATCAATGGCATTGGCCCATTTATATCGTCGGTCCGATCGGGCTAGTTTTATTAATTATTGATATAACATTTTTTGCCGCCAATCTTTTAAAAATTACTAAAGGTGGATATATTCCTTTAGTGATTGCTGTTTGTTTATTTTTTATTATGCATGCTTGGCAATGGGGAAGAAAAAGAGTTACGCACGCTTATGCCGAATTGCCGGGGTTGACTGTTAATGAGTTAATCGAAGCAAAGCAAAACAATAAAGAACATTTATTGCATCGTTCGGTGGTGGTTATGGCATCGCGACCGATATTTGATAAAAGCGACAGGATTCCAGTAGCGTTAGACTCTTTTTGTCATAAATGGGGATCAGCTATACCTAAACACGTTATTTTGTTTAATGTTTCCTTTGTTAACAAACCTAGGGTTTCCAGGACTGATCGCTACAAAATTACTATACTGCACGAAGATCCTGAGATTGGAACAGTATCTTTTGTTCAGGTATTTTATGGTTATATGCAAACTCCTTTTATTAGGGATGTTTTGGAGGAACTAAAAGAAAAAAAGAAAATTCATATTCCAGCCGATCCGTCCAAATGGTTGGTGTTGGTCGGTGCTGAACGTTTTACCAGCCGACCTCGCCGATTACTTGATCGTATTAGACTGGCAGTGTTTCGTTCAATAATGATGGTGTCAAAACCGGTTACCAGTTATTTAGGACTGGGCTCTGATCCGCAGGTAGCGATCGAGACGGTGAATATTTAGTAGCTGGTAGGTGGTAGCTAGTAGTTGGGGATTAAAAAAAGCGTTCGAACTTGGAATGTTCCAAGTTGGGGCCAAACTGACTGTACCCGCCGTAGGCGAGATACACGTCAAGAAATGGCTGGGCGTTGCGTTTTTTTATGGGTGATTCTTACGCCCCTATTTGGATCGATGATGTCTATATGGCAAGAATCGAGCCCAAAGACTTGCTGGCTCATTACTCCTAGAAGTCCAAGACTTTTGGGGGTTTATTTTTTCGTCGGGCGGGGGAGAAAAAGTTTAGAAATATTTTAGAATTGATTGTGTATGATATGTAAGCTTAAGAAATAAAATAAAAACATGACAATTAAAACAAAATTTATTTTACTTGTATTGGTGTTTCTGGCCATTTTGGGCGTAGTGGGTATTATTTGGTTTTTTAAAGTAGAATTAAATCGTGAGACGGTATCAATGCTTTTGGGGTATTTGGATTTTTGAAAAATACCAGTTGACTAAAAAGTATTTATATAGCAAAGTGGAGAGGGAAGGATATAGTATATGGATTTTATAAACATTTCATTGTTTGTTTCCCTAAGTATCTACGCCATACTTTTTTTGCTTGTTTTTTTAAAAAAAGAAAGGAACGCCAGCCACTATATTTATGCTTGGCTTATAGCTACCTTGTTTTTTTGGACAGCAGCGATGATCGTTTACCGCTTTGTCTCTTTAGATCAAAGTTTATTTTGGTGTCGCATTTTATATATAGCCGCTTCTTTTATTCCCAGTGCTTTTGTATATTTTGTTTATATTTTTCCACAAAAAGATAAACCATCTCGACATTTTGTTTGGTTGCTCTCTAGTTTAAACGTCGTTATTATAATTTTGAGTATTATCCCGGGAGTGATTATTGAAAAAGTTATATCCGGGACTACAGAAAAAGAAATTATCTGGGGTTCTTTTTATTTTATTTATGTTATTTATATAGCGGGGTTGTTTTGTTTGGGATTGTCGTTACTTTATAAAAAAATAAAAAAACAAACCGGAGTGATAAAAAGACAATCGCAATATATTTTTTATGGATCGCTTTTATCTTCTTTGGTCGCCATGTTTACTAATCTATTAATGCTTTGGTGGGGTGATTTTAGATTTAACTGGTTTGGACAAGATGCTTCTTTAATATTAGCAATAGCCACTGCTTATGCGATATTGAAATACCGTTTTTTGGACATTAAAATATTTATCCGCAAATGGGTTTTTTATTTGTTTTTGGCCGCAGTAATAATGGGTGTTTATACTTTCTCATCGTATATTTTGAAATTTTTGGACACCTCTAGTGCGGTTATTCAATACGGTGCTGTGGGAGCCGCCACTGTTTTGATCAGCGTTTTTCTTTTTCCTCGTATTGAAAGATTCTTTAATAAAAATAAATTATTTTTTAAAGATCAATACGATCATTCTGACGCTTTGCGGGATGCTAGTAGCGCTATCAGTTCGACCATAGATTTTGGCAGTTTGACTACCAGAATTTTTACAGTTTTCAAAAAGATATTTCAAATCGATCAGATGGCTTTTATTCTTTATGGCAGTAACGGTGACGGAGAAAAAATTATCGGTTTAAAGTCTTTTGGTTTTATTTTTGATGTTGATGGGGTAGTGAAAAAATCCCAGGAAAAGATTTTTGGATTTTTCGCTAGAAATAAAGAGTTAGTTTTGTTGCAGGAGCTGCCGCAAAGAATCATCGAGTCGCCGCTTAATAGTGACGAACACGCCGCTTTGATCAAAGTAATGGAATTTTTGCGAGGAGTGCAGGCAGAGGTGGTCGCGCCGATTTGTTATAAAAATAAATTAACGGCCATTTTAGCTCTGGGTGGTAAAGAAAAAAAAGAAATATATAGCAGCCAGGACATTCAATTTTTAGAAACTTTGGTGCATCAGCTGGCAGTGGCGCTGGAAAATATCCGTTCTTACCAGAAAATAAAAAATTACTCGGCTGATTTGCGTCGCGAAGTTGAAAGCGCAACTAAAGAACTGAAAGAGTTAAATCAACGTCAGTCGCGTTTTTTAGCTGACATTGCTCATGAATTACAATCGCCAGTCGCAATATTAAAAGGTAATATTAGTTTAATGGACTCCGAGGGATGTACTCCTCAATCAATAAGCAGCTCTGCTCAATCAGCCGATCGTTTGTCTCGACTGATTAACAATCTTTTATTTTTAGCGCGATCTGATTTTGGTAAGCTAAAAATAGAAAAAGAAAATTTTGAGTTTGGTCGGTTGATAAACGAAGTTTACGCAGCGACACAAATTTTTTCTGAACAAAAAAATGTTAATTATATTTTACAAAATATTAAAGACACGGAATTTTTTGCCGATAGGGAAAAGCTCAAAAGCGTTTTTCTTAATATTTTAAGCAACGCCTTCAAGCATGTTAACGAAGGCGGCACGGTATCTGTTATTGTGAAGAAACGTCTTAACAAAATAAGGGTAACGATTTTTAATTCCGGGCCAGGAATTTCAGACGCCGACTTACCGCATATTTTTGAACGCTTTTATCGTCGAGAAGACGGGGGGGATAAGGGAAAAAGCGGTACTGGTCTCGGGCTTTCTATCGCCAAGACGATAGTTGATGAGCATGGTGGAAGGATTTGGGCAAAAAACAGCAGCAATGATGGTGTAATATTTGGTGTTGAATTATAATTTTTTTATTATATTTTTTTACAAGAAATACCGTATGAAAAAAACCGCTCCTGTGGGATAGCGGTTTTTGAGTGCGGGGGGTTAGGAAGTTATTTTTAGCCAGTATTCCTCGGTCATGCCGACCAAGAACGTTTTGGCTACATGAAAAACGACGCAAGATACCAGGAAAAATCGCCCTGGGCAGCTTTCGCAGAATTTCAACCACATATCATTATGCATCATTTCCTCCTTTGCGGTTTCTTGATTTTTTTAAAAGATATTTGTAGTCAAATAGTATAATTATTGATCAAAAAAGTAAAATTATTAGGAGGTTGTTTTTGACTTTTGTTAAAAAATTGGGTGTTTTGAGGTATTGCCTGTGGATAACTTTGAGTTTTATTGAGTTTATTGTAAGTAGAGAATACATTTGTATTTAGAATAAAAAGTTTATTGACATCTTAATGGTTTAAAAAAGGAGGCACGCAGATGAACCTTTTTGAGATAAGGGAGACGGTGACGGAAAGTCTGGCCACGTCTAATGGCTGGATGGCCCATTCTTCTTACGCCATATTAATGGGTAAGGCAAGGGAGCTTATGGCTGTTGAACTTTGGCCGGGATTTAAGGAAAACGCAGCTCTTATGATATCAAGACAAAAAAATACAGATAATGGTTTTACTTTGTTGACTCATAAGGCGGTTTACAGGATGATAAAGCCGTTTTTTGTAGACGACGAGGTAATTGTTAGTTTAAATGTGTCATCGGTCAATCATTTGTCGTTCACTCTTTTTGCGGAATTCATTAATTCTGTTAATCAAGAAGTTTGTGCGACTGGAACCATGAGTATTGTTTATGCCAGTTTGGACGGTCGACCACGGAGGTTGCCAGAGGATATTCGTGAGATTCTACTTTCCGTTTGTGTGCCTACTGAGAAAAAAGATCTTTTTGAGACAACTAAAGAAGTTAATGGCGATCATAATGTTGTCTTTGAACTCAAAGAAACAATAACCTTTCATCTCACAAACGCCGAAGGAACGCTTACTCACACCCAATATCCCGTATTATTAAGTAAGGCGGCGGAAATGATGTTCGTGAAAAAATGGTCAGATTTTCGTCAAGATGCCAAACGTTTTGGGGAAGGTAGGACTGATTTTGGTATATCGACTTTGTTTGCAAGGAGGACTTCTTATGTCTATAAGAAACCGTTTTATTTTGCAGACGAAGTATTGGTGAAAATTAGAGTGGTCGATAGTAATAGTTCGACCATAACTATTTTTGTCGAATTCACCAACCACACCACGGGAGATGTTCATGCCGATGGCGTTATGGAGATAGTTTATGCTAATTCTAATGGAGAATTAGCAGAAATTCCTTCCGCGTTGATTCTGGCAATATCATAACAATTGAATAACCGGGGCAAGGAGTAATTGCTTCCGGTTTTTTTTATATTTTAGATATGTTAAAATACAGGAGAATATGACCGCATTATCTCCGTATTCGATACCTCCACTTTTTAGCTCAATTTGCTTTATATTGTTGGGCATTTTTGTATTTTTAAAAAATAATAAATCTAAAATAAATATATCTTTTCTTTTTTTATGTTTCGTCACTTTTTGGTGGCAGTTTAGTTGGTTTGTTTTGTTCAATTTTAATACAGCGTCATACTCTACTGATATAGTAAATTTTATTGTTAAAATTGGTTATAGCGGGATAGTATTAATACCAGTAATATTTTTTCATTTTTTTGTTTTTCTTTTAAAAAGCAATAAAAGAGTGGATAAATTCTTATTATATTTTTCTTATTTGATAACCATAGCCTTTGAAGCAGCCATTTGGTTTACAGATTTTTTTGTCAAAGGTTTCTATATTTATCATTGGGGTTTTTATCCAAAGGCAGGTTTCTTTCACATAGTTTATTTGTTTTTTCTTGCTACTTTAGCTAGTAGGGTTTTTTATTTTTCCTTGTTGTATTTGAGGGATAAAAAAACAATTGGATCCTATGGTTATTATCAAATAAAGTATGTTCTCCTAGCTTTATTATTTTATGTTTTGTCGGCATCTGATTTTATAGTTAATTATGGTTATGGTTTTTATCCAGTGGGCTTTATTTTTATTTTAGCCTTTTTGATAATATTTGCTTACGCAATAGTAAGATATCGTTTAATGGACATAAGACTAGTGGTGAGAAAATCAACCATTTTTACAGCCTTGGTTGTTTTTTTGGCTTGCATCTATTCATCTTTAGCCTTTTTGTTTAGTAGACTTTTTGAAAATGCTTTTGGCACACAGTCACGGCTAGTAATTTCTCTGATTGTTTCGATTTTTGTGGTTGTTGGTTTTCAGCCATTAAAGCTATTTGTCCAGAATGTAACAAAGAGGTTTCTTTTTAAGGAAGAATATGATCCACAGTCGGTAGTGGCCGAATTAGCCGATGTTTTGGCTAGCTCTTTGGAGCTAAAACATTTATTTAGCTCGGTGAATAGTATAATTGATAAAACTTTACACCCAATTAGTGCGGCTACATCCTTACTTGATAAAAAAAAGGGTGGTTATATCCTAGCATATAAGAGTGGTTTTTCTCCCGAAGTAGCAAAAAAGTTGAATTTTGACGCAAAAGATCCTTTGGTTGCCTATTTTAAGGTTGATAAAAACGTTATTGTTTTGCAGGAGTTGAGGCGTAAGGTGGAAACAGGGTATTTGGCGGAAACTGACAAAATAAAAAAGTTGATCAGTACGCTGGAAGCTACGGCTAGCGAGGTATTTTTACCGTTGATTTCCAAGGAAAACATAATCGGTATAACTTTTTTGGGTGCCAAAAAATCCGGTGACGTTTATACAGCTGAAGACATTCGTCTTTTGGAAATTGGCGCGTCTCAAGCTGCCGTGGCGATTGAAAATTCTTTGATGTATGAAGCGGCAAAAAACTTTAATGTCACACTTACTAAAGAAGTGGAAAAAGCAACCAGAGAATTGCGTTTAGCAAATACAAGGTTAAAAAAACTCGACGAAACCAAATCCGAATTTATCTCTATTGCTTCGCACCAACTGCGTACACCACTGACCGTGATTAAGGGCTATATCTCGATGATGCTGGAGGGTTCTTTCGGTCAGTTGACTGATCAGGCAGTGGAGTCGTTGCATAAAGTGTATGAAAGCAATCAACGTTTGATAAATCTGGTCGAAGACCTGCTCAATATTTCTCGTATTGAGTCCGGCAGAATACAATATAATATGGCTGACTATGGTCTGGACGATCTGGCGGCATCGGTAGTGGATGAACTTGCCAACAACGCCAAGAATAAAAAACTTTATCTCAAGCTGGATAAACCGGATAAACCGCTACCCAAAGTAAAAATGGATACAGATAAATTGCGACAGGTGCTGATGAATATGGTGGACAACGCAATCAAATATACAACCAAAGGCGGAATACGTGTCAGTGTTTATCAGGAAGGAAGAAATTTGGTGCTAAAAGTAATTGACACCGGCATGGGTATTGATCCGGTGGATTTGCCAAATCTTTTCCAGAAGTTTTCTCGCGGGCAGGGCATGTCTAAAGTGCACACTGAAGGTGTAGGTCTGGGTCTTTATGTCGCCAAACAAATGCTTGAAGCGCATGGCGGTAAGATTTGGGCGGAAAGTAAGGGCAAGGATCTTGGCAGTGCTTTTTGCATAACTATACCAATAAAAAAAAGCTAGGTGTATTTTTTTAAATTCGTTTTTATTTAGCCCCCGTTTTTATGGGGGTTTTTTGATAAGCAGGACGTAAGGCGGAGAGGTAGCGGGAAAAAGTTTAGAAATATTTTAGAATTGATGTATTATAGTAGAAGCTAAGAACGAGGAGCTGGGAGCTGGGAACCAGGATGTTGGGGTTGTCTGTTATAGATTTTGGACTTCGGACCATATAAATATGTTTAAAAAGTTTATTACAATTTATCTCGTATTATCCATACTTATCCTGACAGCAGGTGCTATCGGGGTTTTTTGGTACACCAAGGGTAAGTCTCAACCATCGGTTAATCAGCCAGTAGTTAACGAAGTCGCTAATACCAACCAACCTACCGAAGATAAATCCTACGAGATCATCCCACCAGAGAAGACCGACTGTACCGATGAACTAGATACGGCTTGTTGGAATATCTATCGTAATAATGAATATGGGTTTGAGTTTAGGTATCCAAAAGATGTGGTTGTTAATAGCGGAAGATCTATTGTTAGCGAGGCCAATATTGACGTTAGATATGTTTCATTTAGATTTTTGAGAGGAAGGTTCATATTGTCATTTTTCTTTGCAAAAGATAACCATCAGAATAATTTGAACACTAGAACGGGCTTTAGTAGTGGTGATTTTATTTTTGCTAATAGAGAAGTAAAATTTGGTCCGGTAATGGCTCGGGTTAACTATTTTGTATCTGATAATAAAATTAAAGAAGTTTACTACTCTCGTGAAAATTTTTCGTTTCTTCCATATGACAATATTGAATTCGACCACTATGTTTTTAGAGCAGAATTGGCTTTTGAAGATAATAGCGATATTGAATATGAGAGAGATTTTGCTGACATCTCGGAAATGCCTATAGCGGAAAAGGTTCTAGGTACTATGAGATTACGATAGATGGATTTATTTTTTGTGGATAACTTCTTATCGGATGGTTGTAGGTATAAGGGTTTTATAGAGAGTACCTAAATTTAGGTATTTTTTTGTTATAACTTTAATGGTTATCTGAAAATAGTTTAGAATTTTTTAATAATCAATGTTGTATCCTTGAAATAGTTCAAAGAATGGTTCTTTGACAAAACACAATAAGAATCGAGGTGTAAGATGAAAAAGGTGATAATGGTGACGCTTTTGGTTGTAAGTTTGTTGTGGCTTTGTTCGGCATCTTTTGCTGGAGACAGCGATTGTTGCACATATCATTCGCCGAACAATCCTTTCATGTGTACCACTCATACTGCTCTTGGGCATCAAGGTGATCATGGTAATTGTACTTGGTGGGCTGCCTACAAGAGGCCTGAAGTTGTTGGCAAATGTACTGGAAATGCTATTGATTGGTTGGCGCAAGCCAGAAGTCATAATATTCCTACGGGGAATATCCCAGCTGTTGGCAGTATAGCTGTCTTTAATAGCGTGGTTGGTGGTGTTAACTATGGTCACGTCGCATACGTGGAACGGGTTTATAGTGATGACCAATTTCAGGTCTCAGAAATGGGTTACAATTCTTGGAACTGCGTAAAAACAAGAGAAGTTAATCGCGGCTCTTATGGTGGTCTCTTGGGGTTCATTTTCCCTTCACCGGTCGGTTACACCGCCTCCGGTTGGGACGGAACCGTCTCTCCATTCATTGAGTCGGCTTACTATCGTGAAGGTGGTTACTCCTCTCTTGGTACTCCAAGAGACAACGGTGGTACGGCTTACGTCCACGAATGGTTCGGTGTGTATCTCCAAGATTTCTACAAGGAAATCGCCCCTCGTTATGGCGAGGGTGATACGGCGTTGATTTTCAACTTCGAAGCTCGGGACGCCTATTTGGTCAAAGAAGGTTTTTGGGGTGCGTACAAGTGGCTTAACTATCAGCCGCAGTATCAAGGAAGACTCGGTGCGCCGTTGAACAATGAATATTCGAACGACGGTTTGTTTGTTCAGGAATTTGATGGCGGTACGTTGACTTGGGATAGCGGATATCCGGATATCATCAATTTTTATTTCAACGATGGGTTGGATGGCGAGATTGACGTTATCTCTAACCGAATCCAGATCGCGTCGATTCCTACTTCTGACGATCAATATTCCGGCGGTGGTCGCCCTATCCTACCGTGCGACTACCCTATGGATGTATTGTTGTATGATCCATATTTTGAATCATACTACCTCGACTTGCTACTCAACGGTAGTTTTGATCTGTGCGAGTCATACAACTGGGGCAGCGCCTCATGCGATGGCCGCGCTGGCGCCGGTATGATTTGTGCCAGCGGTGACGACACTTTGGGTGATGACAACTGTGTCTTTTACCTCAATGTCAAAGAACCGCTTCGTGTGGACAAGTCTCCTTACTACGCCCAAGCTTTTTATGGCGTGCAATTCACTCTGCAAACCACCGTTAACAAAAACTACTTGCTCGTCGGGGCTATGCGGTCGGGCAGAACGGAAAGTACGCGTAACGTCGGCGTCGCTCTGGCAGACAAGTTCTCGCTCAACTTCAATGATTCTTGCCGTACCTATCTGGTTGAACCGCGTTCCAACGAAAACCAACTGAGTATTACCAATCAATGGTTGGAATACTCTACCTATCTTTTTGCCACCAAGACCGCCAGTGATACCACTATACGGTTTTCCTCTGGTCAAAAAATAGGTGAAGTTTACTTCGACGATGTTTCTCTCGAAGAATTGTCTTCGCTCCGTCTGCCGAAGACTTCGGTGTGGTTTTTCTATGATGGTGCCAAGGCCTATGCCAAAGTCATTTATGGTCAAGGTTCCAGTATCCCCGGCTTTTACGGCGTTCCTCCCAGTCCTCAAAAGCTCGTTGTATTTATCGATGGCTACGGTATTTACGATACCCAAAACATCGATTTAAACAACGGTAACCTGATTCGTTTGCCGGTAGACAGCCGTTACAAAAAAGCTGCTTTCTACCTGGTTAACGCCAATAACAGTCAGAACTGGTTTAACGCCTGGGCTTGGCAGATTAACGGCGCCGTCAATGAAAATGGTTGGTTGAATTTTTCCCAGATTATCCCGTCTAACAACTTGAGCGTACCCAAAATTACTTTCACTTCCACGCAAGTGAAAGTAACTTACAACGTCGGTTCCACGGGAAATATCGAAGGAATCTTTGATCCTATTGACCCTTCTCGTGCGATACAGATATTTTTCTTTGTCGACGGCAGAGGTGTCTACGATCGACAAGACTTTAATCTGTCGGCAGGCAATACCTTCAACCTACCGTCTACCTTCTCCCAAGGCACTTTCTACATTCTTGATCGGGTCAATGTACAACATTGGTTCGATATCTCCAAGTGGCAAGTCCAGGGTGGATCGGCAAACGGTGGGTGGTTTAAATGGAAGTAACGGTTAAATTTCAACCCATGACAAGAAAGGAAGCTAAACCAAAGCAATCCACACATCACTAAATACCCCCAAGAGTCCAAGACTTTTGGGGGTTTATTTTTGTCATAGCTTTGCTATAATTAGGATAAATAAGGTAAATACTATGTCAAAAATTCTCATTATCGAAGACGAAGAATCATTGTCCGATATGTATCGGTTGCGTCTTGAAAAAGAAGGTTATCAGATTTTTACCGCCAGTCGCGGTAAACAGGGAATTGAGATTGCCAAAAAAGAACAGCCGGATTTAATTTTGCTTGATATTGTTATGCCGGAGATGGACGGCTATGAAGTTTTGGAAAAATTAAAATCCGACAATAAGACAAAAAACTTGAGAGTGTTTTTTTTGACTAATATGGGTCAGGACGAAGAAATAAAACGCGGCATGGACTTGGGAGCCGAAAGTTATATTATTAAATCCAGCCTTACTCCCAGCGCTTTGGTTTTACGTTTGCAAGAAAAACTTGGAATTCAATCGTCGGCAATTACAAAGGAAAATAAAAATATTGTCAGTGGTGATAAAAAAGATGAGTTGGGCGTGCAAAGCTGTAAGGGCGTTCGGTTGTTAATGATAGAAGACAACGAGGCAATAATTGATATGTATAAACTACGTTTGGAAAAAGAAGGGGTGATTGTAGAGGTGGCTAAAAACGGTGCCTGGGGTCTGAAAGCGGCGGAAAAAGGAATTTATGACATTATTTTATTAGATATGGTTATGCCGGCATTGCATGGTCTAGAGACAATCAAGGTCTTGAAAAAAAATTCAAAGACTGCTAATATACCGGTGCTTGTTTTTTCTAACTCAGCTCAGGAAGGTGATATGAAAGAAGCCAAAGCAGCGGGTGCGGAAAATTATTTCATAAAATCAGATATTACTCCCGCAACGTTAATTAGGGAGATTAAAAAATATTGTCCGGTTGTTTTGTTAAAAAAAACGGACAGCTAAAAAATAAAAACATGAAAGTTTTAGTTGACAAAGACAAATGCATTGGCTGCGGTAGCTGCGTCAGCGTTTGTCCAGAAGTATTCGAGCTTAGTGCCAATGGTAAAGCCGAGATAAAAACAGGAGCTGATCTGGAAGCGCATAAGGATAAGGTACAAGAGGCAGTTGATGTTTGTCCGGTACAAGCAATTTCGGTAGAATGATCTTTTGCAGGCGGCGCTGTCCGTCTGCTTTTGTGCGCGGGTGGCGAAATTGGTAGACGCACTACCTTGAGGTGGTAGCGCCGCAAGGCTTGGAGGTTCGAGTCCTCTCCCGCGCATTGAAAAATATTTTTTTGGGCAACTAGCTCAGTTGGTTAGAGCATCTCGTTTACACCGAGAGGGTCAGGGGTTCGAATCCCTTGTTGCCCACCATTTAACTTTTTTGATGATAAATTCAGATATCCTCAAAATCATATTGGCGTTAAGGTGAAGTTGGTGTGTTTTATTTTATAAGCAGCGGGTAATGGATTTAGATTCTATATTGTTTTATAGTAATATTGGGTGCTCCGTCAAATGGCGGGGTTTTTGTTTAGAACGGTTTTGGCGCAAGAGCGCATTTGATTTTTTGTTGAAAATTGGATAATCTTAAGGTAGTAATAAAAGTATTTTTAGAAAATGTTTATGAGCGAAATATCGTTTTATAATACCCTTGGCAGAAGAATTGAAAAGTTCAAACCATTGGAAAAGGATAGTGTCAAAATATATAGCTGCGGTCCGACCGTTTATAACTATGTCCATTTGGGCAATATTCGCGCTTATGTTTTTGTTGATTTACTGAAAAGATATTTGCGTTATCGCGGGTATAAAGTTGAACATGTCATGAATATTACCGATGTTGATGACAAAACAATTCGTGACAGTCAGAAAAGCGGTAAAACGTTAAAAGAGTTTACCGATTTTTATCTACAAGCCTTTATTGATGATTTACAAGTGATGAATATTTTGTTGCCAGATGTTATGCCAAAAGCAACGGATCATATGTCGGAAATCGTTGATTTGGTGGAAAAATTAACAAAAAATGGTTACACTTATCGTTCCGGCGATTCTGTTTATTACAAAATTTCTCAATTCAAAAATTATGGTGAGCTAGCGCAGCTAGACAAGCAAATTCTTAAAAGTAACGCCTCTGGTCGGTTAAATGACAAAGATGAATATGAAAAAGAGCAGGTCAATGATTTTGTTTTGTGGAAAGCCTGGCAGCCGGAAGATGGAGAGGTTTATTGGCAGACGCGTATCGGTAAAGGACGACCGGGCTGGCATATCGAATGTTCAGCAATGTCAATGAAAAATTTAGGTGAAAGTTTTGATATTCACTGCGGTGGTGTTGATTTAATTTTCCCACATCATACCAATGAGATTGCTCAATCAGAGGCGGCAACCGGTAAAAAATTTGTTAATTATTGGTTGCATAATGCCCATTTGACCGTTGATGGTCAAAAAATGGCGAAATCATTAGGTAACTTTTATACCCTAAAAGATTTAAAAGAAAAAGGGTATGATCCATTGCTTTTGCGGTTTATTTTGCTCAAAACCCATTATCGTCAAACATTAAATTTTAGTTTTTCCGATTTTGACGAGGCAAAAAGCATTGTCGAAAAATTTATTAATCTTTTAACTATTTTGGATACAATTAAAGATGGTGGTAATAATGATGGCGGGGTAAAAAAAGAACTGAAAAAAATAATTGGTAGTTGCGACGAAAAATTTATTGCGGCTATGGATGACGATCTTAACGTCAGCTTGGCACTTGCCGCGGTTTATGAATTTATCAACGAGGTCAATAAAATTATTAATCAGATGACGGTAGGTGATGCTGAACTGGCGAAAGATTTTATCGACAAGCTCGACAGCGTGTTAGGCTTTGTTAATTCTTTTTATAGCAAGCATGTTTTTTTGCTCAGTCAAAAAATAAACAATCCGCAGTTGCATGAAATTTTGATAAAAAGAGAAGAGGCGCGAGCGCAAAAAGATTATGCTGCGGCAGACGAGCTGAGAAAAGAAGCTCTCGATCTTGGATTTATTATCGAAGATACTAGCGACGGTTATAGAATAAAAATAAAATAAAAAATATGGCAAAAGTTATCATCGGTTTTTTGGCGATAGTTTTAGGCGGGATAATGGTTTGGAAGGCGGAGTGGCTTTACCAAAATTTTGGCGCAAACGCTTGGGCAGAAAAAACCTTGGGTACGGAAGGCGGCAGCAGATTATTTTATAAATTAATCGGTTTGGTTATTATTTTAGTTGGTATTTTAACCATGACTGGTCTTATTCAGGGGATAATACTTTCTATCTTTAGTAAAATTTTTATGATAAAATAGGGGCATATGGAAGAAGTTAGTGGCGGTAAACAATTTATTAAATCAGAAAAGGTGTTGCAAGAAATAGGGGTAAAACCCGGTGATCGTATCGCTGATATGGGTTGTGGCGCTCTGGGTTATTTTACTTTTGCCGCGGCAAAAGTAGTGGGTAAAAACGGTTTGATTTATGCGATAGACGTGAGACAAATCGTTTTGGAAGGTATTCGTAATCGTGCTCGGATTGATGGTTTGACAAATATCGAAACGATTTGGGCTAACCTGGAAATCATCAAATCAACCGGCATTGCCGATGTCAGTGTCGATTTATCTTTTTTATTTAATGTTTTATTTCAAAATAAAAAACGCGAAGAAATTTTAACCGAAGCAATTCGTATTCTGCGACCCGGAGGGCGTTTAGCGGTAATTGATTGGTTGGGAGAAAAAAACCCTTTTGGTCCGCAAGTAGATGCTTTGGTTAATAAGCAAGGTATTTTACAGTTTTGTAAAAAATTTAGTCTAACGTTGGAAAAAGAATTTAATCCAAGCAGTTATCATTTTGGTTTGTTGTTTATAAAAAATAAATAAAATTATTTATGATTGATTGGAGCGGTTTACTCACTTTTAATTTTTGGTTTGCCCGTCAGCCGGGCGCTTTAGCTGGTCCGATAACCAAATTTTTATTGGTTGTTTTTGGTCTTTGTTTGGTTACGGCAGTGATTCTTTATTTCGTTTCCCGGTCAAAGCGTGGTAATAAAGCAGTTTTTCGTATCTTCCGTAAAATTAAAAGCTTGCTTACCACTATGGGTATTTTTGGTTTTATAATTTTATTTTTATTTTGGCAGCAAGTGCCTTATTTATCTTCACGATTTTGGTTGATTGTTTGGGTTTTAGTCGCATGTATCTGGGCGGGATTTGTGGGTCAGTTTGGATTTTTTGAAGCACCAAAAATAGTCGCAGCTGAAAAAGAAAAAGAAGCTAAGCTTAAATACTTGCCTCCGAGAAGGAAGAAATAGTCTGAAGTTATATACAAAGCGTTTTAATAAAGGCCCGCCGAAAGGTGGGTTTTTTGGATGGCACGAGGCGAATGGCACGAGGCACGCTGCCGGGGGAGAGTTTAGAAATATTTAATCTAGGTTCTGTTAGGATTTCTGATATGAATAAGAAGTTCATGGTCGACCGCGCGCTGCGTGCCTCGCGCCATAAGCTAATCGTCGGTCGTTGGGGGGAGGGAATTGCTTGTGATTTTCTGTTTCGTCGCGGTTATCTTATGGTCGAGCGCAATTTTCATTCCCGCAACGGCGAGATAGATATTGTTGCGCGTAAAGACGACATTTTTTATTTTATTGAAGTAAAAACCAGAACCACGGAAAAGTTTGGCCAGCCCGAAGAAGCTTTTGATTGGCGCAAGCAAAAAAAGATAGAAGAAACCATCGGTGACTACATTTTTTTTCGAAGTCTTGATATTGAAGAATGGCGGGTGGGACTGATCAGTATATTAGTTAGCGGTAAAGATAGAGTAAAAATAAGGTTTTTTTGTAAATAAAAAAACCGTCCCACTTTACAGTGGAACGATTTTGGTTGATGGGGTTTTAGGGAATTACGATCTCATCGAGGTCGACTCCAAAGACATGAGTCATCTCATGATATTTCTCGGGGTACAGATCGCGCCAGCGTAGTGGCGGCAGTTCGCGACCGTTTTCGCGCAGAGTGTCGCGATCACACATGATGGCAAAGACGATGTTGCCCATGTTTATTTGGAGTATGAACGCGTTGACGTTGCCGTTCTGATCGGTCGATTCTGCCACTGCCGTTGCCACTCGAGCGCTCGGCGGAGTTTCGGCGGTCAGAATCAATGCTTCTTCTTTGGTCACGCCCTTGGCCACGACCTTTTCGCGCGCCTGACGTTCGTCAGTATAATGCCGGTTAAAATTTTCTTCATCTTCGTAGGCGGCATAAGTGCGAACCCCGGCGTAGCCTTCGACTGCAGCAGTGTACTCAAATACCACAATAAACATCAATCCTCTCCCTTCTTCGTTTGTTTTTTTGTTAAGTATTTTAGGTTTTCTAGTTGTTTTTTGAAGATTTTATATCTTATTATATCAACTCAATAATGTCAAGCGTTGGTGGTAAAAGAAAAAAATCGCCATTAATACTAACGGCGATTTAGATTTTTATTGTTAGTCGTGACCAAAATGCCATGACTGTAAATAGGGATCGGGATAATCCTGATGGTCTTTAGTGATTATTTTTTGGTTTTTGGACATAATGTCAAGAGTCGCTTGGAGTAGGTGGTCGTCGTGGTCGTTAACGCCCAGCCAGGCAGACAGTTCTGCCAGAGTTGCCGAATAATGTACTTTTAAATAGTAATAAACAGCTTCTTGAGCAAAGGTTTGTGCGGGGTGGCATTTTTTTGAAACTGAACCAGGAGAAAAAATTTGTACGCCCAGTTCTTTCGCCCGACTGGCAAAGCGGTTTGCCTGGGCTTGGCGCATTGTTATTACCGCGATTATTATTGCAGCCCAAATAGCGAGAGTGATCAAAACGCAAATGCCGCCGATTAAGAGAGGATGCACATTCACCTCCTTGTTTTAATTGTGTTGTTTTAAGATTACTTTATTGATTGTTTTTTGGCAAATTTGACAAAAATAATCGTTTGATATATAATAATATTATTAAGGTCACCTCCTATAAAGAGAGTGATTTTTTCTTTACCTTTTATCGGTTTGTTTAATTAACCAATTTAAATTATAATTAAAACACTAATTTATTTTTAGAAAAATATGGCACAATCTCCAATAATGGCGGCGATCCAACAGATCTGCCAGGAAAAAAACCTCAGTCCTGAAGCGGTAATCGAGACTATCGAAGCGGCTCTCGCCGCTGCTTACCGTAAGGATTTTGGTCAAAAAAATCAGAACATCAAAGTCGAGTACGATCCGGAAAACGGAGAGTCTCGGGTTTTTGATGTGAAAAATGTTGTCGAAGACGAGCTGAAAGAAAAAGCCGAAGCCGAAGCAGCCGAACGTCAGGCAGCTATTGATCGTGGCGAAGAGCCGCCAGTACGTGAAGCAACCCCAGAGTTAGAAGATGGTGAAGAGGGTGAGCTGCGTTACAATCCTAAGCTTCATATTTCTTTTACTGATGCCAAGGAAATAAAACCGGATGCCAAAGTCGGTGACGAGATTCGTGTTGAGCTGCAAGTGCCGGCTGATTACGGTCGTATGGCGGCTCAGACTGCTAAGCAGGTGATTATCCAGCGTTTGCGTGAAGCCGAACGCAGCACTATCTTTGATGAGTTTAAAGACAAGCAAGGTCAAGTGCTTGCCGGTACTGTTCAACGCCGTGAAGGTCGCAATGTTTTGATTGATATCGGAAAAGTAGTCGGTATTATGCCGCCGGAAGAGCAAGTAGAAAGAGAACGTTACAATATCGGCAATCGTATTAAGGTTTATATTATTTCTGTTGCTCTTGGTTCTCGTGGTCCGGAAATCATCGTTTCTCGCAAAAGTCCGGAAATCATCCGCGAACTTTTCACCATGGAGATTCCGGAAATCGCTAACGGTTCTATTGAGATTAAGGGCATTGCCCGCGAAGCCGGTGGTCGCAGTAAAGTAGCGGTTTATACTGAGGAAGAAAATATTGATCCGATCGGTTCTTGCGTCGGTCAGCGCGGTGCCAGAGTTCAGACTATTATTTCCGAGCTGTCCGGTGAAAAAATAGATATTATTGAATGGAAAGAAAACCCGTCAGAATATATTGCCAATGCTTTATTGCCGGCAAAAATTATCAGTATTGAAATAAGAGAAGAAACCAAAGAAGCGGCTGCTACAGTGGATACTGATCAACTGTCACTTGCCATCGGCAAACAAGGTCAAAACGTCCGTTTAGCTTCCAGGTTGACTGGCTATCGTATCAGTATTATTGAAGTGAAGGGCGGAGAGAAACGTGAACTGACTGCCGAAGAAATCGAGCAAGGTCTGATTGATACTGCCAATAAAAAAGACAGTGAAGCAGGGTTAGTTGCTGCAGAAGGAGAGGTGGAAGTAAAAAGCGAGGATATATCAGAAACTAAAGAGTAGATAATAATTATAATCAAAAAATAAAAAACTTTTATGGTTGCATTATATCAAATGGTTATTTATCAGCCATTATTCAATATCTTAGTCTGGCTTTACAACGTTATTCCTGGTCATGACGTTGGTATCGCTATTATTTTATTGACTATTGTGGTCAAACTAATTTTGTATCCTTTTTCATTGCAATCGATCCGTGCGCAAAAATCAATGCAGGCACTGCAACCCAAGCTCGACGAGCTAAAGAAGAAGTATAAAGACGACAAGGAAAAACTATCGCAAGAAATGATGAAGCTTTACAAGGACGAAAAGGTAAATCCGTTTTCTTCGTGTTTGCCGGTTTTAGTGCAGCTTCCGATTTTGATTGCGGTTTACCAGGTTTTACGCAATGGATTAAGCAACGGCAGTTTTGTCTTGCTTTATCCTTTTATCGCTAATCCCGGGCAAATCGGTCTAATTGCTTTTGGCTTTCTTGATCTTAGTAAACCAAATATGGTATTGGCTGTCTTGGCTGGCTTAGCTCAATATTGGCAAACCACCATGGTTCAGGTGCAACAGCCGCCGAAAACTAAAGATGGCAAAGTACTTGCCGGAGCTAAAGATGAAAACGTTATGGCAACGATGAATAAGCAAATGAAATATACCATGCCATTAATAACGATTATAATCGGTTTTAGTTTACCCGGTGGTTTGACTCTTTATTGGTTGATTATGACCTTGCTTACTGTTTTGCAGCAATATGTCGTTTTTCGTAAGGTGAACAAAGGGGAAAAGCCAAAAAATGATGGTAATAATCATCCAGACGTAAAAGTGATTGAAGGAGAAATTATTAAATAAAAAATTTTATTGTTGTGCTTATTAATGCCAAAAAAATAATTACGTTACCCGTTTATACTAAAAGCGGGCAGTTTTTGGGTGAGGTGACTGATATCGAGATTGACAGTGATGGACAAATGGTGATTAATTATTTTGTCGGTAGCGCCGGAGTAATAAAAAAATTATTTGTCGTCGATAGTTTAGTGGTTCATCGCAGTCAGATAGTGTCTATTAGTAATGAGAAAATAATTGTTGAAGATAATGTTGCTAAAAAAATAGAAGAAACATTAATTGATAAACAGATTGGCATGGAGACAAGCGAAACCGTTGTTACGTCTAATTCTTTTACTCAAAAATAAAAAATGACTGATCAATTTTTAATCTCAGCGATTGTGAAAACTTTGGCTTTCTTCGATCTTTTTAGTTTTCCGTTGACCGCAGTGGAAATTTGGCGCTATTTATATAGCGATAGAAAATATTCTCTTGAAGAAGTAATTGCGGTTTTACCGCAAATAACCTTGGTTGGACAAAGCCAGGGTTATTATTTTTTATCATCACGTGATGATAAAATTGTTACTTTACGTAAAGAACGCTACGGTATTGCTGAAAAAAAATATCGTAAGGTAAAGAAAGTTTGTCGCTTTTTGGCATTTTTGCCTTTTGTCAGAATGATTGCCGTATGTAATACTCTGGCTTACAGTAACGCGGCGGACGGTAGCGACATAGATTTATTTATTATCACTAGAAGTAAAAAAGCTTGGACTACACGGTTTTTTTGCCTGTTTTTTTTGAAATTTTTTGGTCTTCGTCCCAAAGAGAATGATGTAAAAGATAAATTTTGCCTTAGCTTTTTCGTTGATGAAGAAAGCATGAATTTGGAAAAAACAGCCTTGCCGCGTAACGATATTTATCTTTGTTATTGGATTGATCAACTTTTTCCGGTTTACGATGCTGACGGGTGTTATTATAAAAAGTTTCAAGAGAGAAATGTTTGGATTAAAAAGTATTTAGCCAATAGTATCGGTGTTGACCCGAATTTACGTCGAACAATAGTGTTAGGATCGGTCGGCGGGTTTATGAAAAAATCTAAAGAATATTTTTGGCAATCAGACAAAATGGAGAGATGGGCACAAAAAATGCAGTGGTATCGTTTACCGCAGCTACTAAAAGAAAAATTTAAAAATAAATACGTGGGCGTGGCGATAGAAGAGGGTTTAATCAAATTAATCAGTAATGACCGGCGGGAAGGTTATCGCAATGAGTGGATAATCAAGGTTAATGAGTTGGTGACCAAACTAAAATAATTATTATGTGGCAAAAAATAAGTTTAGCTAAAATTGTCGAGTACGGCGTCTATCTGTTGATTTTTTTGTTGCCCTGGCAAACGCGTTTGATTTATAAAGTGGCGAGTTTAAATGGAGGATACTGGGAATACGGATCAAACAGTTTTTATGCCAGCGAAGCGTTTTTAATCGTTTTGGTTATACTATTTTTGGTTTGGCGCAAAAAATCGGGCGGACAAAAAGTGCAACGTAAAGATGTGGTTTTGCCGTTAGTTTTTTTAGTTTGGTCGCTGGTTTCTGTCGTCTGGTCGTTAGACCGTAATTTGGCGATTTATTATTGGTCTTTTTTTGCCCAAGGCTTCCTGCTTTATTTTTTGATTAGTTATGGACCTGTTGACAGAACAAAGGCGGTGGTTAGTTTTGTTATGGCCGCCGGAGTTCAGGCAGCGCTTGCCTGGTATCAGTTTTTAACTCAATCGATTTTTGCTTCCAAGTGGTTGGGGATGGCTAGCCAGTCAGCCAATGATTTGGGCGTATTTGTGATTGAATCGGGCGGGCAGCGTTGGCTGCGCGCTTATGGCTCTTTACCGCACCCCAATATTTTAGCTGCTTTCTTGGTGGTGGCTTTGATATTTTTATTTTTTCTTAGCTTAAATGTTAATAGTTCACGTCAAAAGCTGTTTATCGTTTCCGGATTATCCTTGATTTTACCCGCTTTAATTTTCACTTTTTCTCGAGCGGCATGGTTATCATTGATCGTTTGTTTTTTGTCTTTTATTACTCTTTTGATAATAAAAAGAATCAAAAATAAATTTACTGCCGAAATTTTAGTTTTAAGCGTGATTTTGGTTATTATTATCGGAGCGATATTTTGGTCGCCGATAAAACCTCGTTTGGTTGGGGGAGAAAGATTGGAGACGTTGTCTAACCAACAAAGGGTTGGTCTTTATAAGCAAAGTGACATTTTGCTGCAAAAATATGCTTATTACGGCGTTGGTCCGGGCAACCAGACTTTGGCGGTATATAAGGAAATTGACAATAAGCAACCATCTTGGTTCTATCAGCCGGTGCATAATATTTATGTTTTAGTCTTAATTGAAATTGGAGTGGTCGGTGTTGCTATTTATACAGTATTAATTATTTCATTTTTATTTTTTAGTCAAGGCGACTTAAGCGGCAAATTAGCCTTTTTGTCGTTATTGATAGTCGGGCTTTTTGATCACTTTCTTTGGAGTCTATATTTTGGTATAATTCTTTGGTGGTTAGTCGCAAGTTTAAGTAAAAAAAATGATTATGTTAGGAATTAAAAAGGGACTACCGATGCTGTATTTTTTTGGTTTTGTTTTGTCGGTATCGCTGGCGTTGCCGGCATATATTGCTTCGACTTTTTTGGAGAAATTTTCCGGAATAGGCAATGTCGGTATTTTTTTTATTGGTTCGGCGCTGGTTGCCATGATTGCCGTTAATTTTTTCCCTTATTACATTAAAAGGTTTAGTAATTACAAAATAACTCTTTACGTTTTGATTTTATACTTTTTAAGTATTTTTTTATTAATTAATGCTCAGACAAAGATCAGTGCCTTTATTTATTTTTCTTTAATGACTGCTTTTACTAATTTACTTTTTATTAATATGGATGTATTTGTTGAACGTTTTACCAAGGTAGGGCTGACTGGACGGGTACGGACTGTATATTTTACTTTTATCAACGCTGGATGGCTGATTTCACCTTTTATAGTTGGTCGTTTCGTTGGAATAGATAATTATGTTTATATTTATTCTATCTCTGCGGCGCTGGTCGTACCGGTTTTTGTGGTTTTGGCTTTAAAAAAGAAAACTTTTTTAGATCATACTGAGTATGAACACCATAATACTTTGGACACCATAAAGATGGTTTGGCAGAACAAAAATCTTCGCGGCGCTTTTAATATTTCTTTTTTGTTGCAATTATTTTATGGTGTTGCGGTTATTTATATTCCGATTTATTTGCATCAATATATCGGTTTTAGTTGGGCGACCATCGGGATTATTTTTACCGCTATGTTATTACCGTTTGTTTTGATTGAGATACCGGCTGGTATTATTGCGGATAAATATATTGGTGAAAAAGAAATAATGACTGGTGGTTTGCTTATTTTATCCGCAACCACATTTTCAATGTTTTTTATTCATTCAACAAATCCTTGGCTTTGGGCGGGGCTGCTTTTTACCAACCGTTGTGGAGCAGCACTTTTTGAAGCAATGCGCGAAACTTATTTTTTTAAAATGGTGAATATCAAAGACGTTGATTATGTGAATGTTTTTCGCAATACCAACAATCTAGGTTATTTAACGGCAGCTGTTTTAGGTGTTGTGGTTTTGCATTTTTTGTCTATTGGCTATATTTTTATTTTTACCAGTTTGATACTTTTGAGCGGATTATATTTTATCTTTCACATGAAAGATACTAAATAGTTTTTTCAATCCTCATTTGGTTGTGGATAGGGGATTTTTTTGTTGAAAAATAGCTATTTATTTTATCTTGACAAGGTCTTGCTGATGCCATAAAATATGAACACGATTAGCACTCTAGAAAATAGAGTGCTAATACCTCTAAGTAATAAAATAAAATCAATATGAACATCAAACCGTTGCGTAATAATGTGATTGTCCGACCGGTTCGTAAAGAAGAGGCTACTAAATCAGGAATTGTTTTACCCGATACTTTGGATAAAGAAAAACCCGAGCAGGGTGAGGTTTTAGCTATCGGACCAGGTCGACTACTGGACAGCGGTTCTCGGGCACCAATGTCAGTTAAAATTGGTGATAAAGTAATGTTTAAAAAATATTCTCCTGATGAAATTAAAGTCGACGGCGAAGAACTATTAGTTATCGAAGAAGGCGATATCATCGCTATTTTATAATTATTTTAATAACTATAACCATTTTTTATGTCTAAACAAATTTTATTTGATGAAAAAGCTCGCGCGGCCATCAAGCGTGGAGTCGACAAACTAGCTGATACCGTCAAAGTATCTCTTGGACCGCGCGGTCGCAATGTGATTTTGGATAAAGGCTATGGTTCGCCAGTGATTACCAATGATGGTGTAACTATTGCTAAAGAAATCGAATTAGAAGATAGGTTCGAAAATGTCGGTGCGGAATTGATTAAGGAAGTCGCATCAAAAACCAATGATGTTGCCGGCGATGGTACCACTACTGCGACGGTTTTAGCACAAGCGATTATCGGCGAGGGTTTCAAAAACGTTGCCGCCGGCGCTAATCCGTTGGCGATTCGCCATGGAATAGAAAAAGCGGTTGCCGCTGTGGTTAAAGAGTTGAAAGAAAAGATAGCTAAACCGATTTCTAGTAAAGAAGAAATTACTCAGGTTGCTTCCATTTCCGCTAATAGTGAAGAAATAGGTAAAGTGATTGCTCAGGCTATGGAAGAGGTTGGCAATGACGGCGTAATTACCGTGGAGGAAGCACAGTCTTTTGGCATCGAGAAAGAGGTTGTTGAAGGAATGCAGTTTGATAAAGGCTTTATCGCTCCTTATATGGTGACCAATCCTGAAACTATGAAGGCGGAATACAGCGATGTGATGATGCTTGTTACCGATCGTAAAATTTCTGCCATCAGTGATATTTTGCCATTACTGGAGAAAGTCGCTCAAACCGGTAAAAAAGAGCTGGTGATTATTGCAGACGATGTTGACGGCGAGGCTCTAGCTACTTTAGTAGTTAATAAAATTCGTGGCACGTTCAATACCCTCGCAATTAAAGCTCCTGGTTATGGTGATCGTAGAAAAGAAATGCTTGAAGATATAGCAGTATTAACCGGCGCTAAGGTGATTTCCGAAGAAATAGGTTTGAAACTAGAAAGTACAACCTTAGAACAATTAGGTTCGGCAAGTAAAATCATCTCAACTAAAGAAAACACTACTATTGTTGGTGGCGCTGGTGATAAAACGCAAATTCAATCCAGAATAGCTAGGATTAAAAAAGAAATAGATGAATGTGATTCAGAATTTGATAAAGAAAAATTTAAAGAACGTTTGGCTAAATTATCCGGTGGAGTCGCGGTTATCAAAGTCGGCGCCGCCACAGAAACGGAAATGAAGGAAATTAAATTTAAAATCGAAGACGCTCTCAACGCCACTAAGGCCGCCGTGCAAGAAGGTATTGTTCCCGGTGGCGGGGTTGCCTTGATTCGGGCCGCCATGGTTTTGGGAAGTCTTAATTTAGAAGGAGAAGAAAAAATTGGTGTAAATATTTTGCGACGAGCATTAGAGGAACCGTTGCGTCAGATCGCAAACAATGGTGGTAAAGACGGTGCTGTAGTGGTTGAGGAGGTAAAAAAATTAAATGGTAATTATGGCTACAACGGCGCTCTGGATAAATATGAAGATATGATTAAATCCGGTATTATTGATCCAGCCAAAGTAACGCGCTGTGCACTACAAAACGCCGCTTCGATTGCTTCGTTATTTTTAACCACCGAAGCGGTGGTTACTGATAAGCCAGAACCAAAAGATTGCAAATGTGGTAACACAGGAGCTGGTGGTGGTTATGGAGGAATGGATTTAGGAATGTAAAAAATAAATAAAAAACTCCGGTCTTTCCGGAGTTTTTTAAAATATGTTATAATAGAAATGTTATGGTAGAAGAAAAAAATCTATGGCAGGAGGACGAGACGTCAAAAGATCTAAAATTTTATTTTAGTACCATTCGTCGTCCGTTTGTTATCTGCAGTGGGTTTATTTTATTTTTTTATCTTTTAAGCTTGGTTAGCTTTTTGCAGTGGACCAGAGAATCTTTAAGTTACTGTAGTTGGATCGTATCTCTGATTTTAATATTAGTAGTGGTTTTACGAGTAACTAAGACGCGGGTTAAAGATGGAATTCATGCCGTGACGGTTGGGTTTATGGCGGCGTTGCTTATTGGCTGGTGGCAAGTAGTACTAGAAACTATTTGGTTTTGGTCGTGGTGGAGATTAGTAGATATTTTTGTAGAGCCCTTGATAATAGCTTTGATCGGAGGGTTGATTGGCATTGTAATAGTAAAATTTTATCAATTAAAAAATAAGGTCATGGTTGCAACGGCAATGACTGAAAAAATGCCGGCGCCGCCTGCCGAAGAAATAAAACAATATGGAAAACAGTCAGAAGACTCAACAACCAAGCAAAATTAATCTTAGCGACAACAAAACAATCGCCGCCTTGTCTTATATTTGGGTTTTATTTTTGATTCCGTTGTTAGCTAAAAGAGAAGACAAATTTTGTCAGTTTCATGCCAAACAAGGGTTAGCGTTGTTTTTAGTAGAAGTGGTTGGTGGATTTGTATTTTGGATACCACTGATCGGTTGGGCGTTATTTTTAGCAGTGTTGGTAGTTTCAGTCGTCGGAATTCTAAAAGCATTGGGCGGGCAATACTGGGAAATACCGGTGTTAGGCGAGTATGCTAAAAAAATAAATCTATAAGTTTATATTTAAGGAGGGAAGTTTATGAAAAAAAGAACAAAAATTGTTTGTACTATTGGTCCGTCGTCGGAAGACAAAAAAGTATTAGAATCTATGGTTCATGCGGGAATGGATGTTGCCAGGCTCAATTTTTCTCATGGTAAATATCGCCATCATAAAATGTTGATTAAAAATATTCGAATCGCTGCAGCTCGGGCGGGACACGCTGTCGCTATATTGCAAGATTTGCAGGGACCGCGGATTCGTACCGGTAATATTGTCAAAGAAGGAGTTGAACTTTCGGTGAATGATAAAGTGGCTCTGTATGTCGAAAAAGAAACAACTGCTCCGCCTAAAGTCAAAGCAGATAAATTTTTGCCTATTCAGTATCAAAGTTTGGCAAAAGAAATAAAAATCGGAGCAACGATTTTTATCAGCGATGGAATAATCGAACTGAAAGTTACCAAGGTTGATAAAAAACAAGAGTTAGTTTTTGCTCGGGTTATTCGTGGTGGTACTGTTTTGGCTTTGCGGGGAATGAATTTACCCGGGACCAAAATATCAGCACCGTCGATTACTGCTAAAGACAAGGAAGATTTGAAATTTGGTTTATGCCAAGGCATGGATTGGGTAGCGCTGTCTTTTGTTCGAGAGGCAAGCGACGTGTCAGCTCTCAAAAGACTGATCCAGAGCTATCATCCTAAAAGTTTGGTGAAAGTGATGGCAAAAATAGAAAGACAAGAAGCAATAAAAAATTTTGATAAAATATTGGCGGTTGTCGATGGCATAATGGTGGCAAGAGGAGATCTGGGAATTGAACTAGCACCAGCGCAAGTGCCAATATTACAAAAAGAATTAGTGGCTAAATGTTTAGCTGCGGCTAAGCCTGTGATAGTAGCAACGCAAATGTTAGAATCAATGATGGAAAAACCGCGTCCGACTCGCGCTGAAGTTTCTGACGTTGCCAATGCTGTTATTGATCATGCCGATGCCGTTATGCTTTCCGGCGAAACAGCGACCGGGAAATATCCTGTTGAAGTAGTGGAGATGATGGCAAGTATTATTTCCAAAACAGAAAAATCACCATATGACGATTTGGCAATTCAGTCGCCTTCTTTGGCTAAATCAACGTTGTTTGCCGTCGCTGAATCAATAAAAGTTTTAGCAAATAAATTAAAAGTTAAAGTATTAGTTGTTTCTGATAGTACCGGTGAAGCCGTGCGAGCAATTTCCAGTTTTCGGCCGGAGGTGGATATAATAGTTTTAACCAGGAGTAAAACAACACAGCAACAACTAGGTTTGAATTGGGGAGTTAGGGCAGAACTTAAAGATTTGAAAGCTCGGGAAGACAAATTGTCTGAACAAATGACAGGCTGGATTTATGCTCATAAAAAGCGTCTTGGCGGAAGCAGGGCAATAATAGTTTCAGCAGTTCGTCGTCATGGGATTTGTGAAATAAATTTTGTAAAAGTAGTTGAATTTTAGTATAAATTAGCTAAATTTAAATAAAGAAGTAATGCGATATTGACAATATTTCTTTTTTTTGTTATTATATTATCATTGTTGAAAACTTGAAATAAAGTCCTGGGAGGCTTATATGACTATGACGAAAACGGCGTTTTTGTTGGAACTCGTCGGTTACTTTATCGTCGAGTTCGTTGGTATCTTTATTTTCGTTCTGGTTTGTTCGCTGCTATCAATCGGTCTATTGATCGACGAAGCGGCGTACAATGCCGCCGGCGCGCCCATCTACGATGTAGTTGTGGCACCGGTAGTGGCGTTATGGTGGTTATGGGGTGTTATTGCCTTTGCCGCGGCACTGTTCGTGGTTAAAAGACAAGAAAGAGACCGCCAAGGTTCATACTTACGGGTCATTAACGAGCTGTATAGACAGCTTCTTGACCCGAACTATACCGAGGAAGAAAAAAATGAGATTCGGTTTCGCCTTCACCTCATTGAGCGAAACCAGCAGCAGCCGCTCATCGAGCGGCAAGAAAACTAAGCAGCCATTTTTCGAGACCGTGAAACGCGCAGCGTTATCACGGTCTTTTTCTTTATTCGTGTTTTTTAGTATAATGAGACTAAATATATGTTAAATGTAAAAACCAAGTTTTCTATTTTTATCGTGATTTTATTAATTTTTGTGTTTTTTTTGTGGTTTTTTATTTCCGCTTCAGATAAGGCGAGCCAAGGCAGCGACATCGCTGCGGGAACCATGAATCGCCCGGCCAGAGGCGGTGCTGACGCAAAAGTGGTACTAGAAGTTTATTTTGATTTTCTTTGTCCAGTTTGTCGTGAAACAGATGCGACATTAACTAAAATATATCAAAAGTACGGCGATGAAATAAGAATTGAGCCACACTATGTGCCAACTAAAAAAAGTTCCATATTAATTAATGCTTCAGCTGAGTGCGCACAGCGACAGGGTAAGTATTGGGAATATCATGATTTACTTTTTGCCAATCAGGAAAAACTGACAAACGTCAGTGTTTTGCAAGATTACGCGGCGCAGGTAAAAATAGATATTAATGAATTTAATAATTGTATAAACTCCAACCAAACCGTTCCGGCAATCGAGTATGACATGAATCGGGCAACAGAGCTAAAATTGCAAGACGTTCCTCATATTTTTGCTAATGGAGAAGAGATATCTTGGCAAAGACCGGAAAACGACATTATTCGTTTTTTAGCGGAATAATATGTTTAGCACCGCACCAAATAGTATTTTATTACAGCTAGGATCACTGGCGATTCATTGGTATGGATTGCTGGTGGTTGTCGGTTTTGTTGTTGGTTTTTTAATTATGCTTTTTTTGTTTAAAAAGAATAATTTATCATCCGATGACGCTTATGATTTATTTTTTTATGTTATTGTTTTTGGGATAATCGGAGCGCGTCTTTATTATGTTTTTTATGCTTGGCAGTATTATTCGCAAAATTTGTTAGATGTTTTTAAAATTTGGCATGGCGGACTAGCTATTCACGGTGCTATTATCGCCGCTATAATTACTATTTATTTTTATTCAAAGCGCAAAAAATGGTCACCTTGGATGATAGCAGATGTTATCGCTACTTGTGTCCCATTGTCTTTGGCTATAGGAAGATGGGGAAATTATTTTAATCAAGAGCTTTTTGGCAAGCCCACGACCTTGCCCTGGAGCATCCCTATAGAACCGGCTAATCGTCCAGAACAATATAGTAATTTTACCAAATTTCATCCGACGTTTTTATATGAATCTATTTTGGATTTAATCTTATTTACGGTTTTGTTTATTTGGCAAAAACGCAGGAGACGAGAGGCGGGGAGTGAAGGACAGGACGGTATTATTACTTTGTTTTTTTTGATTGGTTATTCGGTAATTAGATTTTTTATGGAGTTTTTGCGTACCGATTATTCGCCGTTGATTTTTGGTTTTCGCTTTGCGCAAGTTTTATCGGGCGTTGTATTTTTTGTAACACTTAGTATTGTTTTATTTTTCAAATTTCGTCGAAAATGGTTTTAAAATTATTTTTTTCAACAAAAAAACACGAATGTCTTTAATTCGTGTTATTTTGGCGGGCTCGAAGGGAATCGAACCCTCGGTCTCCTCCGTGACAGGGAGGCATGTTAACCGCTACACCACGAGCCCATTAATATTCAAAACCTATAAAACTACGGCTTATTATATTACATCGGTTAAATTGTGTCAATATTTTTGGTTTGACAATGGTTGTCTTTTAGCCTATCCTTAAGATAATAAAATATTAAAATTATTTCTAAATTTATGCGAAAAGAAGCTTTAAATAATGTGGCTGATCCTAAAAAAGAGCCAACTGAGGAGGGGGCGGGTAGAGATTTATTACATCCGGAGCAAGCAATAAAAGAAAGGAAGGATTTGGAACAGTTGCGGGAAGCTAATCGCGCCTTAGATCAAAAAAGGATTATTGATGTCAGACAAGAGATTGAAGATCAGTATGACTATAGCGTTGAACCGCCGAGAAAAATATACCCTGTGAATACTAAAAAAGAGCCGATATCTTTTTGGGGCAAAGCAAGACAAATGATCAATGGTGCAACAAAAAAAATTAAATCTTGGTTCAGTGCTTCTGGAGAGCAGCCGGAGCAAAAAGCGGTTAATAATATATTAAGTAAAAAAGTAGTAGCTGAGCCGGCCGATGATTTTACTGAGAAAGAATCGAGGAGAATAAAAATCGCTGCAGTCAAAGAGAAAAGGATTTCCGGTGAAACAAAAAATATCATCAAGGCTTTTGAAAGTGAAAATTGGCAGCGAGTAATCGATTTACTGCCCAGTTCTCAGGAGGCTTTGCGTCGTTTTGGTGATAAATTAGACGTACGTTCAAAGCTCTATTATGATTTGAAAAGTAACGGAATCAATCCGACCGACGAAGTAGAGATTGCTAAATATCTTTATCGACAAGCATGGGAAAATTTAGATCAAGAAAATAATAAAAAAAAGCAGTATTTAGAAAAAGAATGGATTCAATTTGCTGATGCTATAAAAGGAGAAAGATATAAAGCCGCTTTAGAAATGTTGCCTTATTTGCAGGAAATAATTGAGCAAAAAGTTAAAGACAAGGATCGTAATATGATAAAGATGCTAGAGACTCAAAAGATCAAAGCGGACGATTATACTACTGTTGGTTTACGGTTACGCAGAGAACTAGAGCAGAGGATGAAACATGCTAGGAAAAAATCGGAAAAAAAAGATGATATAAAAATAGCCGCCTAAATAAAGGTATAATATAAAACAACCCTGCAATTACGGGGTTGTTTTATATTTCTAGGCATCTATTTTTTTATTTCATTTACTATCGCGGCAAAAACTTTTGGATGTTCGGCGGCTAATTGGGCTAATATTTTACGATCAATGATAATTTTATTTTTGTTCAACGCGCCGATAAATTTACTGTAAGACAGGTTAAATTCTTTTAACCCGGCGCTGATCCGTTGATTCCATAAAGCTCGCATGTCGCGTTTTTTTGTTTTTCGTCCGACGTAGGAATGAGCGCCGGCTTTAACCGAGGCAGTTCTGCCAAGGCGCATTGATGATTTACGTCCGGCGATAAAACCTTTAGTTCTTTTGCGTAATGTGCGACGTTTTTTGAGGTGCAGTATCGCTCTTTTTACTCTAGGCATATCAAAAAGTTTAAAATAAATTAAATTAAGAATAGGGCATTAGACGACGTAAGTTTCGTTGTTCGGTTTTAGCGGTGGTGATATCGCGTCGTTTGTTGCGGCGGGTTTTACCGGTTTCACGGGAATTAAAGTGGTCTTGACCGCCTTTGCGTTGGAGTAACTTTTTGTTTTTTGTCACTTTAATTCTTTTGGCTATGCTTTTGTGGGTTTTTAGTTTCGGCATATTATTTTTTTACTACAATGACATTTATTTTGTCGCCTTGCTGAGTAATGGGTTGTTCAATGTTAATATCTTCTCCCAGCCCTTTGACAAAGTTATTTAAATTTTCTCTGGCTTGATTGCGATATTGTTTCTCCCTGCCTTTAAGCGTTATTTCTATTTTTACCTTATCGTTGTTGTCTAAAAATTTTTTGGCTTGCATGACGCGGATTTCGGTATCATGTTCGCTGATTCGTAGAGAGAGACGAATACCTTTGACTTCGACTGATTTTTGTTTAGCTTTTTGCGCTTTGGCTTCTTTTTCTTTTTGGTATTTAAAAGATTTAAAATCCATTATACGACAGACAGGGGGGTCGGCTTTTGGGGAGACTTCCACTAAATCTAGCTCTGCTTCTTGCGCAAGGCGTAAAGCTTCTTGTGTACTAACAACTCCAACCATTGCGCTATTTTCATCAATCAGCCTGACTTGGGGTACGCGGATTCTTTCATTAACTAAAAAAACTGGGACTAATAATTTTTCCGGTCTTTTTTTGTAACTTTTTCGCATTGTTTTGAAATTTAGAAACTAGAAGTTAAGAAATTGGAAATTAGAATATCTTTGACCGCGCCATTCGTAGCGCAGCTCCAATTAACATTACAAATTTTTGATAATTATCGCCCTTCTTCGCCAAGGCTTCGAAGGGCATTCTTCGCTGTGCGAATAATGGTGGAGATGGCGGGAGTTGTGTCCCTACGGGACATCCCCCGAAGGGGGAAACCCGCATATCCGAAACCGTTTTTTTGGATCAACGTTTATCTATGGTGGAGATGGCGGGAGTTGAACCCGCGTCCAGAAAGACAAAGCCATTTAATCTACAAGTTTAGTTTGTTTAATTTTTTTTCGGCGAACAAGGTAATAAACAAACAAAATCCTTTTTCGCTATAGCCTTTAGTCTCGTAGCTTTCCTAGGCAAAAAAACTACCAGCCCGAAATATAACACCGGTGGAGCCCCTATCGGGTGTCAGGGAACCGATGGACTGGTGCTTTAAGCAGCAGTCAAAGCAAAAGCCGGAACGGCAAAAGCTTGCGCTAATGCGTTTTTGGCCTTGTTAAATAAGTTTGCACTTATAATTTTCTAGAATGGTTTAATGAGACAATCTAGAATGCTCAACCTGCTAAATAACGTTGTAACCTTCCTGTCGAAGCCCAGCATCCCCCCACACCAACAGCAGCTTTTGCCGGAGTTAGGGTTGGTGTAGGGGCAAGCTTTATTTATATTTCAATTGCCTGCGGACGTCGCGGTCGATATCACGTTTTTTGATGGTTTCTTTTTTGTCAAACTTCTTTTTACCTTTAACTAAAGCAATTTCCACTTTAATTTTAGTGCCCCTAGTATACACTTTAAGGGGGATTAATGTCAAGCCTTTTTGGGCAATTTGACCATAAATTGAGCTAATTTCCTTTTGGTGGAGTATCAGACTTCTGGTTCGGTCGGGTTTATAAGTCGGCAAGGGTCCGGCTTTTGTGTATTTGGAGATATGACAATTAAGCAAAGACACCTGAGGTTTAGTGGTTTTGGGGTCAATGGTTATAGTAACAAAAGATCCTCGCAACTTGATTTGTTTAGCGCGAACGCTTTTGACCTCATGACCAAATAAAACGATACCTGCTTCCCAGGTTTTTAGCACTTCGTAATCAAATCTTCCTTTGTTATTTTCTGCTAATATCATACAAAAAGATTATATCAGTTAGGTGTTATAGTACAAGGATAAAGATAAAAGCGGGGATATTCTCCCCGCTGGTTTCGTGAATCGCGATCACGGCAAATAAGATCGTTTGTCTTTTTACCAATCGTTTGCCAGACAGTAAATAAACGCCTGGCAATTATTTCGCGTTGTATCAGCGCAAGCGTATATACGAGACAATGGACTAAAGACCGGACTCTCTTGCTCACAAAGTGCAATTATTTCGTCAACACTTTGTCTGGTAAAGTCTCCGATCGGACAATTGTCGTACAGATTGGTATAAAGAGGCTGGCAATAATCAATGTTCGCGGCAAAATTGATATAACCGTTAATCATTTTTTCCGGATTGGCTTTTTCCGCCGCACTTTTTTTACTCCGATTGGTTTGAGAATTGAAGGCGAGTAGAAAATGAATTGCAATAAGAACAAAAACAAGAGTCAATATGGTGTTAAAATTAAATTCGACTTTCATTTTTGCCCTTCCTTTGCCGTTTGTTTAAGTACAATTATCTAAATGTAATAAAACCATAATTTTTTGTCAACCACTTTGTCTTTTACCCTATAATAGGTTATAATGTAATCAGTTTATGTCAAAACCAGTAAAGGTTACAATATCTACAATTTCCCTTTTGAAAGTAGTGGCAGTCGCTCTGGCGTTTTGGTTTTTGTATGACATCAGGGCGGTTATCGCTATTTTGTTTGTGGCAATTATTTTAACTTCAGCCCTAGAGCCGACGGTCAGTTGGTTCGCTAAAAAAAAGATTCCCAGAATTTTTGGGGTTTTGGTTATTTATATTATTTTAGCGTCTTTTGTCAGCTCGTTGGTCATTTTGATTTTGCCTCCAGCCATTCATCAGATTCAGAATCTAGCGGCTGACTTTCCGGCTCATTGGTCTAAAATTTCTTCAAGTTTTTCTTTTTTGCAGGATTATTCAGATCGTTACAATGTTTCCGACGGGGTTCAGACGACATTGGATCAATTAGAAAATTTTTTGACTCAACGCAGTAGCGGTCTTTTTGACACTTTGACTGGTATTTTCGGAGGAATATTCTCTTTTATTATTATTTTGGTATTAACCTTTTATTTGTTACTTGAAGAAAGCGCGGCTAAAAGAACTCTGCGTTTGGTTACTCCAGCTAAATATCAACCATATTTAACTCGCCTGCTTTTTCGGATGCAAAATAAAATTGGTTTGTGGCTGCGAGGTCAGATAATTTTGTCTTTTATCGTCGGCATTATCGTTTTTATCGGTCTGAGTATATTTGGTATTTTTTATCCGGTTTTTGGCAAGTATGCTTTGGTCTTGGCAATGCTGGCGTTTTTACTGGAATTTATACCTTATCTAGGACCAATACTTGCCGCCATTCCGGCTATTTTTATTGGTCTAGCCCAATCACTGCCGTTGGCCGGATTTATTTTAGCTTTTTATTGTTTAATGCAATGGTCGGAAAACAATATTTTAGTTCCGCAGGTGATGAAAAGAGCAGTCGGTCTTAATCCTATTATTGTTATTACAGCTTTAATGATTGGTGCTAAAATCGGCGGAATTATTGGTATGGTACTTGCCATTCCGGTAGCCACGGCAATAGCGGTATTAATGGAAGATATTTCCGGGCAATTTGACGAACAGGATGAATAGCGGTAATCAATAAACTAAAACGATAAAATATGAAAAAAGAAAAAATTGTTTTCGTGTCGATCGTGGTTTTGGTTACTGTTATTATTACCGGTATTGTTGTATACAAGGTAAATAATAGCGATCGTTTTACTACAGCCGACAAAACTGGAGACAAAAGAGAAATGATTAATCCGGCGGTACAAAAAAAGATTCAAGGAGATTACGAGGTTGAGTTGCGCGCTATTTATAAAAAGTATCAAGACAAATGGCAAGAGAGGGCTTTTGATGACAAAATTTTAACCGAACAAAAAAATGATTGGATCGAGTTTTTGGGAGAGGCTAAAAATCAAATCTTGGCGCTAACTGTACCTGGTCAATATCGCGAGCTACATTTAAATTTTGTTTTAGATATTGACGGATTACTGAACGGTTTTGAGCGTGGCGATGCAACGGCTATAGTCGATTATAATAAAAAAATTAGCCAGCTAGCCGATACTTATAATTGGTTGAAATAAAAACATAAAAAATTTATGACCAGGGTGGAAAATAATTTTGGGAGCCAATCCGTTGATAGTAAAGAACTGCAGAAAATGATAAGAGAAGAGGCGGGTAGTTTGCGTCCAAAAGTGATTAAAAAGCGACCATTTTTTGGTTGCTGTAATTGTTTTGGTTTGGTTGTGGTTATTGTTTTAGTTGTTGCCGGCTACGGGGCGGCGGCTACCGCCAAAACGGGATTAATTAAAATTCCTGTTTTTTCTGATATTTTTTATAAGCAGCCGCAACCAGTCAGGGCAATCGAAATAGTCTCTGGTTTAACCTCTGTACCGGTAAACAGTTTGGTGTCTGGACAGGCGAACAAAGATTTGATTTTTAAAGAAAATGATTTGTCCGCAATTTTAAATAATAGCTTGCAAGAGTTAAACAAGCAACAAAATAATTTGTTTTTTGATTCCGCGCAAGTGGCGATAGAAGAAGATAGAATTGAGGTTTTCGTAAAAATTCAAAAACCAAAAGAAATATATTTAACAATTGATTTTTTGCCTCAAGTAGAAGCAGGCAAACCCAAATTAAAAATTAAAGACTTAAAAATTGGTGTTTTGAAGATACCAACCAGTATTAGCAGTGTTTTTTTTGACCAGAAAATCAATGAAGAAGTGGAAAAAATATTTGGCAATTTACCGATAGTAATCAAAGAGGTTGTTTTGGAACGAGGTAAAATGATTATGAGGTTTGATATTGACCAGTCTAAATTAAAAAACGATGTTATCAAATAATTTGTTGTTAAAAAAAATGTCAGTTTTTCTGGCGCCATTGATCCTGATAATGGTTTGGGAAGTCTGGCTTTTGTATAGCCGTGCTGCCGTTGAAATAGGGATTTTGACTTGTTTGATAGTATTTTTTTCTGTTTGGTATTTGACTAATAGGTTCGTAGCAGTGAGTGAGCTGCAAAAATCTTTGCATTACAAAGAATTTTGGCGTTTTTTAATCACTCCCGGAGTTTTTATTTTGGCGGTGTATTTTTTTATAATGATTTTAGAAAGTGGTTTTTGGCAGCAGTTTATGGTATTTTTTGCTAATATTATCTTTCTTTTGATTTTGCAAAATCTTTTTGATCGTTTTTATCTTCCCGCTGGTTATCCGGCGCGATCATTTGAAAGTATTTCGGGGAATGTGAATATTATCAGCTTGTTTCTTTTTCTCACCGTTGCTTATAGTTTTATTGCTTTTTTAAACTTTTCGGTTTGGCTTTCGGCAACATTTTTTTTATTTTTGGCAATCATGTTGATTTATCAGACAATGTGGATTTCTGGCATTACCGTGAAACAGAGTTGGCTATATTTGATCGTTATTGGTTTGTTGTTACTGGAAACATTTTGGTCTTTAGTTTTTTTACCAAACACTTATTACGTTAAAGCTTTGGTTATTTCCTTGGTTTATTATGCTTTGATTAATTTGGCGCGCAATCAGTTGATCGGATTATTAAACCGTAAAATGGTATTGCGGTATTTGTTAATCAGTGTTATTGTGCTGGGGCTTATTTGGGGTACCGCCCAATGGTTATAATAATCAAATATTTTCAATAAATATATATGTGGAAAAAAATAATTCCTAATGACAAGAGTTTAAAGAGAACAATAGTTTTGAGTCTGGTCATAGCTTTGGTTTTTGGTTTGGCGGCGGGTATTGTTGGACAGATTTTTGCTCAAAAATTTATTTTTAATTATCTGGGGGAGAGCGATGAGTTGGTAAAACTAAACAACAATTTTTACGATCTGCTTGCTAAATATAATTTTTTAAATCAGGAAAATAGCGATCAATCTTTAGAGATAGTTATTCGTCAATCGCAAAATAATCAGGAAGCAAATAGTGTCGCTCGGCAAGTAACAGTAGGTGGCTGGCTTGATGGCTTAAAACAAAGCACGGTCAATTTTTTTCAGTATCGGGAAGTATCTAGCAAAGACGTTTTACTCAGCGCTTATCGCAGTGAGGATAGCCTGGGTCGTGGAGTGATACTGACTAATGATGGTTGGATAATCACGACTAAACAAGTTTTAAGCAAAACTAAAGGTCAATATGTGGCGATCGGCGAAAAGGGAGATGTTTATGAGATAGAAAAAATAATTACCGATCCAATGACTCCCGTAGCCTTTGCAAAGGTGTCGGCAAGCAATTTGGTTGTTCTGGGTTTTGATAAAAAAATAAACGTTTCACCCGGGCAAACAGTTTTAGCTTTAGATAAAAATAAAGGTATCAAAACTTCTTTACTGGAAAATATCAATTATCGAGCAAATAAAACTAATAAAGATTTAATAGAGAGCGCAGAAATTTTAGATAGCTATTATTTGCCTGAATCAGATTTTGAAAAAGTCGCTTTAGGTGAAGCTGTTACTGATCAAAACGGTAAATTGATTGGTTTAGTTTATGCTTTGGACGGAGAGAATGTCGTTTTGCCGCTTTTAAATTTTAGTAATAAAATTGATGAAGCACTGAAAAATGGAAAAATATCACGCGTGAAAATAGGAATTAGTTATCTTGATTTAGGTCAGATGATGATCAATCCCGAAGTAGAAAAAAAATACCAAGGATTGCGTCGCGGAGTATTGGTTTATAAAAACATTTCCTTGGGAGCTATCGGAGTAGAAAAAGGCAGTCCGGCGCAAAAAGCTGGCCTGCAAATAGGTGATGTGATTTTGAAAGTTGAAGGAGAAGAAATAAATAGTGAAAATATATTTAGCCGCATGATTCAAGAGTATGGGGTTGGTACGGTTGTCGAGTTAACTGTTTGGCGAGAAGGGAGAGAAGAGAGGATAAATGTTACGCTTGAAGAATTTGTTTAACATTTTGGCTTTATTTTTATCTAAAAAGCAGTTCGAATATCGAGCTGTTTTTTTATTGGTAAGATTAGCTTTATCTATTGACATAATGAATAAAATATGATAAGGTTGGATATTACAATATTAAAAAGGAGAAATTGAGTGTTTTTAGCTATTTTTTTGTTTAATTTTAGAGATTTAAACACACAATATAAACAAGTCATTTTTTTGATGATTAATTTTTTATGAACAATTTAACATATTTAAATATACTTAAAAATAAAGCCGGATTTATTCTCTCGGTAGTTTTGTTAATGGTGGTTATCGGTTTGACCGCGACTGTTTTTCAGCCTTTTAAATATCGCTCTACGGTTCAGGTATTAGTGATTGAGCAAGGTGAGGGGTCGGACGCTTATTCTGCTATTCGTTCAGCGGAAAAGATGAGTAATAATCTTGCCTATCTGGTTTATTCCACTTCTTTTATGGATAAGGTTTTGCAGGGTGGTGTCGCAACAAAAGGGTTCTCCAATGATTTGTTTGCACGTAAACAAGAATGGAAAAAAACCATCGTTACCAGGGTTGTTCCTGATACCGGTATTTTGAGCATTGATGTTTATCATACTGACAAAAACCAAACTGCTGCTTTAGCCGGTAGTATTGCCGCAGCTTTGTCTGGCGGAAGCGTTGAGTATACCGGTAATAGTAATATCGTGGTCAAAACCGTTGACCAACCGATTACTTCCAAATATCCGGTAAAACCGAATATTGCCTTAAATATTTTTACTTCGATTGCTTTAGGCTTGGTTTTATCCGTTGGTTATGTTTTATTCAGTTATAATCCGGAAAAAGAAGCACAGGCAGAAAAAATGATTTCTTTTGTTTCCAGTCCTTTAGAATATCCAGAGGTTAAAGAGAAAAACGAAACTGCCAGAAATTCGGAGGAAGAGACGGAGGCTCAATACATAAGTTTTAATGATGATTTTTCTTCTGCTCAGATTCCGGTATTAATCCCGGTGGAGACCGATAACCAGCCGATCGCAGTGACAGATGATGTATTGCGTGAAAAAGAGGAGTCGGACGCTTTTTATAAAATGTTATTTCCCGAAAAATAATTAATCATTGATAGCCGGTCCCGTCTGGACGACGGGATCGTAATCAGTGCTTAAAGCGCTGGAAACGGTAAGAACTTTGAAAAAATAAATAAAATTTTATCGACCTACAACCACACCGGGGTGATCGCCCTGGAGAGAAGGGAGCTACGCATGAAGAAGACGTATATGTTGTGGGCGGTCATCATGGTGGTGATCGCAATGTTTTTTTCGACGGCTTTTGCCGTCGATCAACCCAGTAACTGGATTGATCAATCGTTGGTCGGAAAAAGGGTAGCGTTTTGCTACCAGTGCCTCGGCTTGGAAAGCAGGGTTGATGCCGGTACCAAGGAGCTAAAATTTACTGATGCCGGCTATCAGTTGGGCGAGGTGTTCCTCGTCCAAAGCGAGACAATTTTTATTCGCATGCCTGCGGCAGTTCCGGGCGGAGTTGATGTGCCTGATTTATCCGGTCAAGCATGCGGTGAAAACCGTTGTTTGCCGGTCAAGACGGACAAAGCCGCCAGGTGCCTGTTTCTAACCAACCCGGAGGGGTCGGTCGCCGACAACGACGATGCTCAAGTGGCACTCGCCGAATGTTGGGCGGAAACAAAACGGCTGATCATGGAGAGTGATCAGCGCCTCGCTGCAGATAAAACTGAAGAGCCCGTTCCTCTCCCGGAGGAAAAGGCGGCGACCAAGACGGCTAAGCCGTATCCCAGTTATCTGGGGTTGCCCCAGCATGCTAATAACTGGGTTATGGACGACGGTTTGTTGCCGTCACCGACTTCGACCAAGAATATGTGTGCTGCCGGCGAGACACCCGGTGTCTTAGGCACAGGCAGACATATTAAAGGCGGTCGTGTCGCGCAAGACGATTTGGATCGTCGACGCGTGGAAGCTATTGCGCCTCCGGACTGGGACGGTTCTTGGGCTATTGTGCCCAGAACAGTCGTTCCTGGCGCCGTCGCGGCGGCGACTTGGTGTTTACACCAAGACGAGTTGGTTGGTCCGGGACAAGCTACGAAAGTAGTTGCTGTTTCGCCTCCGGCAGCCGTTAAATCACCACCAGCCATTCCTAAAGTTCCACCTGTTATGACGGGCGGCGGTGATGGCGGTGGCGGTGATGGCAATGCCAAAAAGATCAAATTTGAAAAGGTTCTTTTTGATCTGCCTCCGGGTTCGGAGGAATGGTACTTTGATGTTGTCGAAAACGACGCGGAAGTCGTTGTGACGATGCACGTGGGAAAGCCCACTGTTTCGCTTTGGGACAACTTCAAAGTGTCCCTTCGTCTGGAAGGCGGCTACGGCAATTACGGATCAGCGTACCGACCGATTAAGGGTTGGCACAAAGTCGATGAGCAAAAGCTCATCGATGAATCCGGAATGTTTGTTCCCGGGTTCGATGCTGATCTGATCTTGACTCATTTTCTGGAAATCGGAGCCGGGGCGACCTTCCTTTACGCCTCGGAAAACCCCAGTACCCGTCAAACTGGATGGGGACTACTGGGCAACGTCCGATTTTATCCTTTTTCTTGGTGGGAGATTCGGGTTGGTCCGTTCGCGGATTTTCCCGGAATCGCTCGTCATAGTTATTGGCAAAACGGCGCTCGTACCGCTAACCGGTATGAATCGTCTGCCAATATTTATGGCGGATATGCCACTATGTCTTGGCGGCTTTACGCCGCGGATCGTTTTGCGGTGTTTCTTTCATTGCCGCAAGGATATCTCGGTCAGGACGAAAACGATGAAATGCGTTGGCGGCTGGGCGGAGGGCTACACCTCCGCTTCGGCGGACCAGCGGCACAGTAAACAGTAAATCGGTGAGCGTCTCTATTTTGAGGCGCTCACCTCCAATCTTGAGGGAGTACGACAATGAAGAAAGTTCTTTTGTTAACCGCGGTTGTTTTAGCCGTGCTTTTTCTCGGCTGTGCCGGGGAGGATACGGTGTTGGATAAAGAGTCGGCATCGTCGATCGATGATGACGATGATAACAACGATAACGATAACAACGATAACGACACTGTCGACGATGATGTCGACGATGATGATGACGATGACGATGACAACGACGACAATAATGACAATGATGATAACAACGATAACGATAACAACGATAACGACACTGTCGACGATGATGACGACGATGACAATGACGATGACAATGACGATGACAACGACGACAACGATAACAACGACGATGATAACGACGACACTTCGCCGCCGTCGGTTTGCACGGTAACGCTAGCCGGAACCGAATTGTTCATTTACTACCCGGAACAACCGATTGATTTGGTTGACTTCGGGTGTGATGACCCGGGTACGGCGTGTGACCTGCTGACGGTCACACTGAATCCTCAGGGCGGGCATATTTATCATGTCGTGGTTCCGGCAGGGAATTACGACTCGGCGAGACCGAAGACGCTGGCAGGCGGGTATTTTAATCTGTCTGCTTGCGAATATTATGGTGAAGTCTCGTGGACGCCGACCTGCGACGGAGGTATTGTTGATTTCACACCCGGCGTTTTCAAGGGTGTGGATGTAGATTTCTCCTACATGCCAACGATCGGTATGGTGGGAGAAGTAATGAATTTTTTCGACCAGTCGTGCACTTCGCCGCTGGTTGATCCGGTGGATTTGCAGTATTATTGGTCCTTCGGCGACGGTACTACTCCGGGGTTTGGGGCGGACGTCAATCATACTTACGCCACCGCCGGCAGCTATGTCGTACATCTGGATATCTACGATGGCGTGTATACGTATGCGACCCAAAAAGTCGTTTATGTTATCGCGCCGGTCCAGTGTTATAACAACTCCGACTGTGACGATGGCGTTTTCTGCAACGGGCAGGAAGTATGTGTTGGCGGTAGTTGTGTCGCTGGCGACACCCCCTGTGGTGACGACAGTGTTTTCTGCAACGGCGTTGAAGGATGTAACGAAAACACGGATAACTGCACTTCCAGCGGTTATCCGTGTGGTGACGACGGTGTTTTCTGCAACGGGCAGGAAACATGTAATGAGTCGGTAAACAGTTGCGCGCACACCGGCAATCCTTGCGATACTAACGGTGGCGAGGTTTGCGACGAGAATCTCGCCCAGTGTGTGATCCCGCCGCCGACTTGCGACGACAACTCCGACTGTGACGATGGCGTTTTCTGCAACGGGCAGGAAACATGCGTTGGCGGGACATGTTTTGAATCCGCCATTGATCCTTGCGATGACGGTCATTTCTGCACGATTGATTCGTGCGACGAAGCGACTGACATGTGCGGGGGTGCGGGGTCTCCCTGTTTGCCGGAGGAGACCTGCGACGAGTCGACTGACGAGTGTGTAGCGCCGGTCTGCACTGTTGAGGTTGACACTATGCAATGCATGGCTTGGCGGCGATATGAAGGCGAACGCTTCGTGATCTACGATCAGGGAGCGATCGATGAACATTTGTGGAAGATGGTGAGCGGTCCGTTTAACGGCTGCTCGTTTTTCCCGGAGGGCGACGATGATGCCGCTCGACTAACGTGGTGTAATTCGCATTACGCCATGGTCGACTGCGCTATCGCCGAGCGCCATGACGGCTTTTGGAACTGCAGTTTCAAATAGTCGTTTCATTAATCTCAATCGGGGTGGTCCAAGACCGCCCCTTTTCTTTTTGAAAAAAATTTGAAAAATTAGGCAAAAAATGTTAGAATAAAATTAAAACAAGGTATTAATAATTACTTTTTTGTTGTTTTTTGGCTTTACTTTAAATATGCATAAATTTTCTAAAGAGTTCGTATTTACCGCTATCGCGATATTGGCGATCAGTCTTTTTACGGTGGTTAGTATTTTTTGGTCTTTTAACCTGCTATTGTATGTATTTTGTTTTGCTATTGCCGGACTAGCTATTTTAAAATTTCCCCAAGTCGGCGTTTATGCGATTATATTTTGCACCATGGTTTTTGAGCGCTGGTTTACCTTGCAGTCTTTAGTTTGGGCGGATCAAGCGATAAAATTTTATCCCCTAGATTTAATTATCGTTTTTACTGTCATCTCTCTTTTTTTACACTGGAAGGTCGGTCAAAGGTTTGTCTTTGCCGGCAAGGGTTTGCGCTGGGCGTTGTGGCTTTGGCTGGCAGTGATTACCGGCAGTTTTATTCGTTCGTTTTCAGAGGTTAGTGCTGATTTTTCTTCTTCTTTTTCGACATTTAAAAATTTTGCCGTGTACTTTGTCGTTTATTTATTGTTAGTTAATATTATAAAAAACAAAGAACAGTTTGACCGGATGATAAAAGTCATGATTTCTGCCGGTGTGATTTTGGTTTATTTCATCGTCTACGGACTGGTCAGCGGACAGGGGATATGGGTCGAATATGTACCGTTATCAACTCCGGGAACGCGGTTGCTCGGCGGACCGCACAGTTTTTACCTGACAGCGTTGATAATCATTTTGATTAATATTTTAGCTTTTCGCAGTAAATGGACCAAGACCGAATATTTTTACCTGACTTTACTTGGCGTTTTTTTCGTCGGATTGCTTGCTTCACTGCAAAGACATTTATGGCTGGCGCTGATTCTGGGTTTAGCCATAACCTTTTTTTATTATCAGGCGGAGCAGAGAAAAAAGTTTTTTCAAATGATTGGCTTTGGTTTACTGGTTTTGCTTTTTGTCGCTCTTTTGTCGTTTTGGCTTTATTCCTGGCAGACGACTAATTTTTTGACCGACGCGGAGTTGACCCATTCTCTTCAATTCAGGCTGTTTTCTTTTTTTACTGCCGAAAGCCAGGATTCCAGCGCGATGTGGCGGCTAGCCTCCTGGCAATCAGCCTGGCAGGTATTCAGTGCTAATCCGCTCTGGGGTATTGGTTTTGGCAAGCGACTTAATTTTGATATTAGCGGTTTGGAATACAATATTGAAATGCGCGACCTGCATAACGATTTTGTCGGCATGGCGGTACAAATGGGTTTTTTTGGTATATTGATTATTTTGTCTTTGTTTTACGGTTTGTGGCGATTTTTCAAAAATCATTACAGAAAAATGTTACCTGAATATAAAGGCCATCTCTTGACATTTTTTACCTTAGCTATAATGTTTTTATGGTCTGCCAATTTTGGCATTTATTTTGACATCAATATGTTAGTGGTGTTTTTTTGGGTATTTTTGGGCAGTATGGTAGCGGTTAGCCGGGTTGGCGGAAAATAATTTTTTTAAAAAATCTATGAGAGTTTTACAGGTAAATAAATTTTATTATTTAGCTCGGGGCGCTGAGCGGTATTATTTTGATCTCAAAAAATTGCTTGAAGATAACGGCAACGAAGTGATTCCCTTTGCCATGGCTAATATCAGAAACCAAGCTACGCCTTATCAGGATTATTTTGCCAAGAATGTCGATTTAAAAAGACCAAATTATTCATTAGATTCGTTGAGAAAGGCTAAAAATATTATTTACAACCGCGCGGCGCAACAAGATGTGGCGCGTTTGATTATAAAAACTCATCCGCAACTTGTTCATATCCATAATATTTATCACCAGCTGTCACCGGCGATTTTGCCGGTTTTTAAGCATTTTAAACTGCCGGTGGTAATGACGATTCATGATTTTAAGTTGATTTGTCCTAATTACAGTTTGTTTATTGGTGGCAAAACTTGTGAACGGTGCAAGGTGCATCGTTATTACAATTGCGTCTTGCACCGTTGTCTCAAGAATTCTTTTGGCGCTTCGACTGTGGCGGCGGCGGAAATGTATGTTCACAGTGCTTTAAAAACTTATCAGAAAAATGTTGATATTTTTATTGCTCCCAGCCAGTTTGTCAAAACCAAACTCGTCGAGTGGGGATGGCCGACAGAAAAAATAAAAGTAATACCGCATTTTACTCTTCCACAACCAAAATTAGTCTTACCTAGGGCCAAAAATTATATTTTTTGTTTTGGCGCTTTGGAGCGCGGCAAGGGAATAGAAGAGTTAATTCGTGCTCTTTATAGTGAGAAAATAGATATCGATTTGCATGTCGCCGGTGAAGGGTCGGATCGTAAAAATTTGGAAAAATTGGTTGATAAATATAATTTGGGCTATCGAGTGCAGTTTTTGGGCAAGCTCGGAGAAGAGCAATTAAAAGAAGAAATTCGTCATTGTAAGTTCGTTGTTGTGCCATCTATACAATACGAAGCTTTTGGCTTAACCGTGTTGGAAGCTTTTAGCTATGGCAAGCCGGCGTTGGTATCCACCCAAGGTGCTTTGCCGGAACTGATCATCGGTCAGGTGGGCAGGATATTCAATCCACAGAAAAAAGGATCACTTGGTGCTAACTTACGGGCAATGCTAGACGATCCTAATTTGGAGCAAATAGGAAAAAACGCTCAAGAATTGGCGCGAATCAAATATGGACCGCAAGAGCATTATCAAAGGATAATGGATGTCTATAATCAATTATTAGGTGGGGAAAAATATGAAACGCCGCCGCGGTAAAGGTAGAAAAATTTTAGCAAAGTTAACCAATGTTTTAATACCATTGGTGATTTTGGTAATGGTTTTTGTTTTTTTCTCCTGGCATCCGGCGTCGGTAAAAAGCAGTCAGTATCCCAGGCTAGCCAATTATTTTCTCAAAACTCCTATTACCGATGATGAGGCGGTTAAATTAGCCAAATGGGATTTAGTAATATTGGGTATGCAGGCTCAGGAAACTTCTCCGGAACAGATTAAAAAAATCAAACAGCTTAATCCCGAGATAAAAATTTTAGCTTATGTCGCCAGTCAAGAATTTCCTCGCGGTCATTACGACAAGATCGAAAGCGTCAACGGTCCGTGGCACAAATTGTTAGCGGGTATGAGCGATGGCTGGTGGCTGATGCGTTCTAATGGTGAACATTTTTCTTCTTGGCCAGGCAACTGGTCGATCAACGTTACTAACCAAGCGCCGGTAAATGCGTCGGGACAGCGTTGGAATACTTATTTAGCGCAGTTTATGCACGACCAGGTAATGTCGACCGGACTGTGGGATGGTATTTTTTATGATAATGTTTGGGGCAGCGCTTCTTGGGTTGGTGACGGCGACATGGACATTAACCGTGACGGGGCAAAGGACAACCCAACTTGGCTCAACACTGCCTGGAATGAAGGTATGCGTACAATGCTGGGTAAATCTCGACAGCTGGAAGGACCGGATAAAATAATACTTGGTAACGGTACTAATGATTATAAAGATTTTCTTAACGGACGATTAATCGAAAACGCTTACGCCTGGAAAGATTGGGTGACTGATCAATATGCTTATACTGACTATATGTCTTATGGTCAAAATCCCAAATCAACGGTAGTCAATAATAACACGGCTAATACCGGTGACTGGCAAAATTATCGTTTGATGCGCTACGGATTAGCTTCAACTATGATGAATAATGGTTATTATAGTTTTGATTATGGTACGCAAAGTCACGGCGAATTGTGGTGGTATGACGAATATGACGTGGATTTGGGTCAGCCGATATCAGCCGCTTATAATACCGACACCGGTTCATCAGAGATCGCGCCGGGATTGTGGCGGCGAGACTATGAAAAAGGCGTAGTGTTTCTTAATTCGGGAAAAGAGGGCAGGATAATAACTTTAGGTGACGAAGAGTTTGAAAAAATATCCGGCAAACAGGACCCGACAGTTAATGACGGTTCAAGGGTTAATTATGTCAGCTTGTCCGGCGCTGACGGAGTGATTATGTATCGACCGTTGTCAGAGATTATCGGCAGTCCTTTTGTCAACGGCACTTTTGTTCGTATTTTTAGCGCTACCGGCGAGCGTCTGCGCGGCGGATTTTATACTTACAAAAGACAATACCCTGGATTATCGCAGATAATAATTATTGATATTGATGCTGATGGGGAAATGGAAACAATCGTGGCTGGTCGTTCCGGCGTTGATATTTATAGCTCCAACGGAGTAAAAGAGAGAACTTTTTATCCTTATGGTGAAAAATACAACAAGGGCGTAAACATCGCTGTTGGTGATTTTGGCGATGACGGTACTAAAAAGATAATTACCGGCACGGAAAATGGCGGCGGTCCGCATATTCGGATTTTTAATAATCAGGGCAGACTGCTTAGTCCTGGATTTTTTGCTTATGGCACCGATTATCGCGGGGGAGTAAACGTTGCCCTGGGAGACCTCAACGGCGATGGTGTAGATGAAATAGTGGCCGGAGCGGGTGTGTCCGGCGGTCCGCAGATCAGAATTTTTAATAAAGACGGAAAACTACTTTCTGCTGGTTGGTTTGCTTATGATAAAAAATTTCGCGGAGGAGTAAATGTGTCAGTCGGTGATTTGAACGGTGATGGCAAAGCAGAAATAGTAACAGCGCCGGGATTTGGCGGCAGTCCGGAGGTAAAAGTCTGGGATTCTAGGGGTAAACAAATAGGTAAGAGTTTTATGGCTTTTGATCCAAGCAACAAAGACGGTGTGGAGGTTTTGTTGAACGATATTAATTATGACGGTAGTTTAGAGATTATACCCACCAGTCCCAATGTATTTTAAATATTGAAATAGTAAAAAATATGAAAGGCGTAATTGATTTAACTTTCGGACCATTTCGTTTGATTTTTCGCCGCCTAGGCAAACGCTATCAGGTTCGCTATAAATTTAACAAAAAACATCTTGTCGCCGATACGGTATTGTTTTTAGGGGTGGTGTTTTTGATCGTATTTAATATTTATATCACCGTAGTTTTTACAAAATGGGCGGTGTCTCTGGGTGTAGATATGAATATTAAAGTAGAAAAACAAGTATTAAATGGTGCTCAGACTAAAATAGTAATAAATTATGATAATTCCAGGAAAAATGGTCGTTTAGTCGACGCTAAGTTGTCTTTGCAGTTACCTGAGGATTTTGTCCTTAAAGAAACTTCTAACGGTCAGTATGATGTTGTCAGTAGTAGTTTGTTAATTGGCGAGATCAAACCCGGAACCAGCGAAAAATTGGAATTATTAGGTGAAAATTGGGGAAATTACGATACGACAGAAAAAATTTACGCTCGCCTTGATTATACCCAAGAGCGAACGATAAATGATCGGGTGGTTAGTTGGCGGGAAGAAAATATTACTTCTGCTATCTATAAAATTTCTGGTTCAATGCTTGATTGCGGATTTATCTTGCCGCCGTTGGTTACTAACGGTAGTGACTTTGATTTTCAGCTTAATTGTCAAAATAACTATGACGCGGATATTAATAAGGCAAGACTGTTGATTGTCCCTGGTGACGGTCTAGCGGTGAAGGCGACCAAACCACAGCTATCCAAAAATTTTTGGACACTAGGTGATTTGACAACCGGAGTCAAAGAAGATTTGTCTGGTAGTGCCAGTTTTAATATGCCAGCCGAGGCTGTAGAAGGAAATATTGGTTTTCAGCTCTACGGCTTTCATAATGGCAAGGCTTTGCTTTTGGATAAAAAAGAATCAACGGTTAAGATATTTCATCCTCATTTTTCTCTTGCCGTCCAGGTAAATGGAGCAGATAAATATTGGCCGATACCGGGCGAAGAAGTGAACTATCTACTCAATTACCAAAACCAAGAAGACTTTGATATTGCTGACGCTAAAGTTAAACTCGATTTTTCTCCCGCCGTATTTGATGTCAGCACTTGGAAATCTGGTCAAAAAGCAGTTTGGGACGGCAGTAATGCAACTTTAGACATCGGCGCTCTTACTATGGGACAAAAAGGGGAGATTGCCTTTAGTGTTAAAACAAAAAAACAAAATAGCGTCAGAGATTTGGAAATAACTCCTCGTGTCAGCTACGCGGTAGATTACCAGGGTCAACATCTGACCGTTGATGCAGAACTGCCGGCGATCAAACAGTCGTTTAGCGCTAACTTAGAGCTGGAATCTTTTGCTCGCTATTACACGGTAGAGGGGGAGCAGCTAGGCATCGGTCCGTTGCCACCGGTTGTGGGCATTCCTACTCAGTATCGGATGTTTTGGCAAATTAGCAATGCTTTTAATGCCGTTAAAGACGTTTGGGTTAGCTGTGTGTTACCAAATAATGTTATTTGGACGGGGCAAGAAAGTGTTAATACTGGATCGGGGCTGGAATTTAATTCTAAGACTCGAGAAATGATTTGGCGTTTACCTCGACTCGAGTCGTCCGTGGGAATAAAAAGTATCCCGGCGATAGCCAACTTTTCTTTGGAGCTAACGCCGTTAGTTAGTCAGTTAGGGCAGAATGCTATTATTGCTAAAGATGTGAAAATTAGCGCTACCGACGAGGTAAGTGGCAGAAAACTTGAGTTATTTTTGGGCGATTTATTAACTAATCTACCAGGAGATAAAAAAGCTTCTAATCGTGGGAGAATAGTTAATTTTTAGTAAAAATGTTTAAAATTAGATAAAAAACATGGGTGGAAATACCCTTGTTTTTTTAGTCTTTTTGTGTTGACAAAAATATTATTATAGTATATTTTTTAGTCAGTACAACAGAAAAATTTTTCTGTCTTTGACAACAAATAAAGGAGACATCTATGAATACGACGGCAAGAGTTGCGTTAGTGTATCCAGAGGTTTATGACCTTGCTCACTTCAAGGAAAAAAGAAAAGAATTTCCTCCTTTTGGGGTATTGTATCTCGCTTCTTTTCTTGAAAAAAATAATATTGAAGTTAAGATATTTAAGACCGTTAGCGGGGATGAGCAATATGATTTTAGGGGTTATGATGTGGTTGGTTTTAGTATACCAGCTTCAGCGACATACAATCTTCTTAAAAATGTAAGATTTTTAGCTCGCTATTCAAAAGATGTTGTAATCGCTGTGGGCGGTGTTCACCCTAGTTTTTATCCCCAAAAAACCTTTATTGATTTTAAAGCCGATGTGGTAGCGATCGGATGTGGTGAAAGAACTATCGTTGATATAGTTAATGCTTGCCATGATAAAGATTTTTCTCGAGTAAGTGGCGTCTGCTGTTTTAGTGGTCAATCTTTGGTCATAAACCAGGCAGGTCCTCTAGATAAAGATATTGATTGGCTTGCTTTTCCTGCCAGACATTTGCTTGACGAGTCAGACTTTATTATGAATAATCGGTTGGCAGGCACCGATATTCGTATGACACATATAATGTTAAGTAGGGGTTGCCCCTTCTCCTGTCGCTTTTGTGCTGTAATGCAAAAGAAGTTACAATATCGTTCTGGTGTTAATGCAAAAACCGAACTCGAGTACTTAAAGCGTGAATATCAGATCAATGGGTTTGCAATTGTTGATGACAATTTTGTGGTCGACAAAAGGGCAGTTAATGTCTTGTGTAAGGAGATAGGTGGTCTCGGGCTAGCCTGGTCTGCGCTCTCTCGAGTTGATACAGTTGACTACGAATTGCTTGAGGTCATGCAAGATGCTGGATGTCTCGAACTTAAATTTGGAATAGAGTCCGGGAGTGAGCGAATGCTCCAAGCCATGGGTAAGAACATCTCTTGTAATCAAATACGTAGAGCCATCACCCTGTCTTTTTCCCTGGGTATCAAGGTAAAAGCTTTCCTAGTACATGGTTTTCCCGGGGAAGACATGTCGAGTACCCAAGAGACTATTTCGCTCCTTAAAGACATCGGTGGTATGATTGACAGGGTTTCTCTTTTTCGTTTCACCCCTCTTCCAGGATCGTATGTTTTCAATAATGCAAGCAAGTTCGGCTTGTTAATTCCTGAAAATATTGAAGACTGGAGTAGATTCCACATCTATCATAATAATTATCATTGGTGGGGGAGCGCAGAAGACTTTCATCAGGTTGAAGTTTCTTATAGCGAACTCGAAAAATTTATTACTGACAATTGGCAGTAATAAATTTAAAATTCAAAAGTTGTGTCTTGAAAACACGACTTTTTTTTAGTTTATCGCTCAAAAGGTTTTATCCAACCGAGATCTTGCCATAAAGCTAATTCATCAGAATAGGGCATTTCATTTTTCGAAATATGGTTTATGTAACATACTTCTATTTTTTTATTTAAAGCTCTGTTTAGTCCTAAAGCGAACGCCATTTCTGCAAATACGCCAGCTCCTATATAGCCAGCAATACCCTTTTTTTCAAAGTTTAGGGCTAGTACGATATCTGCCTTAGTTATGGCATTGTAATGCTCGGAGAATTCTTTGTTGTAGCTATTTAGAAAATCGTTTTTAATTTTTGTAGGATATTTTAACACTTCAAAACCGTGTTTTTCTAATCTATCTTTCCATTCCAGTATTTTTTCTTCAAAAGATGCGCTGGAACAAATTACGACTTTTTTCTTTTTCATATTAATTTATTATTAAAGACTAAATATTTGTCACTTTTTATTATAATAACAACAACTCTTTTTTAAATCAAAGGGCTTTTAGGTTTTTGGCAAAAATACATATAATGATTAGTATTAATTGAGCGGGTTCCCTAGGGGCTTATTAACTAATCTGCCAGGAGATAAAAAAGCTTCTAATCGTGGGAGAATAGTTAATTTTTAGTAAAAATGTTTAAAATTAGATAAAAAACATGGGTGGAAATACCCTTGTTTTTTTTAGTCTTTTTGTGTTGACAAAAATTGTTATATATGTTAAGATGATTAATCGCATTGATAAAATTTTAATATATGAAAATAGCGTTTATCGGTCAAAAGGGTATTCCTACCAAATTTGGTGGAATCGAAAGGCATGTAGAAGAATTAGCTGTCCGTCTTGTTAAGGCTGGTCAGAAGGTTTTTGTTTATTGCCGCCCTTGGTATGCGCCAGTAGATAAAAAGTCCTTTCGTGGAATTAAATTAATTAGCCTGCCGTCTATCAGAACTAAACATTTGGATGCGATTTCTCATACTTTTATCGCCACTTTACACGCATTGTTTTCCGATTATGACATTATTCATTATCACGGAGTCGGTCCGGCTTTACTTTCTTTTATTCCGCGAATTTTTAAACCTCAAGTCAGGGTGGTGGCGACTTTTCATTGTATTGATCGCAAACATCAGAAATGGGGATTATTTGCCCGTACCTTTTTGAAGCTGGGAGAGCGTGCGGCTTGTTTGTTCGCTCATCAAACCATTACGGTTTCTAAAACATTACAATATTATTGTTCTCAGATCTATAATACCGATACTGTCTATATTCCCAACGGCGTTGGTCGCAAAAACGTTAATTGCGGCAGTGACCTGATCGCTAAAAAATTTGGCTTGCAGGAAAACGGTTATCTTTTAGTGGTTTCTCGTTTGGTCCGGCACAAAGGCATTCATTATTTGATTAATGCTTTTCATCGTCTAAAAACCGATAAAAAGCTGGTTATTGTCGGTGATTCTGCTTTTACCGATGATTATGTTCAAGAGTTGCACGACTTGTCTTATGGCAGTAAAAACATTATTTTTACCGGATATCAAAACGGTAAAGTCTTAGATCAACTTTTTGCTAATGCTTACGCTTTTATTTTACCTTCTGAATCAGAGGGTTTGCCAATAGTTATCCTGGAAGCCATGGCTTACGGCAAGGCGGTGTTGGCTTCTGATATTACTGAAAATCTGGAAGTAGTCCGCGGTCATGGTTTTAGTTTTCGTAATAAACAAATTGACGATTTAGTAAGCAGGCTAAAACATTTATTGGATAACCAAAAAAACGTGGAAGCTATTGGTAGAGAAAGTCGGGATTTTGTTATGCAAAATTATAACTGGGACGACATAGTAAAAAAGACCATAGTTCTTTATCACCAAACTTTAAAAAGCGGAGCTAAAAAAGGCTTAGCGCCGTCTCAAGTGCAGGCTTAAAAAATTATAACTTAAAAGATAAAAAACCGCTCCAAAGAGGAGTGGTTTTTTAAAAAGCTTTCCCGGCAAGAAACTATTTTTTATCTGTGTGTGGATAGCTTTTAGGGTTAGGGGAATACAAGGGGGAGGAAATTTTCCATTTTTCTACAAACTGTCCGAGACCTTCTTTTGAAAGTTTATTTTTTACCGTTGGTCTCTTTTGTGACCACTTAAGAATATTTTCAAAGTTAAGGCGGTAGCGACCGCGAACAACTACGTACGTTATCTCTTGATTTTTTATAGCTCGGCGAATAGTTTTTTGATCAATGCCAAAAAGGCGAGCGGCTTCAGAAACAGATAGACGAATAGGAGAGTTGTTCATAATTTTATTTAGTTATTAATACAGGGATAATAGCATGTTTTGAAGATATATGTCCAGGATAGAGTGGACAAATACAAGTATACAGTATGAAGTATCAGTATGCAGGGGGGGGGCGTGCTTGTTAGTTCCTGTTAACAAATTAGCGCCTGATACGTCTAATTATACGTATAAGTAATTAGCCGCTGTTATTAAATAGTAGATAAGGCCGTCGTTAGCAGTTAAGAGCTGTGTGCCAAGGCTATTTTAGTGGATAACCGCCTTGCTACCATAGCCCTTTTAAGCTACAATAATTCCACTGTTTTACCTCAAATGTAGCACGAGGTGTAACAAAAAGACGGCTATTTCGTCATAGTAAATGAGCAGTATTTCACAGAAAATCTTGTTAATGAAGTTAAAGACCAAAGATCCGGAAATCTTCGGTCATTTTTATGATTTATATGTCAGTCGTATTTATCAGTTTATTTATTTTAAGGTTTCTTCCCGTGAGGAAGCTGAAGACTTAACCGCCGAAACTTTTTTGAAGATCTGGGAATACATTTTTGAGAATAAAAAAATTGACAATCTAAACGCTTTCACTTATCAGGTAGCGCGCAATCTCGTGATTGATTTCTATCGTAAGCGATCGCAGCAAAGATTGATTCCTGATTCCGATGAAAGTTTGGAGCAGTTACCCGATACTAAGACTATGCCGGTAGACCAGCGGGTAGCTCTAGCCTCTGATGTAGAAAAGCTAGAAAAATATCTACGTCAGATGAAAGACGAATACCGTGAGGTGATCGTCCTGAAGTTTTTCGACGAATTAAGCATTAGTGAGATTGCCAGCGTGCTTGGCAAAAGCAACGGTAGCGTGAGGGTTTTGGCTCATCGCGCACTCAATACACTTAAAGAATTAGTTGAAAGAGATGAAAAATAAAGATTTCATCAATAAGCTAAAAGAAATTAAAACCGGTCAACCGGACTCCGAGTGGGTCAAACGGAACCGGGATATTTTGTTATACCAAGTTAAGGCCCAGCAGAGTTCTCGTTTCGAAATGTTTTCCAAAGACGGGGCTAATTATACATGGAGCGTATTTCGTTTATTATTTCCAACCAGCTTTGCCTATAGATTGACTGCCGTAGTTTGTTTGATGTTGGTTTTAATCGCCAGTAGTTCTGTTACCACTACTTGGGCTGATCGCAGTTTGCCTGGGGATTTTTTGTATCCGGTAAAATTAACATCCGAACGTGTTCAGCTAGCTTTTACTTTTGATCAAGAGTCGGAAACCAAATTGCAAGTCGAGTTTGCCGGTAAAAGACTGCAGGAAGTTGAACAGATTAGTCTGGGAGACGAGTCAGATGTTAATAAGGCCGACAAGATAAAGACTTCATTAAATGGTTATAAGAAAAATATTCAACAAGTAAAGAACGATTTGGAAAAGATAAACAAGGAAAGTGAACCGGGAAAAGCAGCCGAACTCGCCTCTTTGGTAAGTAAGCAAGTTGGTGATTATTCCACGGTCTTGGGTAACAAGGCTACTGTTCCAACGTCAGATATAAATGAGGCGATACTTGCGTCCGATCAGGTAGTTGATAAGAGTATTGATGTGGTTTTGGAAAAATATCAGCAAGTTGGCGGTACTAGCGTGCCGGTTTCTCCGCAGGAGCTCGCTATTATTTTTAATAAAAAAGCGGAAATAATTAGTAAGTTTATAGAAAATATAGAAGTGACTATCAAAGCGGGTAAAGATCTGACCGCTAGTGCTACCGGAGAGAACAAAGAATCTGTCCAAAAAGAAGCCGGAGACGCTCTGGGTAAATTTTTGGTTAAATTAGAAACTGCAAAAAACGACTTTAATAAAGTAAAAGAAACTTTTGCTAGCGGAGAAACGATAACGGCACTGAAAGATATCGTTAATATTTCTTCGACAGTAAAAGATTTGCAGGGCGATGTTTATAGCTTTGTTCAGGATTTACGAAATAAAGTAAAGGTTGAAATGCCGGAGGTTAAGGGCGAAGAGATAGAAACGGGAGACAGCAAAAATAGCCAATTGGAGGATTTAAAATAATTAATTAATTCACGTTAAGATTAATATGTAGGGTTCACTTTAGGTGGATTTTGCATAATTAATTGATATGTGAAAAATAACAAGGTCGATTCTCGCAAGAGAAGTTTTCACGGTTAATATTAATAAAATGTGCTTGTCTGGATATATGTTAGTGCATTCCAATTGGGCATTAATATGTACTGGACGACACAAATGGAGAAAAAGGTCTATTATGACAAAACTAATTAAAAAAGGTTTCACCGTCTCTGTTGTTGTAGCCACCATTTTTTGGGCTATCGGTTTAGCTGCATTTTTGCCTGTTGGCGCTGCAGCTGCTGTTGCCGAAGGTGACTTAATCAAGCAGGCCGGCAACCCGACTGTGTATTACTACTACGCCAGTAAGAGATATATCTTCCCGACTGAAGCCACTTACTTTTCATGGTACAGTGATTTCTCCGGCGTTAAGACTATTTCTCAGTCTGAGCTAGAAGCTATTCCTCTCGGTACTAACGTTGTAATCCGCCCAGGCACCAAGCTTGCAAAGATTACTACCAATCCGAAGGTTTATGCTGTTGCCCCAAATGGCGTTTTACGCCACATAGATAGTGAAGCTCGTGCTACAACTTTATTCGGCGCTAACTGGGCCAAGAGAGTCGTAGATGTTCCAGATGGTTTTTGGAACAACTACACCGAAGGCGCAGCTTTTACCTCCGATGTTCACCCAGCAGGTTCTTTAGTTAAATATGCCGCTTCTGGCGATATTTACTATATTAATGCTGATGGCAAGAAGCAAAAATTTGCTTCTATGGATGCCTTCAATGCTAATCGCTTTAAATTAAGCGATGTCATCACAATTTCTGATACTTTGGTTTATACCACTGGTACTGAAATTACTGGTGCTCTTGGTAGTCTAACTAATACAGCTCAAGCTGGTGGTACCGCTACTGTTGGTACTGGCGCTTTGACTGTATCATTAGCTTCTGGTAATCCAGGCGCTATGACTGTTCCTACCAAGGCTTCTGGCGTTGAACTTCTACGCATTAATTTAACTGCTGGATCCACTGCTTCTGCTCTAACCGAATTAACCGTCCACAGAACTGGCGTTGGCTCTGTATCTGACTTTGCTAACCTATATCTGTATGATGGTGCTACTCGTTTGACTAGCGGTCGCAGCATTGGTTCTTCTACCAATGATGCCGTGTTTACCAATTTAAATGTAGCTGTTGCTGCTAATACCACCAAGACTTTGATGGTCAAAGGTGATATTGCTACTTCACCTACTGCTTCCGACGTTCACTACTTTGAGGTCAGCAATGCTGCCGCTGTAGTTGGCGCCGCTAGCGTAGCTGGCACTTTCCCTGTAAAGGGTAATGCCATCACTATTGGTAACCAGGCTGTTTCCACAGCTACTATCACCAAGGGTACTACCCCAGCTTCTCCGATTATCGGACAGACTGGCGCAACCCTATCCGAGTTCAAGATTGCCGCTGGTTCTCATGACCTCGAATTGACTCAAATCGCTTTGACCCAGGCTGGTTCTACCAGTAATAGCAATTTAGCTAATTTGAAGCTATATGCTAACGATGTTTTAGTAGCTTCTTCTGCTAGCATGACTGGTGATAAGATGATTTTCGTCTTGGACAGCGCTTATACTATTCCACAGGGTATTACCCGAATTTTCCAGGTCAAAGGCGACATCTCTGGTCGCTCGGGCTACACTGTTAGAACATATGTTGAATATGCTATCGATGTTGTAATTTCTGATAAGACTTACGGCATCGGTGCTTATGTTGATATCAGCACTTCTGGTACCTTTGATGGTTCCAGCACTGGTACCAAATACATTGAAGTTACTTCCAAGGGTGGTAAGGTGACCGTTGCTTTCAATGGTCCGCTCAAAGCCGATGTGGCCAAGGGTACCCAGGATGTAGAGTTCTACAAGTTTAGTATGACTGCTGCTGATCAAGCAGTTGAAGTCAAGACTATCGGCTTCACTATTGCCAAACTTTCTACTGGTAATGGTAAAGTAAAAGGTTCTACCAACAATACTTTCACCGATCTTAAGATCACTGATTTGACTGCTGGTAAAACCATTATGGGTCCGAAGGAATACGTTGTGTCTGCTGATGCCACCACTACTGGCGAAGTTTCATTTACTGATTCTTTTGTCATTAATGCTGGCGAGACTAAGAATTTGGTCTTCACAGCCGATGTACGTAACACTGAGGATACTTCCGGTGACTTCATTGATGATGCTTTCCAGGCCACTTTGTCTGCCTTTGGCGACACCAGTATCCGCGAAGTATCAACCAACCAGTATCTAACTGCCTCTACTGACATCGTTCCGTATGCAGTTAACACTGGTAACAACATGACTGTCAAATCATCTGCTTTGACCGTTGCTCTAGCTTCTACCCCAAGTTCTGCGAACTTGGTCAAGAGAGCTACTGGTGTCAACACCGTTGCTTTCAGCTTCGATGCTGGTTCCCAGAGCGCTGTTAAGGTCAACTCTATAACCATGACTGGTTATGGCGATTTGGATGGTGGTGCTTCTTATACTGTTGGTGAATTTGATGATGTCGTTTTGTCCGCTTCTTTGTGGGATGGTACTACCCAAGTTGGTTCTACTGTCTCCCCAACTAGCGCAGGCGTATTAGCATTTACCAACCTCAACTGGACCGTCCCAGCTGGCACTTCCAAGAAATTAACTGTGAAAACAGACGTTTCTTCTACTGCCGGTACAGGTGATAATGATATGTATTATGTTCAGATGGCTGGTTCTGCCATTAGCGCTACTGACAAAGACAGCAATACTGTTGATGTCACTGGTACTTATAATGACAGCCCAACTGTTGCTCATACCGTTTACAGCGCTGGTTCTTTGACCGTTGGTCAGGATTCAGCTTCCCCAGATGCTGATATCGTCGTTGCTGGTAATGCTGGCGTAGTAATGAGCAAATTCAAATTTGCCGCTACTCGCGAAGGTTACAACGTTACTAAAGCAAGAATTATTGTCTATAACGTAGGCGCTTCTGCTTATAACGCTAACACCGATGATAACTTTGACAGCATTGTTATCGAATATCCGAAGAAAGATGGTACTACTGGTACTGCTACTGGTTATCTATCCAGCGGCGCTGTCCAGTTCTCTGGTCTTGAGATGTATGTTCCTAAAGATGGCGTAGCTGTGTTGACTGTTAAGGGTAACCTTAACACCATCAATGCTGGCGCTGACAGCGGTGAACAGCCAAGGCTAGATATCGACAACGATAATGCCACTGACAACGGATACTTCGCTGCTTCCGGTGAAGATTCTGGTACTGCTGTCTATGACAGCGGTTCAGCTGATATCACTGGTAAGGGTGGTATGGTTGTTCGTGCTACCAAGCCGACTGTAACCAAGGAAACCCTTGGCACTACTTTGACCACTGGTGACAACCAAGTCTTCAAGTTCAAGGTAGCTGCTGACGCTGCTCATTCTGTTGCGTTGAAGACTCTATGCTTCAACATCTCAACTTACGATGACAGTGCCTCTGCTTTGACTCTCGGTGTGTTCAAGCTCTACAACGCCGCTAACATGTCAACTCCGTTGAATGTTACTATCGTTGATGCTACCGCCACCGATTTGGAAAGCGGTACCTTAGCTGAGGGTAATAACCAAAAAGTATGGGTGCAGTTTGATGATGGTTCGGCTGAGACCATTGCCGCTGGTTCTTCTAAGACTTATGTCTTGAAGGGAACCGTGGCCAATGCCGCTCTCTACGACAACATTACTACTACTCTCTATACCACTGGTGAAGTCCTTACAACCGGTGCTTTGGCTGCCGGCGCTACTCATGGTCGCGCTCAGGTTACCAACTCTACCGAAAACGACTACTTCGTGTGGTCTGATTACTCTGGTGGTGACTCTGCTTGGTCTGATACTGTTGCGTCCTCGTCTTCTGACTGGACCAATGGTTATCTCGTCAAGACTCTACCTTCAGACAGTCATACTTTGACTTGGTAATCTTTACCAAATCGGGTTTGATAAAAAATTGTTAATTTAACTATTTTTCCTCCCGTCCTGCAGTTTGCATGGCGGGGGGTTTTTGTTTTAATTAGTTAAAACTCCGCATGTAAGAGAAGAGTGCTCTTGGAAGTGTAGTCCTTGGATAGATAAAGCAAATATTTTTATCTTGTTACCCATCTTTTGCCCTCATGCCGCCTGCCTGCCGGTAGGCAGGGGCGGGCAGTTGCTTTCTGTAACTAGAAAGCAACCAAAGAGTTCCGGGGGCGCAAGCAAGCGCATGTCCTTACCACCTTAAGGTTTCCTTACCCCGCCCCGCCCCTGCAGACCATAATTACCGAAACGGGTCGGGGCTCGGCGCAGCTTACGCCCCCGGACCCTCGACGTTTTAACAACTTAATATTTTTGAAATAAGATTAATGTCTCGGCTGAAGTAGCCAGTAAATAGAGGGGCGGTAGTTCATTATCCACCCCTCTTGGCGAAAGTCGAAATATGCTATAATATAGTAGTTAATCTATTACGAGGAGATTTTTTATTTAAAATATGACTGATTTTATAAGAAAACGTTGGCCCAAGATAGTTGTTGCCGTGATATTTGTAGTGTTAGCCGGTACTTTTTTATGGAAATCAAATATCAAAGAAGGTCAGTTGGAGTGGGGTTCGGTAGAGGGACTTAATCTAACTGATCAGCAAAAACAGCAATACGAAGAAACAGTGAAAAAGTTGGAAGACAGTAACGGCGACAAAAAAAATCCGACTGCACTTTCTGATTTAGCGCGACTTCGTGATCAGGGCGGTGATCCAGAAGGATCTATAAAAATTTACCAAAAAGCTTTAGCTGAAGAGCCGGACAATACTTTAGTTTTGTACAATTTAGCTGATGTATACTATTCGATAGGCGACTATGGTAAAACAGAAGAAATGTACCGTCGGATAATTAACAATCATCCGCTGGAGATGCCGGTTTATCGTCGGTTATTTGATTTATATCGAGATAAAATAAAAACTAAATATCCGTCGGTATTGGAAATTTTATTACGCGGTTGGCAGTACAATTCCGATCGACCGGCAGAATTTATAAAAATGCTCGCGCTGTATTATAGCGATATGGGAGACATTGAAACTGCTAAACAATATTATCAACAGCTTTTGATAATCGAGCCAAATAATCAAGATGCCAGAGATCAGCTCAAGCGTCTTGGAGGGAAATAAAATAATTAATAATTACTAATTAATAATATTTTGGTTATTAATTATCGGTTCTTAACTCTTTTTTAAAAAATATGAAAAACAAAATTTTATTTGTCGGAATTTTACTAGCGGCGTTTTTTTGTTTACCTAGCGGATCTTTTGCTTTTGTTTCGGAGGATTTGACCAGCTATTTGACCCAGACTGTTAATGTTTATCCCGCTACTTGGGACAATTTAGCGATGGACGCGCTAATACCAAATCAAAAAGAGGACAAAAGCGTTGATGAACTAAACTTTTTTTCAGTCAAAAATACCGGCTCGGCTGATTTTGGCAGGGAATTTGAAAATGTAAAGCTTTGGATTGATGCCGGCGCTGTTGGTTGGCAGGGTTGGGGAACGGATAAGGATTTAGGCGAGGCCGCTTATGAAAATTCAATGTGGATTTGGTCGGGATTAAAAGAGCCAATACCAACAAATGGCTTGCGAGTTTTTGTTACAGTAGATATTCGGAGCACTCTTTACGTTGATGGACAGCGTATATCCGCAGTGATACCTCAATTGAATGATGATAACGCTAATAAAGTTCGAGATGCTGGCGAATATGGTGTTTTTGTTGCCTCAAAAAATAATGGTCCGACTAACAGTGAGTGGGGCTCTACTCCCAGTGAGCAGGTAAGTCGAAATACTCATGATGTTTGGCAACCACAGCTAATTACTACCAATTTGGTCGAAGGTCAAAAGCTAGAAGGTGTGACCGCTTATAAGATTAGCGGTAAGGCCAAAGACCAGGGTACGGCCGGCATTGCTACGATAAAAATAAGTATTAATAAATCTGGTGCTACTGACAACTGGATCAATATTACTGATAATGGATCGGCTTTTGCCACTTGGGATTATCAGTGGAGCGATATTACGGATGGCACCTATACTGTTAAGTTAAAAACAGAGGACTATGCGGGAAACATCTTAGATAAAAGTTACGGGGTAACTGTTCTTGCCGTTGTTAGTCAGCCAGTGGTTACTACTCCAACAACTGAAGTTGCCGAGAAGGTAAATGATGGTGAACTGATAAAAGGCAGCGGTGATCCCAAAGTTTACGTGGTTGCTGATGGTCAGAAACACTGGATTACTACTGGTGAGGTTTTTTTGGGACTCGGCTATCAGTGGAGTAAGATAAAAGCTGTAAGCGCAATTACGCTTAATAGTTTGGTAACCGGCAGCGATGTTATTAAAGCCTATACTCACTTAAACGGCACCCTGATTAAATACAAGACTTATCCGCAGGTTTTTTTGCTTCAATCCGGATATCGCAGACATATTGCTAATGAACAGGTTTTTCTTGGTTTAGGCTACCATTGGGATGACATTATTACTGTGCCAGATACAGAGTATTATCCTGACGGAGAGGAGATTACTACTTATTAGACAGAAGCTACGATCTAGTAAAATTAAAACCCCCGATAAAAGGGGGTTTTAGAAATTGTTTTTTATCTTATTTTGGGGTAAAATGTAAGACATATGAATAGCTATAAGAAGAGAAGGATTGTTTTTTTGGCGGTTATTTCTTTGTTTTTATTATCCATGTCTTTTACTGCCTCTGCCATGATGCCAAATGATCCTGATTATTATCAGCAGTGGCATTTAGGTCAAATGAATTTGCCAGCTGCTTGGGATTATACGCAAGGATCGGAACAAGTAGTGGTGGCGGTGCTCGATACTGGGGTGGATATTACCCATCCTGATTTGTCGCGAAATATTTGGGTAAACATGGATGAAATAGGTGAAGATGGTATAGATAATGATGGTAATGGTTATGTCGACGATATTAACGGTTTTGATTTTTTGGACGGTGATGCTGATCCGGTGCCTAGGATTGATAACGGATATAGCATTGATTCTTTTACCCACGGTACTATAGTCGCTGGTATTTTAGGGGCAGTAGGTAATAACAATGTTGGTATAAGTGGTGTCGCTTGGAATGTTAAAATCATGCCATTACGGGTTTTAGATAATTACGGTACCGCTGATATCAGACCGACGATTGAAGCGATAAAATATGCTATAAAAAACGGAGCGGATGTTATTAATCTTAGCTTCCAAGGAATAGAGCAGAGCGATGAATTTAAGAAAGCTTTAAACGATGCTTATAATGCTGGTATTTTTATCTCCGCCGCCGCCGGCAACGGCAATGGTTATAATCGCGGCATAGATATGGACAGGTTTCCTTTTTATCCGGTTTGTTATCGTACGTTTAATAGTGACGAGATGGTTACCGGAGTCGGTGCTTTGGGCAAAAATAATGTTATCGCTCCTTTTTCTAACTACGGCAAGGAGTGTATTGACCTGATGGCTCCCGGTGAAGATATTTTTTCCACCCAGCTTTTCCTGGGTTCCAATGTAGATGTTTTGAATGTTTACTATAGCGGTGGTTGGCAGGGAACGTCAATGGCGGCTCCAATGGTAACGGGCGTGGCAGCGTTAATTAAATCAATCAATAAAGATTTTACTCCGGCGCAGATTTATAATTTTTTAATTCAAGGAGCAACCAACATTGACTCAATAAATCCTTTGTTGCCAGGCAAGCTTGGTTATGGATTGGTTGATGCCGGCAAGTCGATAAAAGCGGCATATGATTACAACGCCAAAAATTTTTCTAGCACTGTTGTCGTACCTGCCTTAACGCCGGTTTTGCAGCCAGTGGTTTCAACCGATCCGGCGGTAGCGGTCAAGACATATCTAAGGAATGGTTTAGTGTTTGGCGCTAGTAGCGGTAATAAACCCTGGGTTAAGATTTTTAATAATTTTGCGCTAGATATTAAAACCTTTCTTGCATATGCTGAAAATTTTAAAGGCGGTGTAAATGTTGCCGTAGGCGATGTTAACGGCGATGGGCAAAAAGAAATAATTACGGCCCCGGGTAATGGCGGAGGACCGCATATCAGAATTTTTGATCAAGAGGGAAATATTATTAGTCAATTTTTTGCTTATAGCACCAAATTTTCCGGAGGTGTTAATTTAGCGGTTGGTGATGTTGATGCTGACGGTGTGGAAGATATTATTACTGCCCCGATGGGTCAGTATCAGCCAGAAATAAAAATTTTTGATTTACTAGGTGAAGAAAAAAATAATTTTTTAGCTTACGATGTTAAATTTAATGGCGGCGTAAGCGTTACTACCAGCGACGTTAATCTAGATGGTACAAGCGAGATAGTAACTGCTCCGAGTAAGGGCGGAGGACCGCATATTCGTATTTTTAATCAAAGTGGTAAAGTGATGGGGCAATTTTTTGCTGATGATAAAAAATATCGCGGCGGGATCAAGGTAGCGGCGGGAGATGTTGACGGTGATTATCATGATGAAATAGTAGTTAGTCGTTTGGGAGTCGGAGAATATTTGGTGAATATTTACGACGTAGCAGGAAGTTTTAAAAATCGTTTTTTTTCGTTTGGCACAGAATACGCCAGCGGAATTAATCTCGCGGTTGGTGACTACGACTTTGACGGACAACTGGAGATCGTCACGACCAAGACGAACGTGTTTCCGACGGTAAAAATTTTCGATAATAACGGTGTTATCAAAACCGAATTTTCCGCTTTTAGTCAAGATTACAAAGGTGGTGTAAATGTTGCTATAATAGATTAGTTAGTGCTTATGTTATTTCAATTAATAAGGTTTTGCCTGGTAGGGGTTGCCAATACAGCCATAGATTTTACGATTTACCTTTATTTGACCAGAGGTTGGGACTTTTGGGGCGAGCAATATTTGTTTGCTAATATCGTAGCTTTTGCTACAGCTAATGTTTTCAGTTTTATTATTAATAAAACCTGGACTTTTCATGACGAGAAGCGCTTAAGTTACCAGCGGCAATATTTGAAATTTTTATTGGTTAGTTTGGCGGCGCTTAGTATAGTAGAGACGTGTTTGTATATTAGTGTTGACGTGTTTGGCTGGTATGATTTAGCAGGAAAGGCAATTGGGATAGCGTTGTCATTACTTGTAAGTTTTTCCTTGCATCGAGTCTGGACTTTTAAAAAGTAATAATTGAAATAATAATTTAATTTTTTGTCCCTTTGGGACATCTCCTGGACGGAGATAATTTTTGTATCTTTATGTCAGCTAATCGTAAAAATATTTTAGTTACCGGAGGAGCCGGTTTTTTGGGTTCGCATTTGTGTGACCATTTAGTTCAATATCACAACGTTGTTTGTGTGGATAATTTTGTTTCTGGATCACAAAGCAATATCAATCATCTTTTAAGCAATCCTAATTTTGAATTTATTAAACATGATATGGTCGAACCGCTTGATTTGGAAAAATTTCCCGAATTAGATAAGTTTAAAGTTAAGGTTGTTGGTATAGCTGAGATTTACAATCTTGCCTGTCCAACGTCAGTAAAAAATTTCGAACCTCAGCGGATAAAAACTTTAGAAACTAGCAGCTGGGGTACACATAATGCTTTAGAGGTGGCTTTAAAATACAAAGCGAAGTTTTTTCATGCTTCTTCTTCCGTGGTTTATGGACCGCGAATAAATGGTAGTAAGTTTTTTAGTGAAGATGTTGTTGGCAGCGTTAATATGATGTCTCCGCGGGCTTGTTATGACGAAGGGAAGAGATTCTCCGAGTCAATTGTTAATACTTATCATCAGGTATATAGTCTTGATACTAAGATTGGCAGAATATTTCGCACCTATGGTCCGCGCATGCCTCTTTTTGACGGACAAATGATTCCGGATTTTATTACCAATGCTCTCGACGATAAAGATTTGGTGATTTATGGCGATAAAGACTTCAAAACGTCTTTAGTTTACGTTTCCGACGTTATTGACGGAATGATTAAAATGATGGAGTCTTCCGAGTCCGGTCCAATAAATTTGGGATCTCCCGATGAATTTAGCCTTTATCAGGTAGCGGAGACAATAATCAAAATGATTGGATCAAAGTCAAAAGTAACTTTTGAAGATCCATTGTTGTTTATGAGCCAGTTGGGATTACCAGATATTACTCTTGCTAAAGAAAAATTAGGTTGGTTGCCGGTGGTGAGACTGGAAGAGGGATTGCAAAAGATTATTGACTATACCAAAGCGGAAAAAGGCGTTGTCAGTATATAAACTATGTCTCAAATTTTTATAGTTGTTCCGGCGTATAAGGAAGAAAAAAATATCGTCGCTACTCTCGATGACCTGAAGAAATATTATCCGGTACAAAATATTATCGTCGTAGACGACGGCTCGCCAGACAAAACTTATGATTTGGCTAAACTAAGTGGTGTAAAAGTTTTACGCCACTTAATTAATCGTGGCCAAGGAGCGGCTCTTCGTACCGGTACACAGTACGCGTTGGATAACGGTGCTGACGTTATTGTTCATTTTGATGCCGACGGTCAACATCAGGCAAGAGAAATAAGCGAATGGATAAAACCAATTGTTTCCGGCGAAGTCGATGTTGTGCTTGGATCAAAGTTTTTGGGTAAAAAGGCAAGGAATTTACCACTCAGTAAAAAAATACTTTTTAAAATTATTATTCCTTGGCATAATTTATTTACCGGGTTACATTTAACTGATTTGCATAATGGCACTAGGGTTCTCTCTCGTGAAGCAGCGGAAATGATTAAAATCACACAAGATCAAATGGCGCATAACTCAGAGATTCAAAGTGAAATTGCTAAACATCGTTTGCGTTATCGCGAAGTGCCGGTAGAAATTATTTACAATCAATACGGCAGGGGAGTAAAAACCGCTATAAAAATTTTTAAAGATTTAATAAAAAAAAGTATAGTTGGTTAAAAAAATATGATGATTAAAATTTTGTTACTCATTTTTATCTTGTTCGTTTTACTACGCACTGTTTTTCGTTTTGTAAAAAAGGAAATCCGCGGACGCGAGCTATTAGCTTGGTTAATCTTTTGGCTATTAGTTGGTGCGGCGGTAGTTTTGCCGCAGACGACCGATGTGCTGGCAAATAAACTAGGCGTCGGTCGTGGTGCTGATCTATTGGTTTATGTTTCGGTATTAGTCTTATTTTACATTGTTTTTCGGATTTTAGTACGACAGGAAAGGATCGAGCGGGAAATAACCAGGGTGGTGCGGGAAATAGCGGTGAAAGATAAGTAAAAAATTAAAAGTAAAAAGTTAAAAATATTTTTACTTTTTATTTCTCTGAAAAATATGGATGTTGCAATTATACTAATCAACTATAAAGACTATGCCCGTAGATACCTCGCGGAGTGTATTGCTAGCGTGCGAGCGCAAAAGTATAGCGGTTCTTTTAAGGTTATTATTGTTGATAACGAATCGAGTCAGGAAACGGTTGATTATATCAAAAACGTGGCGCCAGAGGCGGAAATTGTGGTTAATAAAAATAATGACGGTTTTGCCAAGGGCAATAACGATGGTGTTAAAAAAGCAATTGAGCTTGGTTTTCAGTATTTTGTTTTGCTTAACATGGATACAGAAGTAGAGAATGATTGGCTGCAAAAACTAGTCGATGCAGCCGCAAAGTTGGATAATTGGGGTGCGGTACAGTCGCGAGCAATGCTGTACTCGGATAAAAATAAAATAAACACATTGGGAAACAGTTTGCATTATCTAGGTTTTGGTTTTTCCTCCGGCAGCGGAGTCGATTACATTGCCCCAACTACTAATTACCACCTACCAATCGTCATCACGTATTTCTCCGGAGTTTCTGTTTTGCTTCGCAGGGACGTCCTAGAAAAAGTTGGTATGTTTGACGAAGAATTTTGGATGTATCACGATGATTTGGAATTAAGCTGGAAAATACGTTTGGCTGGATATAACCTTTATTTGGCGCCGGATTCGGTGGTGTATCACAAATACGAGTTTGCCAAGAGCATCAAGCAGTATTACTGGATGGAGCGGAATCGTTTTATATTTTTTCTTACCGTCTTTCATCCATTAACAATAATACTACTTTTGCCGATGTTTATGGTGATGGAAATCGGGTTAATATTTTTTTCGATTAAGGGAGGATTTTTAGGAGAAAAAATAAAAGTTTATCAATGGATTATCGAAGCGGATAATTGGCGCTATATCAAATTACGGCGAGCAAAGATAAGAAAAATCAGAAAATTAAAAGACAGGGATTTAATAAAACATTTAGTAAGTAAAATAGAGTTTCAGGAGATAGACAATCCGCTTTTACGCGATATAGCTAATCCGATCATGACCGCATATTGGTGGATAGCGAAAAAAATAATTATTTGGTAATTATGAAAATAGCTCAAGTTGTTTGTACCTTTCCTCCCTATAAAGGCGGGATCGGCAACGTCGCCTTTCACTATAGTTTAGAATTGTCTAAAATAGGACACGAGATTGTTGTCTTTATTCCTCATTATAAAAAAAGCGAGCATCAGTTTTTAAATTTTAAGTTAAAAAGTTTTGTTCCTTGGTTGAGTTATGGTAATGCCGCTTTTTTGCCGCAACTTTTTTGGTCGTTACGAGATTTTGATATTATTCACCTTCATTATCCTTTTTTTGGTAGCGCTTTGCCGATTTATTTTCTCAAAAAAAAATATCCAGAAAAAAAATTGGTGCTGACTTATCATATGGATGTGGTTGGTGGCGGCCTACTGGGTAAATATTTTTCCTGGCATACCAAAAAATTAATGCCTAAAATTATCAGGATAGCGGACAAAGTGATTGTTACTTCTCTTGACTATGCTAAAAATTCAAATATTGCTGAGGAAATAAAAAAAGATCAAAAAAAGTTTGTTGAAATACCGCTAGGTGCTAATCTTAGTATTTTTCATAAGCAGAAAAAAGATGACGCGCTGGTAAAGAAATATCAATTAAAGACCGGAGAAAAAATAATATTATTTGTTGCCGCGTTAGATGCCGCGCATTATTTTAAAGGGTTGAATTATTTATTAGAAGCCATGTCAAAGATTAAAACTCCCGCCAAATTAGTGATTGTTGGCCGCGGGTCAATGCATGATTGTTATATAGCTCAGGTAAAAAGATTGGGCTTGGCGGATCGGGTTTTATTTGCCGGATATGTCAGTGATTTTGATTTGGCAAGATATTATAATTTCGCTAACGTTTTTGTTTTGCCTTCAGTTGATAAGTCAGAAGCATTTGGCTTAGTCTATGTTGAGGCTATGGCTTGCGCAACACCGGTAATTGCGTCGAATTTAGCTGGTGTTCGCACGGTGGTTGACGACGGTCTAACAGGGTTTTTGGTCGAACCGAGAAATGTTTCTGATCTGGCGGATAAAATAGATAGAATATTAAGTAACGACAGTTTGGCGCAAAAAATGGGGGAAGCTGGCGCGGAGAAAGTAAAAGAAAAATATACTTGGCCGGAAATAGCCAAACAAATAGACAGGGTTTATCGAGAGGTGGTTAGTTAAAAATTATAAGTTTTTTGTCTAAAGTGGAGTAGTTTTTGGCGTAAAAAATAATTATTATTTTTTGTGAAAATTTGCATTATAAATAGTTTATACACTCCTTATTATCGTGGCGGGGCGGAGTTGGTGGTTAAAAAAGATGTTGATCGACTAAAAAGCTACGGTCATGAAGTTTTTGTTATTACGGTTTGTCCCTGGGAGGGTCGGAAAAGTATGAAACCGAAAATAGACGAAATTGAAGGAGTTAAAATTTATCGTTTTTATCCGTTCAATTTGTTTTCCTTTGTTAATATAAATAAAAAACCGATGTGGTTGCGCCTGCCATGGCATTTTTTTGATATTTTTAATATTCATTCTTATTTTACGGTCAAAAAGATCTTGCAACGGGAAAAAACTGATTTGGTTTTAACTCATAACCTTAAAGGTATCGGTTATACCGTTTGGCGGGCAATCAAAGATTTGAAAATAAAAAATACTCATATTATTCACGACGTTCAGCTGGTCGTGCCCTCGGGGCTTTTGTTGTTTGGCAGGGAAAAGATAGTTAATGGAATTTTTTATAAAATTTATAGCGCAACTTGTCGCTTGCTAATCAATTCTCCTGATGAGGTGATTTCGCCGTCTCGGTGGTTGCTGGATTTTTATACTCAAAGAGGGTTTTTTAAAGATTCTAAAAAAATAGTCAATCTGGCTTTCGGCGCTCTGCCGGAAGTAAAACAGTTAAATCTTGAACCGCAAAAAGAAACAATAAAGTTAATTTATGTCGGGCAGATCGAAGATCATAAAGGGGTTGTTTGGTTGGTGGAAATTTTAAAAAAAATAGAAACTGATAAATTAAGAAATTGGAAACTAGACATTATTGGCGATGGAACAAAATTAGCTGATATTAAAAAACTGGTTATAAAAGATAAGCGGGTTACAATCTATGGACGAGTTGAGGGGAGAGATCGGGATGAATTGATCAAACAAACCGATTTTGTGGTGGTGCCGTCATTGTGTTATGAAAATTCACCAACGATTATTTCGGTTGCTTTGGGTTTGGGTATACCAGTGCTGGCCGCGAAAATTGGGGGTATTCCGGAGATGGTTAAAGAGGGTGTCGACGGATGGCTGTTTACGCCAAATAACAGCAATGATTTTTTGGAAAAAATTTTTAAATTTTAGGTCTATTTTTTAACCTTGTTTTCTTATCCACAGGGGGTCGAGAAAAATGTTTTTTTTGATAAAAAGCGACACTATAAAAAGACAGTATTTTGGCGACGAAAGCTGTCTTTTGCTAAATATTTGACAGTACTACATCTAGTGTTATACTAAAAACATAGACACAATATATTGGGTTGATTGAAAAAATAGCATTTCACCACGGCAGCATTTTTTAAATCACCCTAAAAAACAAAAATAAAAATATTTCTGAATTTTTTAGGGGTAAAATTAGCCAAAATATTTGGGGGGATAAAAAGTACCCACTCTAGGGACTTTTTTTAACCCTCAAAATTTCTAAGATTTTATGAGATGTCCTGCTTGTTATCATGAAGAAACTAAAGTCGTTGACTCGCGTACCGGAGCTGATGACATTTCTATTCGTCGTCGTCGAGAATGTCTCAAATGCGGTTTTCGTTTTTCAACCCAAGAAGAAGTGGTAATTCTTGATTTAACAGTAATAAAAAAAGACGGTCATAAAGAGTCTTACTCTAGAGAAAAACTCCAGGGTGGTCTGAAAAAGGCATTAGAAAAGCGTCCGATTAGTCGTGATGACTTTTTAAAACTAGTAAATAATATTGAACGTGATATTCAAGTCAGATCAAAAGGCAATGAAATAAGCACTGTACAAATTGGAGAACTGGTAATGAAGCGGTTAAAAAAAGTAGATAAAATTGGTTTTATAAGATTTGCTTCCGTGTACCAGTCTTTCAAAGATGCTAAGGCTTTTCAGCAAGAGTTGGGGAAGTTACTAGGGAAAGACTAGTTGGTAGTTGGTAGCTGGTAGTTGGGGATTAGAAAATTTTTATAACCACCCGTCTACGTTCGCCGCGGCGGACTTCGGCGAGGCAAGCTAATCACTAATCACTAATCACTAACCACTAACCATCTGCCCGTAATACTACCTGTCCGAAATGCCATATCAATGGCAGGCGGGCGCGGAAGCGTTGCAGGCGGGCTAACCACTAAATAATTATGTCGGCAGCAGTTTTGGGTAAAAATCACATCAAGCAAATCATCAAACGGGATGGGCGTATTGTTGATTTCGAACAAGAAAAAATCACTAATGCTATTTGGAAGGCGATGCAGGTCACTGGTGAAGGCAGTAAAAAAATAGCCGGAAAGGTGTCAGATCAGGTAGTAGATTTAGTCAGCAAAAAGTTTCACGAGAGATCAATTCCGGCTGTTGAAGAGATTCAAGATATTGTCGAAGAGGCTTTGATTCGCAATAGACATATCAAGACTGCCAAGGCCTATATTTTATATCGCGACCAGCGTCGTCAAATCAGAGATTTTCAGACGATGATTGATTCTAACGAGCTAGTAGAGGGGTATTTGCGGCAAGTTGATTGGCGGGTCAAGGAAAATAGCAACATGAGTTATTCGTTACAGGGACTTAACAACCACGTTGCTTCAGCCGTATCAGCTCATTATTGGCTTAACCGGGTTTATCCTGTAGAGATTCGCGAGGCTCACTCTAGCGCAGGTATTCATATTCACGATCTGCAGCTGCTCGCTGCTTATTGCTGTGGTTGGGATCTTAAGGATTTGCTTGTCAAAGGTTTTGCTGGTGCAGCCGGTAAGGTAGAAAGTAAACCAGCCAAGCATTTTCGTACCGCTCTTGGTCAGCTAGTTAACTTTTTTTATACTTTGCAGGGCGAAGCCGCTGGCGCACAGGCGGTGGCAAACTTTGACACGCTACTTGCTCCGTTTATTCGTTACGACAAACTTGATTATAAAGAGGTAAAGCAAGCATTGCAAGAATTTTTGTTTAACATGAACGTCCCGACTCGAGTTGGTTTTCAAACCCCATTTACTAATGTGACTCTAGATTTACAAGTGCCTTCTTATTATCGCGACGAAGCCGTGATTATTGGGGGCAAGTTAATGCCGGAAAAATATGGCGAGTTTCAGGCAGAGTTAGATACTTTCAACCAAGCCTTTGCCGAAGTATTGTCTGAAGGTGACGCTAAGGGACGCGTTTTTACCTTTCCCATTCCAACTTACAATATCACCAAGGATTTTAACTGGGAAAACAGAGTCTTGGATAAAGTTTGGGAAATGACTGCCAAATACGGTATTCCTTATTTTGCCAATTTTGTTAACTCGGACATGAATCCGGAAGATGCTCGTTCAATGTGTTGCCGTTTGCGTCTGGATAACAGAGACTTACGTCGTCGGGGTGGCGGACTTTTCGGCGCCAATCCGCTAACTGGCAGTATCGGAGTAGTTACTATAAATTTGCCGCGGATTGGTTATTTGGCTAAAGGAAAAAGTTTAGACGAACTAAAGGCATCTCTGGCTGAAATTATGGACTTAGCCCGCTCTAGTCTGGATATTAAACGTAAAACTCTGGAAAATTTTACCGAGCAGGGTCTTTATCCTTATTCTTCTTTTTACCTTCGTGGTGTCAGGGAGCGTTTTGGCGAATACTGGAAGAACCATTTTAATACCATTGGTATTAATGGTATGAACGAACTATTACTTAACTATTTAGGACCGGATAAAAATATTGCTACCCCAGAAGGAAAGGCGCTTGCCACCGAATTGATGGATTTTATGAGAGAAAAAATTGGTAAATACCAGGAGGAATCTAATAGCTTGTTTAATCTTGAAGCTACGCCAGCTGAAGGTACTTCTTATCGTTTTGCCAAGCATGACAAAAAACATTATCCTGATATTCTTGTGGCCAACGAAGACGCTTATAAAGAAAAGAACGCCGACCCTTATTATACTAACTCGACTCATTTGCCGGTTAATTATACCAACGATATTTTTGAAGCCCTCGATTTACAAGATGACTTGCAGTCTAAATATACCGGCGGTACCGTGTTGCACGGTTTTATTGGTGAAAAAATGCCGTCACCGGAAGCGACTAAAAATTTGGTCCGTAAAATCGCTGAAAATTATCATTTGCCATATTATACTATCACTCCGACTTTTTCGGTTTGCCCTAAACATGGATATATTGCCGGTGAGCATTTTTTCTGCCCCAAATGCGATGAAGAAATCGGTCTGGTAAACGAGCAGACCAAAGCAGATTTGCCTATTGAGTCGCTGACTCCGCAAAATTAAAAAAATAATAAAAATATAAAAAAGAATAATTACAAATAATATGACAGCTAACAAATTGCAGCGTCAAGAATGTGAGGTTTACTCCCGCGTGGTCGGATACTTGCGTCCGGTTCAGCAATGGAACAAGGGTAAGCAAGCCGAGTTCCATGATCGCCAGGAGTATAACAAGCAACTTTGCGACAACTGCTAAACCTTTTTTACAAAAACAAAAATCAAAAAGCTGGTCTGTCTTTAGGACCACTTTTTGTTATAATAATCATATGTTAATAGGCGGATTACAAAAAACTTCGTTGATTGACTATCCGGGTAAAATAGCGGCGGTTGTTTTTACCGCTCGCTGCAATTTTAAATGCGGTTTTTGCCACAATCCGGAGCTATCCGGAGAGAAGGATCAATTAACCAAAGATTTTTTTCTTGAAAAGGAAATATTGGATTTTTTGGAAAAAAGAAAAAAAGTGCTTGACGGCGCAGTGATTACCGGTGGTGAGCCGACGCTACACAAAGATTTACCTGAATTTATCAGAAAAATTAAAAATTTTGGTCTAGCGGTGAAACTCGATACCAACGGCACTAATCCTAAAATGGTGGAAAAACTGATTAAAGAAAAGATGGTTGATTTTATCGCTATGGATATCAAGGCGCCACTGCGGCTTTACGCCAAAGTGACAAACAGCAAGCTAGGCACGGATAATATCAAAAAAAGCATTAAGCTAATCATGAATAGCGGAATTGACTATGAATTTCGTAGCACGTTGCTACCGGCGCTGCACACCAGGGAAGATGTCGCAGCGATGGCTAGGCTGATAAAAGGCGCCAAAAAATACGCTCTGCAAAAGTTTTTCTCTAGCGGTGGTAAGCTGCTCGACGAGAGTTTCGCTGATAAGCGTGGTTTTACGGATAAAGAAATGAAGGAATTGGCGGTAGTTTGTGAAGGCTTGGTTGAGAAGGTAGTGGTGAGGTAAAGGCACGCAGCGCGCGGCACGCGAGCGATAAAATATATGGATTTTAGAGATAGGGTTTACAAAATAATTAAGCAAATACCGGCAGGGAAAGTGGCGACTTATAGCCAGATTGGGCAAAAACTGGGAAACCGGAGACTAGCAAGGGCGGTTGGCGCAGCTTTAAAAAACAATAAAAATTCTTTTGTTATTTGTCGTGACCGAAAAATAGCCGTTCCTTGTCACCGGGTAGTTTGTGCTACTGGTAAAATCGGTGGGTTTAATGAGGGATTAAAGAAAAAAAGACTACTTTTGCAAAAAGAAGGAGTTAAAGTTTTTGGCGGTCGAATTGATCTAAAGACGTTTGGCTGGTAAATAGATAAAATATAAAACCCCCACGAGTTGTTTCGTGGGGGTTTTTGAATTATTATTCTTCGGTCGTTGCGGCAGCAGCTTCTTGCCCTGCCTCTTTTTTGGTCAGCTGTTCTTGCCTGCGTAAACGTGTCATCAGGGCAAGAAGGTCGATCAAAAACGTTTTTTGGGCGACGGTTTCGGCGTTGGTGGCTATGGTGCTGCGCGATCCACGAGTCGACATTTTTCCTTGGTTGTAAGGAGCGAGAAGTTTGCCGAGTGCTCTATACAACTCACGGTCGTAGACGCCGAGAATCTCGATGCATTTTCCGATACGTTCGACGATCGGCCAGTCTACCATGGCTTGTTCTCCTGGTCTTAAAAAGCGGAGCGCATCTTCGGTGACAGCTGTGATAGTCTTGGTGAAGAAGGGGAAAAGGAGCTTGGTTGCTTCTTTTACTATTTTTCTATCGATACCCTTGTTCGGGTCGGCGATGCGAGCGAGAAAGGTTTTGGTTGCCAGGCGGATACCGCGATTGATGACAAAGTCGTTACTTGTGTCAATAGTAAATTTAATGGCGCGCAGCAGCGTTACTTTTCCGTTCCGTTGTCTTTCTGCGTCGGCATAAAGAACATACCACTCGAGTAGCTCTTCCCACATTCGATTGGAGGCATTTTTTTCAAGCTTTTGTAACTGGGAAATGATGTTTTCCAACCAGTCGGCAAGCCATTCGTCGATTTTATATTCGTGTCCCTTGGAGCAGGTTTTGATCGTTTCCAGGCACTGGAGGCGGACTTCGGTGATAGAGTAGCTGGCAAAGATTTGTAATTGTTTCAAGGGAAAGTCTAAGAAAGAATCCTCTTTGGCGTCAGCCATGAGACTAGCAAATCGTTGCGAAGCTAAAAGTACTGGTGGCTCTTTTTCATTGAACTTTATTGGCATCTTGATTCTCCTTTGCCCTGGTGGGCGGTTGTCAGTGAACACTGCCTGTTGGCAGCTATTTAACTTAACACTATGGGAAGGAATTGGTCAAGAAGGAGAAATTAGGAACTGGGAATTGGGATCTGGGAATTGGGAACTAGAAAATTGGCGGAGTTATTACTTTTTTGCTAAAATAAAGACAGTTTTTATGAAAGAAGCAGAGCTAGCAAACCAAATTAAAGAGTTAAAAGACCGAGTAGAAAAAACTCGGAGTTTGATTAATTTGGATAAATCTAAAATTGAGATTAAACAGCTGGAGAGTCAAATGTCTGCACCGGATTTTTGGGCTGATCAGGATCGAGCCAAAACCGTTTCTCAGCGACTAGCGGCACTGGGCGCTGAAATCAAAAAATGGGACGATTTGACGGCAGCGATAGAGGAGCTAGGAGAAATTGTTGGACTGGATCAAAAAGATCAGGAGGTCAGTTTGCGGGTTGAAACCGAAGAACGGCTCGCCGCGTTAGAAAAAGAATTTGTCGATATGGAATTTCTGGTTTTGTTTGATGGAAAATATGATACTGCCAATGCAGTGGTAGCGATTCACGCCCGCGCTGGTGGAGTGGACGCTCAAGACTGGGTAGAAATACTATTACGAATGTTGATGCGTTTTTGTGAAAATAAGGGTTTTGCTGTAAAAGTACTGAGTGAATCACGTGGTGCCGAAGCGGGGATCAAGAGCATTTTTTTTGAGGTTATTGGGCGTTACGCCTATGGTTATCTTAAATCAGAAAATGGCGTTCATCGCCTGGTGCGGATTTCTCCGTTTGACGCCGAAAAAATGCGTCACACCTCTTTTGCTTTAGTCGAAATAATACCGGAGCTAGAAGAGGTGGGTGATATCGAGATAAAAGATGAAGATTTGCGGATTGATGTTTATCGCGCCGGTGGTCATGGTGGGCAAAGTGTTAATACCACCGACTCGGCAGTGCGGATTGTTCATCTGCCCACGGGTATCACTGTTACTTGTCAAAATGAGCGCAGTCAGCGGCAAAACAAAGAAACCGCCATGAAAGTTTTAAAATCAAAATTACATCAGTACTACCAGACTGAAATTGAAGAAGAGCGTCAGGTGCTGCGCGGCGAGTTTACCGAGGCTGCTTGGGGTAATCAAGCCCGGTCTTACGTTATCCATCCGTATAAAATGGTCAAAGATCATCGGACTGGCTATGAAACATCTGACACTGATAGTGTTTTGAACGGGGATCTGCAACCGTTTGTGGAGAGCTATCTTAAACATCTAAAGAACGGAGTATAGAGTATATAGGGGTCGGTGTTAATTCCCTACATACTATATACTCGCCTCTCTATACTAATTTATGTCTTTCATCGGAGTTATTTTAGCGGTCGTTGCTTTATTTTCTTGGGGTTTTGGTGATTTTTTTATTCAAAAATCAGCCCGGTCTCTGGGCACTTGGCAGGCGCTATTTTTAATTTGTCTTTTTGGTGCCATATTTACTTTTCCTTTTGTAATTAGTGAGCTAGGTTATTTAAATCTTTGGAGCGTGCTTATTTTGCTTTTACTTTCCGTGGTTTTGACTTTTGCCGCGCTATTTGATTTTGAAGCTTTGAAACAAGGAAAATTAGCGGTTATAGAGCCGTTGATGGGGTTGGAGTTGCCTTTGACTGTGGCTTTAGGCGCGGTTTTGATAGGTGAAAAATTAACCGTAATTCAGGCTTTATTGATTTTAGTTGTTTTTCTTGGCATCGTAATGGCGGCTACTGTTCATCACACTTATCTTTTTTACCACCGTAGGTTGCTGGAAAAAGGTGTCATATTTGCCGGTTTGGGCGCAATTACTATGGCGCTGTCTAATTTTTTAACCGGTGTAGGCAGCAGAAAGACTTCGGCTTTTATGTCGATGTGGTTTGTGGATGTTTTTTTGATGCTGGTTTGTTTGGTCTATTTGATTTATCGGCGTGAGCTCAAAGATTGTTTTGTAAAACTTAGTCGTAATACCAAAGTAGTTCTTGGTCAATGCTTTTTTGATAATATTGCTTGGGTGGCATACGCCTGGTCTATGGTGCTCATACCTATTGGCGTGGCAACGGCAATCAGCGAAAGTTATATTGTTTTGACGGTTATGCTTGGTATCTTTGTTAATCATGAAAGGTTGAAAAATCATCAGATACTCGGCGCGGTAATGGCGGCAATCGGAGTAATATCGCTTTCATTGATAACAGCGACGGGATATTAGAAAAGATAAAAATTAAGCACCAAAAAAAGCAGATAAAAGACATTTGATTTTAAAAAATTTTCATTTAATTTTATGCGTATTATTGTTACCGGCGGTGCCGGGTTTATCGGCTCGCACATTGTCGATCGACTGATTAAAGACGGTCATCATGTTACCGTGGTTGATGATTTGTCGACCGGTAAAAAGGCGAATCTTAATCCCAAGGCCAAATTTTATAAATTAAGCGTGACTAGCGATAAATTGTCGGCTGTCTGGCAAAAGGTAAAACCGCAGGCGGTTTTTCATCTGGCGGCGCAAATGAGCGTTCGTCATTCGGTTGAAAATCCTAAATTTGACGCTAGTGTTAATATTGTCGGCGCTATTAATGTTTTGGAAAACTGCCGTAAATATGGAACAAAAAAGGTGATTTTTAGCTCCACAGGCGGGGCAATGTACGGTGAAGCGCCGCGCAGATTTATTCCTACACGCGAAAGTTATCCGCCGCAACCGCAGTCGCCATACGGTATTGCCAAATATTCCGTTGAACATTATCTTGAATATTATTATGAAATATTCGGATTACGTTACGTGGCGTTGCGGTTTTCCAACGTTTATGGCCCGCGACAAAACAGCCATGGCGAAGCTGGAGTAGTGGCAATATTTATCGATCGTTTGCTCCGGGGTAAGCAGCCGGTAATCAATGGTGTCGGTGTTCAGACCCGCGACTATGTTTATGTCAGTGACGTGGTTGACGCGGCGATGCTGGCAATGAAAAGAAGCAAAATCGGCAGCTATAATATTAGCACTGCCAAAGAAACTAACGTTAATCAAATTTTTAACAAAATTACCAAAGCGCTGAAGACTAAAATCAGAGCCAAACATGGTTCGGCAAAAATCGGCGAGCAACGCCGGAGTTGTCTGAGTTATGATTTGGCGAGCAGAGATCTTGGTTGGAAACCGAAGATGAGGTTAGATGAAGGGATAAAAAAGACAGCGGAATGGTTTAAAAATAATAATAAGTAATAATAGTATCTTTTTTTTACGTATCTAGCGTTTATTTATGTTAATCGTTAAACCAAGCAAAAAGGGAATTGATCAAGCAGTAAGATGGTTGCGTGCTGGCGGTGTTATTGTTTATCCCACAGATACGGCCTATGGTTTGGGTGGAGTGATTGGTAATCCGGCAGTAGTTCGCCGGGTATTGCGTATTAAAAAACGTCGAGACCGCAAATTTACCGTTGTTTGCGCCGATTTGAACCAGGCGAAAAAATTTTTTCGGTTGAATAAGTTAGCTGCGCGGTTGGCAAAAAAATATTGGCCCGGTCCTTTGAGTATTGTTGTTAGTTCCAGCTTTTCGATTCGGGTTCCGGCTAATAAGCTAACGCAAAAATTGGTTAAACTTGCCGGGCGACCGCTTATCGCCACTTCGGCTAATTTGTCGGGTAATGCCGCGCCTTATAGCGGCAGAGTAGTAATTAAAGAGTTTAAAAATCAAAAGAATCAGCCGGATTTAGTAATAAACTCCGGAAAACTAAAGAAAACTTCACCATCGACAATTGTTAAGATCAGGGGCGAAAAGATTGAGGTTTTGCGGCAGGGAAGTGTAAAAATATTATAATATGCTTTTGGAAAATACCCTTGATGTTTTAGAACACTACGGTATTCGTCCGCGTAAAGGCTATGGGCAGAATTTTTTAGTTGATCAAGAAGTTCTTGACGACATTGTTAATAGTGCTGATTTGAAAAAGAACGACAAGGTTTTGGAAATCGGTCCTGGTTTGGGGGTTTTGACGGAACGGTTGGCGGCGGACGCGGCAAAAATTTTGGCGATTGAAGCCGATCCGTTGATGCGTAAAATATTGGTGCCAAAGTTTAAAAAAATATTAAACGTGGAAATAATGGCTGCTGATGCGCTGCAACTATCGTCAGGAGATATTAGTGAAAAGTTGGGCGATGATTACAAGATTGTAGCTAATTTGCCGTACAATATTACGGGAAAATTTTTGCGTAAGTTTTTGACCATGTCGCCTTTGCCAAAAAGTTTGGTTTTGATGTTGCAAAAAGAGGTGGCGGAAAGAATCGTGGCACGAAGCGGAAAAATGAGTCTGCTGGCTGTTGCCGTGCAGATTTATGGCGAGCCAAAAATAGTTCGGGTGGTGGCTAGCGAGAGTTTTTACCCGCAGCCGGAGGTAAAGTCGGCAATAATAAAAATAGTCAGGCGACCGGAGGATTTTTTCGTTAAACAAGGGGTGGATGCCAAGAAATTTTGGCAGATAGTGCGCATTGGTTTTTCTTCTCGACGCAAACAATTGCAAAACAATCTAAGTGCCGGTCTAAAAATAGAAAAAGATAAGATAATAAAGGTTTTAAATAAAGCTAAAATAGCAGAAAAAGCTCGAGCGCAGGAGTTGTTCTTAAATGATTGGATTAGGTTGGTTAAAATGTTTTGACATAGTTTGAAAAAGTTTGTATAATTATCACAGTTTGGTAAGTCAAAAAACAGGTTACCCCACTTGTTTATTTATTGTATATGCCACAAAAATTTTTAGTGGAAAAAAAAGACGATTACTCGGCTGGTACGGGCGATGAAATCCCTGTAGCATTGCCTTCTCAAAAAATCGGGGTTAAAAGCGACAAACGTTTTGTCACTCTGATAGTGGTGGTAGTGATAGCGACCATAATTTTAGGTTTATGGCAGATCAAGCGCAATGTTAGTTCTCCTTTTGAAGCGCTTTTGAGAAAAAGTCCGAAAGTTGATCTATCGGCTTTAAATAAAGATTCGAATGAGGAAGCTAAAAAAACCGATACTGACGGCGATGGTTTAAACGACTGGGATGAAACCAATATTTATACCACTAGTATTTATCTCGCTGATACTGACAGTGACGGTATTGATGACGGAGTAGAAGTGTTGCAGGGTAAAAATCCTCTTTGTCCCGAAGGTCAGGATTGCAGTTTCGAAGAATCAATAAAAAGCGATACGCAAACAACAAATACTAACGATAGCCGCCCCGTCGGTATATCTACCGATGTTTCGGGAAGCGATTTATTGCAAGATAGTTTTGCTTCGGAAGAGGTTAACAGTCTTGGCTATACCGCCCAGCAAACCAAGGATTTGGCTGCTAAGCTTCGCGACGTACTGGTCGCTGACGGCGGTATGGACAGAGCGGCTCTTGATCAAATATCCGACGAAGAACTTTTGGCGCAGTTTTTGGAAGTAGCGAGGCAGGATAGCGGTACCGGAGCGACAGCTAATACTAACAGCCAGACAACAACTAACACCAATACCGCGGCTGCCAGTAGCGAAACCAAAGAGGTGAGCAAGGAGGATATGATCGCCGCGGTGGACACGATGGCCGGGACGGAATTGCGACGGCTGCTACTCGAAAGCGGTCTTGATCAGGCAGTAATTGATAAAAGCAATGATGATACTTTGCGAAAACTATTAAAAGCGGTTCTAGAAGAACAGGCTGCCAAGGAATAATAATCGAGGCAAAAAAAGTTTTTATTTTTTGGTAAAATATAGTATAATAAGGCTATGCAAAAAAAGGCGAACAAAGTAATTATTAGCTTATTGCTAGCGATTTTTTGTTTGTTTTTATTTTTACCTTGGCATAGTATTTTAGCGCAAGATTTGGGTGGAGGAGAGGTTGTTTATGGACCGGAAAATAATCCTAACCCCATAACTCCGGCAACACCGGCTGGTGCCGCAGTCATGGTTACTGATATTATTAACAATACGGCAGCGAATATTAAAGAGGTAATAACTTCAATAAGGCAAAAGATAGTGCAAGAATTGGAAGCTTCTTTGAAGTTTTCGTTGGTCAGTTCACTGGATCAAATGTCGCGGATGTTTGCTCACGAAGTAGCGCTTAAAGTTGCTCAGGGTCGCGACGGACTTCGGTCTTTCAAAGATGCCAGAACTTGGGAGCAAATCTGGACCGACACTTGGCAGTCGGGAGCCGGTGAATTTATCGGCACTTTTTCCGAAGACTTTTTTGGCGATTCCTCGATATTATGTAATCCCAATCCTTACGTCAGATTTTTTATTACTATTTCTTTGTTTGAAACAGAAGTACCTACGCCAAAATGCGACTGGCGTGAAATTCAAGAAGCCTATACCGGTCTTGCCGAACAAAGCCCGAAAGAGTGGTTGTCGCGTTTACAGTCTTCTTTCGAACCGAATCAGAGCGATGCCGGCGCTTTTTTGATCGCTCTTGATGAGCTGGAAAAGGAAAAAAATAAAAAAATTGAAGCTAATTTTACTCCGCTGTCAGTGGATTTTTCCGGTCGCTATCTGGATAACACTAACGCCGGAAAATTTTTGACAGAAAGCAGAAAAGATCTGGAGTGGTTTGTCCAGACGTCTTTTGTCGACATGCCTAGGGATATAGCGGTTGGTAAAAGCCTTACCGCTATTACGGTTGGTTCGATTCTTGCTCCCGCCATTCAGCAGTTTTCTCAAACCTATATATCCGAAGTGATGAAAACAGCCCTCAAAGATTTATGGGGACTGAAAGATCCTTGTGATATAAAAGATAAAAAAGGTCAGGCGGTGATTTCTTGGTGCGACGACGATGGCGCTCACGAGCAGGGTCCTCCGGGCGGTACGGGTACCGGTTATGCCGGCAGTTATAATCAGACAGAGCAAGAAGCGCAAAATACGCTATCTTCTCTTTTGGTAACCAAAGTTAGACTGGGCGGTGAATACGATATTGTCAGCGAGCTCGCGGCTTGTCCGAATCAATATCCAAATTTGAATAATTGTACTATTAACCAGGGTTTTGCTGACGCAATTTTTCAAGAAATGACTCTTCAGTCAGCCGTGGATCAGGGGTTGGTGGACGGCAATTGGGCTTTTGGTTATAGCTCCCCGCAGACCGGTCTGGAGCCCGGTCCGGATGACGGTATTTCTCAGAGCAATATCAAAAAATTGCGAAAATATAGAATCGTGCCAACCGGTTGGGAACTGGCGGCAAATTTGATTAAGCAAATTTCAGAAGAGCAAAAATCAAACAATACCAAATCTTTACGTTCACTAATGGAAGATTTTTATAAAACCGGTCCTAATAAAATTTGCGACGGTTTTGCCGATGACGGCAGTTTAGTTGATTCAGAAGAAAGTCCGTTTTGCGGTCTGGTTGACCCGGAATGGGTGCTCAAAGCACCGCAACAAAAATGTACCGCCCTTGCTTACGGACCGATTCATATTACCGGCGGGATGCGTCAGGAAGATTGCGCCAACACGGTAGATTGTATTTTGGAAAACGACGACGGCAGTTGTCGTTCTTGGGGACAATGTACGCGGGAACGCAATATTTGGTGGTTTGACGGTGATAGTTGTCCGGCGCAATATGATAGCTGTCAAGAATTTGCTCGCACCTCTGATAGTCAGAAATTTAGTTATCTTAAAAACAGTTTGCAATATACGCAGTGTAATTCTGCCAACGCCGGTTGCAAATGGTATGCCGTGCAAAAAGACGGTGATAATTGGCAGAAATCATCAGGTATTTATTTCGATCGTGATGTCGAAGAATGTAATGAATCAAATGCCGGTTGTAACGCGGTAATCCGCAGCTATTCCGGATCCGGTACCAACCTGGTAGTCAACGGCAGTTTTAGCGATTATTATATCGCCAATGACGGAGATGAAAAAAATTATCATTTTTACGATTGGACTTATAATGGTAGTGGAAAATTGGTTCCAGAAGAAGGAGACGTGGCATCTAAAGGTTCTGTGATTATTCCTGCTGGCGGTCGGATCGAACAAAGTGTTGATGCCGGATATTACCTTGGCGGCAGGACGTTCATTATGGCTTTTGACGGTCAAAATTGCGGCAGTAACACGGCGATTCAGTTTGCCGCGGTCAATACTACTCTTGGAGCCATTGCCGCTGATGCGGATTTAACGCAGTGGAATTCTTATTCCATTACTTATACTTTCCCGGCAAATACCAGCGCTCACGTCATGGATTTTAAATTTTTATCGGTTTCCGATTCATGCCATTTTGACAATATCCAAATAGAGGAAGGTAAAATCAGCAGTGGTTATCGCGAATATGGTAATAATAATATTGCCTATCTAAAAATAGCTCCGGAATATTTAAACTGTGACGGTAGCGCTACAGAGCCTGGCGAATGCGATAATTACGCCCCGACATGTTCTGCCGATGATGTTGGTTGCCAAAATTATACCGATTTGTCGGACAGTACTGTTATTCCCGGTGTAGTAACCGACGAAGATTATTGTCCTGCTGAGTGCGCTGATTATAAAACCTACAAACAAACAGCTTCCAATTTCTTTAAAGAAAAATTTCCCGTGTATTTTATTGCCAGCACCGCTACCAGCTGTTCGGCAAAACAATCTGGTTGTGAAGAATTTACCAATTTAGACAATTTGGCTGCCGGCGGAGAGCAAAGGGAAGATTATTCATTTTTGCGCCGTTGTCAAAAACCGGCACCATTTAGCGGTGACTGCGAGTCTTATTATACCTGGGAAGGCAGCGAGGCGACCGGTTATCAGTTAAAACTTTATACTCTCAAAGGCGATCCTACCGGCACTGCCGGATCGCGTTCGCCTTTTACCATTACTGTTGTTGATCATCCGGTGGATTGTCAGGCTTATTACGGAAAACAGCCGGGAGATGAAAACTATGATGCTTTTATATCTGGAAACTGCAAAGAATTTTATGACCAAAAAGGACAGCTTTATTATCGGCTTTTAGCAGATACGGTTTTATGTACCAGCGACTGTCATCCTTATCGTTTGACTACGGTACAAAACGGCGTTGATTTCTTTGATAAAGCTGACTGCGTCGCTTCCGGCGGATTGGTAACGCAATGTGAATATAACGGCGCTGACGGCGCTATCAACACCACTTCTTGTATTGCTCAGGGAGGTATTCACTACAACGGTATTTGCTACAATTTAAATAGCGCTAGTGCTTGTACTAGCGTGGGAGGTAATAGATTTGAAGATTATGCCAGCCAATGCCGATATTTGGCAACCGCCAGCGGCAGCGTTAAATGTTCCGCTCCTGGCTGTCAGGCGTATAAAGGTAATTTTGCCGGCAACAAACGTTTGGTTTTTGAGGACGGGTTTGACGGTGCGCAGGTAAATGACCAGTTGGTTGATAAATGGTCTGGCGGTATCGTTGTCAGTGAAGCTTATTCGGTTGGCTATCATTCTTATCGTAATTTGGATTTAAGCAGCGCCGAGGTCACCCGTTCATTAGAAGTAAAAAATACTGACGGTAATGTAATTGATTATGAGGCAAGGCAGGGTCAGTTTTATACTCTGTCTTTTTGGGCAAAATCAATGCAGGAGAACAGTCAAATCAAAATATATCTTTCCGGAGTCATCGGTTCAGATCAAGAAAATGATCCTTGGAGCTATTTTGACTACGGCAGTGATGATGCCGGTGCTGGTTATCAGGCGACTGTTTTTGGTAACGAGTGGCGTTATTACCAGCTTGGTCCGGTGTTTGTTGATTGGTCGGCGAACAACGCTAGTTTGGTTTTTGAAAAAATTAACAGTAATTTTTATATCGACAATGTTAAGCTGGAAGAGGTAAAAGATACGGCTTATTTGATTCGTAATAGCTGGAAAACCCCAACTGCCTGCGATCAAAATCACTCCGGGGCAGCCGCGCCGCAATATATGTTGGGCTGCAAAGCCTATCAGGACAGCAATAACGCTTTGCAATACTTCAAATCATTTACTCGTTTGTGTGAGCAATCGGTAATCGGCTGCGAGGCGGTGATTAAGACCTATAATTCTTCTTTGCCCTATCAACAGGTATTTAATCGTACTTGTTCTCTTGACGCCGCTTGTTCGCCGTGGGAAGGAGATACTAGCTGTCCTTGTTCGATTAGTCGCGACGGTGGTACGGTAGAGGTCTGTAAAGTAGCCTCCGGCGCAACCAATTGCCTTTATACTTATACTGAACCTTCGGCGATGATGACTTCTGGCGGCGCTGCCGAGGTGAATGTGGCGCACGATAAATTTATTTTTGTAGTCAATAAATCTCAGTATTCTTGTACTGCCGACGATCGTGGTTGCAGTGTCGTTGCTGAGCCGGAAGTCGGTCAAGACGATCAGTTGATTATGGATGGTAGTGGAATAAAGATTAAAGAAACAAAATATTTCCGTAACAATCCCGATAAATACGATACTGATCTTTGTACCGCCGATGCTTTTGGTTGCGACGAGTTTAGCGCGGCTGTCGAAGGGTTAAACCCGATTTATTTCAAAGATCCGCGAGACAAGCTGTGTGAGTACAAGCAGCATCCGACTTACGGTTCTTATGGTTGGTATAAAAAAGGCACAAATGAAGCGTGTCCGGAAAGTGCATATGAAATAGCCACAACCTGTCATTATGACGCGATTCTCGGCGGTTGGAAGAAAAATCTGACAGATGATGAAGTTTGTGAGTACAAAAACTCGGCGTGGTATAACAAAGATACCGACACTCTTTGTGTTTATAACACCACTACTCTGGCAACCAAGGTGGGAGATTGTGTTGCGCCGACTACCACTTTAGGTTGGGCAAAACAGTGTCCGAGCAAATACACCAGTTGTACCAAATTTGTCGATCCGGTCGGTAGCTCCCAGCAAGACAATAATGTTTATTATTATTTGGATAATAATAATTTAAACCGTAATGAATGTTCTGCCGGTTCTTCTCAGCGAGAAGGTTGCGTGCTTTTCAATAATTACAACACAATTGACTGGAAATCAGCGGAAAAAAATCTTTCCTGGACGCCGCCGTTAAATAAAAGCGCGGCAGCTACTTATCAAAAAAGTGACGAGGAAGCTAATGGCAGAAAAGTGTCTCCGGTAAACTGCGCTAATGAAGCTACTGCTGGCAACGACTGGAAATATTGCGGAGAAAACGAAGCCAACGATTTAATCAAGGTTCGTCGCGACCGTGTTTGCGCTGAATGGATTGATTGCGAAAGTACTTACGAAACTTTTGACAATGAAACCGGTAAATTCGTGCCGATTTGTCTGAAAACCATGCCTTGCACTCAAAAAGACCCTGGAGAAGGCGAGTCCGGAGTTTTGAAATGTCGCAGTCAAGAAGCGATAAAACCGCAATACGGCGCCACGTTTATGCTTTGGGCTCCAGGTCAAAATTGTGGCAACGGATCTGTAAATACCGGTGAAGAATGCGATGATGGCAATAACACTGATGGTGATGGTTGTACTTCTGATTGTAAAAAAGAACCGGTAGTGTTTCGACCTTTGAGTAAATCCGAAGGTATGGCATCCGCGTACAGCGTTAACGGACCGCTTGATATTAACAAATATCTGAATCGTTCGCTTAAATGGGACGGCTATGAATATTCCGGTTATTCGATCGCTGATTTGCGTCCGGCTTGGTCGCTGCACCAAATCGCCAAAGGAACATGTAAAAACGATCCGAACAAGGTTTGCTATTTTAGCAAGGACTGCGGCGGCGCAGAATGCGTTTTCGGGTCTGATTATGAACTCGCGTATGTTGATATTGATATTAATGGTAATACTAATATTTATGGTGTTGACGCCGGAGGCGTTAAAATAAATAAAGAATGTCGAGGTTATCCTGATCAAGCCGCGCCTTTCCGCAAGGGTTTGGCAGACAATAGCGCTTTTAATAAAGCTAATCTATGTAGCATTACAGGAGACTGTGATTGTAGTTATATTAAATGGGACGTGAATGATGCGGCGACCGCCTTTTTGCCGATTGATTATACTCCAAAAGAAGTTAATGGAGGCGTCTATGATCGGATTTGCACGCAAGCGGTAAAAGATGGTCCTAAAGTTGTTGGCGATCCGTGCCGGGTAGATAGTGACTGCATGTCTCCGGAGGACGAGCCGGATTATGTTAGCTCTGATTCTGGTACTTCCTATCTTCCTTATGTCGATCCGGTTAATGGTGGGCAGACAGCGCCGGCAACCCCCAGCCCGTATGATGTATGTAAAAGACCAACCAAAGAACTAAAATATCTGGGCTGGAAGGGGTATTGTTTGGAAAAAATAAAAAATGTGGCAATTAACGGTGCGGCGAACGAACATCCTTGTTTAACCTGGATGCCGATAGATCTGTTGCAGGGAGAGGCCGATTCGTACAGTAATATGCCGACAGCTGAGGCTGATATTGCTAATAATCAGCATTATTATTGTTTGGCAGCCGACGGTAATGCGCCATATGTCAAAAATATTATCAATAATTATGGCAGCAGTTATAGTAATCTAAAAAATTGTGCCACTGGCTATTCGAGTCCGGATTGTGCTTTTGCCTGGTACGGCACCGAAATAAGCGGAAATACTTTTTCTCCGACTAAAACTCTTCCCGAGGCAAGAATTGTTACCGATATAACGAATGGATCCAGTCTAAAAATAGAAGTGCAGCCAACCAGCGAACAAGGTTCAACCTTTATGGAGTGGCAGCCGACTGATACGCAGGCATTTAATAAAAACGACGTCAAAGCGATGTCTTTCGAGATAATAGATGCTGTTGAGAGCTGCCAGGATTCAACCACTAAATCTTGGCCGCAAGATATTTTGACCGGTGAACAAGGTACTGGCGGTTGTGTTGGAAGAAAAGTAGTATTTTTTAATGATATAAACGATCGCACTACTTTCTATCGTCAAAAGGCTGACGGAGTGAATTTATACGGACGAGGAGTCAGGGCAAGCGCGGCAATGACTTATAACTATCCTAATAAAATAATAAAGACTCAAAACGCATCTTTGGAATATTATTGGGATCAGCACGAGTCTACTCTTCCCGAGGATCAAGAGCCGGAAATTTTGCCCAACAGGTCGTTTCATGTTTATCATTATGCCAAGTTTCAAACCGGTAATAACTATAGCGAGGTCTGGATTTACACAACTAGTATATTTAGGAACGATGCGGAGTGTCCCGGATGGAATATTTTTGATCCTCTTTTCAAGATCGGTTGTCACCACGGACCATCCGGACAAATACAAGTTTGGTGGGATAAAAACGGTTATTTAAGTCGAATCATATTGATTGCGGAAATACATGATAACAACGCTTATTATCAAGTGAAGCCATTAGTGTATTTCAAAGAAAACTGTCGTGAGCTGGTAAGAGTCACTCCTGACACTGCCCAGGCATCGTCGGTAAAAATGACATCTGTTTGGACTGATAGAATTTGGCAAGAATCAAAAGCTAATTTCAAAGTTAAAGATTTGAAATACGGTCTTAGCGGCAATCGTACCGAACCGTTTGGTCGTTCTTACTATACTTCGGGTATTATCCCCGCAGAACAGGAATACAATATCGAAGATGGTAATACAATAGATGCCGGTATGCCGTATGGCGGAGCGTTATCCACCGGCAATAAGGTGTCGTCTTATTGTTTGGGCGGCGGTTCGAAAAACGGAGATGTTTGTCTGACATCCGACGACTGCACTAATAGTAGTTGGATTGGTATTTGTATCGGTGCAAAACCGCGGGTAACCGGGGAAAATTACGTCGAGGGCACGCTCGCTACCGCCAAGGATCGTTTATCTGATATTTTCGCGCGTTCATACGGTGTTTTCTATGAGCAGCGCGATAATGATCAGTTTGGTGAATGGATCGAGGGAAACAATAGTACAAATGGTTGGGATAAACGCAGGGAATACGGTCATGGTGACGCGCCGATAATTCGTGGCGTGTTGTTATCTGACACAGAACAGTCAAGCGGTAATTTTGCTATTATCGGCGACGGTGACGAAGGTAGCAGTGCCGATAACTGGATCAGTGTTAACTATTCTCAGAATTCCAACCTGATATCCAGAGGTCAGTATTGGGCGTTTATCAATTTTTACGCTTATAACAAAAGCGGCGAGCATATGCCGCTACGACAGATTAAAGTTGATTGGAAGGGTAACGGCAGCGATATCTATGCTTTGAATGAAGACGATGCCATAGCTTATGCTAATTATAAACCGCATTGTGCTGGCGACTCTGATGCAGCGGATAATTTTGGTGATGTTTTGGGCGTATCGTGTAAAGAAAACTTTTTCTCTTTTGAACATATTTATACTTATGATCCGACTGACTATACCACCTTTAAATCAAGCTGTACTGATGGTTCCGGTCAAAAATACATAGTCGACGATTCGGTTTTCGGCACTTATTCCGGTCCGTGCAATGTTTATAAGCCAAAAGCCCAGGTAACCGACAACTGGGGAATTTGCGGTGATGGTTGCGGTAGCGGAGCGTGTTTGGATAGCGAATGTGCGCTCAATCATGGCTGGGCGGCTTATCCGAAAAATATTATAGTTTTACCGCCACAAAAATAACTAAAAACCTTTAGTCAAAAATATCATGACGCAATGGTTTAAAAAGAAAATTTTGCAAAAAAGAACAACGACCGCGGTGGTTACGGTTTTGATTTTAGTTGTTATTTTTTTGGTCTTGCCGCAAGTAACTCACGCCTCTTCAATATCGGAAACAATGTCTGAACTAATGGCATCCATTGTTAACGGTTTGGGTAAACTCTGTGTGATGATAATTGATGCCGTGGTTTATATCGCTTCTTATGATTCTTTTGTTATTTCCGCGCCAGTGATATACGGCTGGGTGATTATTCGTGACATTTGTAACATGTTTTTTATTTTGATTTTGTTGATCATCGCTTTAGCGACCATATTACGTCGCGATAGTTATAATTATAAATCATTACTGCCAAAAGTGTTGATTTTGGCGTTATTAATCAATTTTTCCAAAACCATTTGTGGCTTTGCTGTTGATATTGCCCAGATAGTGATGTTGACGTTTGTTAACGGTTTCAAAGACATGGGTCCGGGTAATCTGATGAAAATGGCGGGAGTGGACAGGATGTTGTCTTTTAGTTCTACGGCGGTTCAGGTCAAATCCGAAAGTGGATCAAGTGCAACGGCTGATATTAGCGATAGTACTTTCGCTATTTATTTTTATGCCGTATTGTACCTGCTGACTTTATTGGCGGTGCTTTTAGTGATGGCAGTGATATTGATTTTCCGCATCGTAATACTTTGGTTTTTGATTGTTATTTCGCCGATATTTTTTCTATTACTATCCTTTCCTCATGGAGAAAGCTATGCCAAAGAATGGTCTAACGAGTTTGTTAAAGCGTTAATAGTCGGTCCGGTGTTGGCTTTTTTTATCTGGTTATCAATGGCAAGCATGGGTTATATGGTAAGCGCTGCCGGTGATGGCGGTGACGCTTTATCGGTTGATTCAACTTCTGATAGCACAATAGAGGCGACGCTTTCGGCTGGCGATGGAGCTTCGGGAACGCCCGGGTTTTTTACCAATTTTTGCGTCGCGACAATCATGCTGATAGCGGGTGTAATACAGGCGCAACAAATCGGCGGTGCGGGCGGTGCGGCAGCGTTTCGTGCTGTCGGCAAGGCGAAAGCTTTGGGTTTGAAGACTGCTAAAGCTGGAATTGGTCTTACTAAAAGTGCGGTCGGAGTCGGTTGGCAGGCAACTAAAATTGGTGCCGGTGCGGCCGCTTTATACGGATATTCGAAAACCGGTTATGATCTTTCTCAATTTACTCCAAGTAAATTAAAAGAAAGGGCAAGCGAGGCCTTGGAGGGCGCGCGTGAAAGGCTGGAGGGTAGAGGAGCTAAAGAACGGGATCGCAGAGCAGCACAAAACCTTTCAGAAGGAAAGTCTCGCATTGAGGCATGGAAAGATCCGGCAGGAACATTTGCTCGGCAGATTGCGACTAACGGTTTTTGGTCCGGTACAAAAGGGGCTGTAAAAGATATTTTTGTCGCTAAACGCAGTGCCGCAAAAATTCAGAAAGACATTGATGATGCTAATGATCAGAAAAAACAATACCAAGATGTTTCCAATAAAAGAAATGATATCAATAATGTTCAAAGCCAAAGGGAAGCCGTGAGGAGTCAGCTAGCTGATATTGATGAAAAAATCAAGAGCGGTGCATTGTCTGCCGATAAGGCGCTGGAAGCTAAGAAGCAAAAAATGGACCTTATTTTACGTAACGGTGATTTAGAGAAAGAAGAAACTAAATTGAAAGCAGAAGAGGCATCATTACTCAGCGGTTTGAATATTAATAAAGAAATTGATGTGATGGAGCAGCAGTTGGATGGTTTGGAGAAAGGTTATGGTATATCGGCAAATAATGATAGAAGAGCTAAACAAGCGCAAGATGCCGTTAAAACTAAAGCCGAAGCTGAAGCTCGGGGTGATAGTGCCGCTGCCGCTGCCGCTCAAACTTTTCTTGATAAAATTTCTGATTATGAAGAAACCAAAAAGACCGTTGATAGTAGAGCGGCGCTACTTGGTCAGCGCGGCGTTTTGGGTAACATCAGCAGTCTTAATCAAAAAACTAATTCTTTGAGTAAAGAGGCGGCAACGATTAAAACCCCGTCAGAATATACTCGTGCTCGAAGAGAAGCGGTGCAAAAGTCAGTAGAAAATTTGCCAGATGATCTGAACGATGTTGACGTGATTAAACAAGCGGTAGCCGATGCTATTGGTGATCATGATGGCAGCGCTTTGGAAATTTTACTCAATAAAGCGATGCAAAACGGGCAAATGGACGATGTTTTGATGAATCAGGGATTTAGTGCTGATGACCAAGGATTAAAAGCGCTTCGTGATAAATATATGACGGTTTCCAAAGATCAGGGTGGTATGGGTATGAAATCGGCCGAAGCTAATAGAATCATTGGCGAATTGGAACGCCTTGCTTGGACAAAGGATCACGATCATTATGCTGCTGGCGTGGTGAACGAAGCAGGATATTATAGAGACAGAACCAAGGAAGAACAAATGGCTATACGCACGCAGAAGTCAGAAAAAGGCATGGGTAAAAGTGTTAATTTTTGGCGCCAAAGCAACGGTTCCGAGCTGGGTCATTCGCGCGCCGACGGTAGTTTTGAGGCGGACACCGCTGGTTATGCTATTGTGGCTAAAAATTTCAAAACTTTAGCTCAAGCAGTTATAGCCGGAACAGCCAGCTCTCAGATGATGGGAAAACTAAAATCAATGGTTGACGGAATACAGTCTTTGGTAAGACAGGGTGTTATTGATCATAAAGATTCATCAAGGGTTGTTGAGATAATCAGAGAATCCAGAGTTCCTGCTTCTGGTCAAAAGTCGGTGATAAAACTTTCCAGAGAGTTTAATGATTCGATAGAGAAAGCTTTAAATAAGGGAAGAAAATAAGATTAAAATAAAAAATCATGACAGATTTTAGCTTAACAGATTATCAAATATTGGAACAATTCCGTCGCGAGACAGACGAGATTTTAGTTACCAATAATTTACGCGATGCGGTTAATTGCCTTACCACACTGCAAAAGACTATGGCTTATGACACAAAAATAAAGGATTACCCTGACATACTGGTTGAATATAATAAAATATTGAATAAACTGCGTTTAGTTGCTTTTGCTTCACTGGACTGGAACGAAGCTTTGTCTTTTTTGAAGAATAATTTTTTGGTTGCCCTGGAAAACAAGGAATTTATTGATCTAACCGATAAAATACGCAGCAAACTTGTTACTGTTCCGACGTTAGAGGAGAGAGATAACTATCGGATGCGTTTGCGTCGGGCGCTGACACAAAACGGGGAAAGAATTACCTTTAAACCGTTAAAAGTAGGTGATCAGACTCAAGATCCGACAGTCGCCAACTGGCTCAAATTGTATTTGGGATCATTGGGAGTTGAGTTGGTTAATCGCGTGACTTATCAGGGTTGGTTGTCACAAGAACAAAATATTCAGCAGTTAACGGAAGAAGAAAAGGAGAGAATAAAATATCTTTTTGAAGTATATGAAGAATTAAAACTATCTTCCGTTTCAGTCGAAGGCTGCGAAGAAACTTTTGTTATCGATGAAGATACTGACACTCCTTTGGTGCTTTATCGCGGTAAAATAGAATCGGCTCTGCCACCGCAAGAAGACATTGATTTACTGAAAAAAATCGAAGCTGTTTTAAGCGGCAAACCAGTATCATTATCCGCCCCAACAGGCGCGCCGTCACAGCCAGCCGTTATCTCGGCACCGATACCAGCAGTAGCAAAACCGGCAACGTCAGCTATTGATCGTGATGAGATAATCCGTAAATATGAAGGTGATGTTAAAGAAAACAGAAGTATTGAAGACAGGATGACTCAATTTACCAAGACAACTGGCGGTAAGCAAAGAGAACTGGCAAATAGTTTGAATTTGCTTTTGACCGGTGCTGCGCCAGATAAACTAGATATTATCGCTATCCTTTATATTTTAGCGAAAAAAAATGCGATGGAAGATTTGATTAAAGATGATGATCGTTTTTACAAGCTGGTTGAACAGGATCTGACCAGACGAGGCGGTAAACAACAACTTAATGATTTTAAGATGTATCCGACAGCACCCCAATCTATTCGATATTTTCTTGAAGTTTTATTGCAGCACAAACTAAGGCTGTCAGAGGGTGAAGCGGCAAAGTGGGGGTTGCATATTGTTAATATTTTGAAAAAATCCGGCAATGAAAAATACGGAAAAATCGCTTATTTTGATTTGGAAGCAGGAGATTTTCGTTGGCAAAAATAGGTTTGCAGTGTTAGATCGTGAAAACGACGGAGTAAATGGCGCAAAAAGGCATTATTATTACCCTTGCTTTTTTTGCTCTTGCGCTCTTGTCTTTTAAAAACAAGCTATTATGGTAGTAACTAATATACAAGATGAAATTTTGGTCAAAGACAGCGGCGGTAATTTTTCTGTTTTAGTTGATCAATCAAATGTCGGTTACGATGCTGTTGGAGGGTCGGCAATCACTCCGGTATTAACCGAAGACAATTTTGATTTTTCAGCATTAATTGATAAAATAAAGGGGCAGTTTAATCTAGGCTGGAAAGACGAAGTGTTGGACCGACGCTTGTATAATATTATTATTGCCATGGTGCGCGAAGTACGCAATGATATCCAGACCAAAGACGTTATGGTCAAAAGTGTTGAAGTAGGCGGGTTGGGTTTGGAGCCTATCATTGCCGATCAGGTGATTGCGGAGGTAAAAAAAACAGCGCGACATCCAATTAAGGTAAAAGAAATGGGCAGAAAAGTTTTAAGCATGGTAACGGCAAAAACACCGTCACATGTTTTTTCTCGTCAGGAGCTAGACCATGAGATTGCTCCACCACCACCAACTGTTGTAGTTCCAACAAAAGCAGAACAGATTAGACCAATATCGCCGCTTGCGCCGAAGCCGCCAGTGCAGTCTGTCACTTATGTTGAAAAAAATTTTTTGCCAAAAAAATCAGTACCAAGGATAGAGGAGATAAAAAAAGAAGCAAGTATCAGTAATACGCCAAAACCAACTGCCGAACACCATCTGTCGTCAAAAGCGAAACCGTTTATGGACAGTAAGCCGCCTTTTAAGATTGATTTTGGGGTAAAAACTAAGGGTCGTAATTTTGACGGTTTAGCGTCCGCACCGCAGGCAAGAGTGGTAATGCCAAATCGAGGGGAAAAAATAACAGATATTAGAGTTCCTCAAAAAAAATTAGTTGGTCCGCTGGAAGAGCTGCAGGGGTTTCGTGTCGCCGATTTTCGTCGGCTTGACCTTGATCCGCAGAAAGCGATTTTAAAAATAAAAGAAAAAATTGATTTACTCGGCAGAGAGTCTTTTAGCAAGAGGATTGAGGGCAAAAATGCTTGGCAGCAAAGTGAAGTTAACCGTCTTTATTTGGCATTGGGAAAGGCAAGTATCGAGCAAGGCAGGTCGCTAGCTGATATTATAAAAGAAAGGTCTTTAAAACAAGAACCGACGTTAAAACCAGAAGAATTCATCGCCTTGGTCAAATTAAATCAAATTTTAGAAGATTAGTATGGCTCATCAGTTTTTGGTGCCACAATTCATCGACGTCGAGCCAAAAATTATCGGTCCGATAACGGTACGGCAGTTTATTTTGATGGTAATCGCCATGGTGATAATTTTTATATTTTATAAATTTTCCACTTTTTGGACTTTTATTATCGCTACGGTTTTGATTTTAGGATTGTTTGGGGTTTTGGCCTTTGCCAAAATTAACGGTCGACCGTTTCATTATTTTATTTTAAATATCGTTGAAACATTAAAGCGTCCTCGACTGAAGGTTTGGGACAAAACATTGGATATGGAGGAAGTAAAAGCATTAATGGCTTATGGGACTCAAATAAAAAAGGTTGAACAAATAGCTAAAAAAGAGCCGTTAGCAGAGTCGCATTTGGAAGAACTGTCTTTGATTGTTAATACCGGCGGCGCCTATCAGTCTAGTGAATTAGATTTAAATTATGACACCAGAAAAGAAAAATAAAAAAGCTTCAACCAGAAAAGCGGTTCCGATCGGGGAAATCCGCAACGATACTTTAGTAATGAAGGATGGTACTTTGCGTGCCGTTTTGATGGTTTCGAGTATTAATTTTGCTCTAAAATCAGCTGATGAGCAACAGGCGATCATCTCTGCCTATATGCAATTTTTGAACTCTATTACTTATCCAATCCAGATAGTGATCCAATCGCGTCGGATTAATATCGATAAATATTTGGAAAAGTTGCAGAAGATGGAAAAAGAGCAAGTAAATGAATTACTTAAGATTCAAATTGTCGATTATCGCAAATATGTTTCCGAGTTGGTCGAATTAGGCGATATTATGACTAAAAAGTTTTATATTGTCATACCTTACAATCCACTTTCAGATAAGCAAAAATCTTTTTTTTCTCGATCAAAAGATTTGCTTTCGCCAAAAACTATTATCAGCTTAAGTGAGAAAAAGTTTTTCGAAAGGGAAAAGGAGTTATCCCAGCGTGTATCTCATGTCGCTTCAAGTCTGGGTAGTATCGGTTTAGCGGTCACTCGCGTTGATACGCAGGGTTTAATAGAATTGTTCTATAATTCATACAATCCTGACGTGGCAGAGCATGAGAGAATGGTCGATGTGAACAAGATTCGTTTCGATAATATAACCTAAAAAACATGGCAATTATTAAAGAGAAAAAAACACTTTCCCAAGAGGTGGAAAGCAGTAAGGAAGTCTTGCAAGAAGAGCAGCGCTATCGAGCGGGGACCATTTCCGTTATTGATTTAATAGCGCCGGCGGCAATGGATGTTCAACCTACTTATTTGCGTCTAGGAACAAGGTTCGCGAGAACTATTTTTGTTGTTAGCTATCCTCGTTATATCGGTATTGGTTGGTTTTCTCCGATTATAAACTTTAACCATCCCCTGGATGTTTCGATGTTTTTTTATCCGATAAAGGCCGCTGCTATTTTAAAAGATCTGAAAAAAAGAGTCGGTAATCTGGAGGCGGAAATAATGGCTGATCGCGACAAAGGGGCTCCGCGCGATCCGATAAAAGAAACGGCTTTGCAGGATATAGAAAAGTTAAGAGATGATTTAACTCAAGGCATAGAACACTTTTTCCAATTTGCTTTGTATGTTACTATTTACGCGGAAACAAAAGAGGAATTAGATGATTTAACCGGAGACATAGAAGACGTTTTTGGTTCTCGTCTGGTTTATTCGCGAAAAGTTTTATATCAAGCTGAGCAGGGTTTTAACTCGACATTGCCTTTTGGTCAAGATGAGTTGGCAATATTTTTTAACATGAATACCTCTCCCTGTGCCTCGTCATTTCCTTTTATTTCTTTTGAACTTTCTTCCAACGACGGCATCATGTATGGTATTAATCGCCATAATAATAGTTTAATTATTTTTGATCGATTTTCTTTACAGAATGCCAACATGGTCGTTTTTGCCACTTCTGGCGCTGGTAAAAGTTATACGATAAAATTAGAGGTTTTGCGTAGCTTAATGTTTGGTATCGATGTTATTATTATTGATCCGGAAAAAGAGTACCTGCATCTTTGCGAGGCTGTGGGCGGCACTTATATCAATATCTCCCTAGCTTCAAAAAGTAAAGTTAATCCTTTTGATTTGCCACGACCGATGGAAAAAGAGTTTAGCGGCGAAGACATTATTCGTTCGGCGGTTATCACTTTGAAAGGTTTAGTCAAATTAATGATTAGCAAGCTAAATTCTTCGGAAGATTCGGTGATGGACCGGGCGTTGCTAGAAACTTATGCTAAAAAAGATATTACTCCTGATGCTAATTTAGCTGAAGTTGAGCCGCCGATTATGCAGGATTTAGTGGATATTTTAGAGGGGATGGAAGGCGGTGCCGATTTGGCTCAAAGATTGAAAAAATATACCGAAGGCACTTTTTCCGGGTTTTTGAACAATCCGACTAATGTTGATATGGATAACCAGTTGGTTTGTTTTTCGGTTCGCGACCTAGAGGATGAATTACGACCAATAGCCATCTATAACTTAGTAAACTATATCTGGAACGTTGTTCGTTCAGAGAGAAAAAAGAGGATTTTAGTTATCGACGAAGCTTGGTGGTTGATGCAAAACGAGGATTCGGCTAAATTTATTTTCGCTCTAGTTAAACGTTGCCGCAAATATTATTTGGGAGTAACTACTATTACTCAGGATGTGAACGATTTTTTACTCTCGCCATACGGTCAGGCAATAGTCAATAATTCGGCTTTACAACTGTTAATGAAACAATCGCCGGCAGCGATTGATCGGGTAAAAAATACGTTTTTATTAACTGACGGTGAAAAATATTTATTATTAGAATGTGGTGTAGGTGAAGGAATATTTTTTGCTGGCAATAAACACGCGGCGATTCAGGTGGTCGCTTCTTACGCTGAGGATCAACTGATTACTACTGACCCGCGGCAGTTGTTAGAAATTGAAGCGGCAAAAAAAGAGTTTGAAGCAGCGGGAGAGACCGCATTACAGTAATTTTATAGAAAAAATATATGTCAAATAAAGTTAAACTAGCTTTAATGATTGGTGGTGCCGCAATTTTTATTCTTTTAGTAATTGCGCTTCTAATGCGAAATGGTACGACTGATGTCAATAATTTAAATCAAAGCACCAATCAGTTAAATAATCGGCTGCCTGAAACAAAAAATATTGTTGTTAATGATAACAATGCCGTGGTAACCACAAAAGGTAATGCTACTACAATAACTGTCGAGCAAAAAGAGGAGATAAGCCTAGAGATAGTATCACGGTTTTTTGCTGAAAGGTTTGGTACTTATTCAAACCAAAGTAATTTTGAGAATATAAAAGATTTACAGTATTTAATGACCGAGGATGTGAAAAGTTGGTCGGAAAAATTTATCAGTCAGGGAAATATTAGCAGCGATCAATATTGGGGCGTAACTACTAAAGCGTTGGCTATTAAAAGTCAAGATATTAAAGCGGATACAGCGGTGATCGTTGTTTCTACTCAACGGCAAGAGTATTCCAGGGACGTTAATAAAGCCAAAATATATAAGCAGGATTTAAAGTTAGAATATGTAAAAAGTGACGGTAATTGGCTGATCAGCGGTGTTTATTGGCAGTAATTTGAAATTTTAGAAATTTTTAATCTGGTTTTTTCTATGATTAGAATATGAAGAAAATCAGATTAAAAGCAAATTTTTTACGAGACATTGTTTTTCCTAAAAACTGTCTGGGTTGTGCCAAAGAGGGGTGCTATATTTGTCCTCGGTGCCGAAACATGATCAAAATAGCCAGAAACGATTTTATTGATTTTCCGGGAAAAAGATTTTTGGATCGAGTAGTGGTAACGGCTGATTATAATGATGAAATTTTACAACGAGCGATTCATTGTCTAAAATATCAATTTGCTACGGATGTAGCAGAGGAACTTGTCTCTTTGGTATCAGCAGATAAAATACCTTTATCTTGGAAGCACTGCGTTTTATTGCCGATTCCTTTGCACAAAAAAAGGGAACGATTACGAGGATTTAACCAAGCTGAACTTATTGCTATATTTTTATCCGAGCGTTTTGGTTTGTATTATAGAAATGATATTTTGAGTAGAATAAAATATCGTGTTCCGCAGATGTCTTTAGGTAGAAGCGAGAGGTTAAAAAATATCAAAGACATATTTTTTGTAGATAAAGACAATCTTTGCGGAATAAAAAACGTCGTTTTGGTTGACGACGTGGTTACGACGGGAGCTACTTTAAACGAAGCGGCAGAAGTTTTGAAAAAAAATGGTGTAGAAAATGTTGAGGCGATAGTACTTGGTCATGGATAAAAAAACTCGCTATGGGCGAGATGAGTAAAAAAAGATATTTTTTAGTTGATTTGAAAGAAACGGAAGGGGAGAGATTCGAACTCTCGGTCCGCGTAAACGGACGACGGTTTTCAAGACCGTTCCCTTAAACCACTCAGGCACCCTTCCAAGTGTATTAAAATTTAAAATAGTAGTGGCGTTCACTTTTGCCATTCGAATCTTTAATCTTCACGGAAAACTGGCGGAGAGGGAGGGATTCGAACCCTCGGTAGGAGCTTAACACCCCTACAACGGTTTAGCAAACCGCCGCCTTCAGCCACTCGGCCACCTCTCCTAATAAATTCGGTTTTAGTATAATATTTTTATAAATAAAAGTCAATAATATATGGCAGAGAACACAAAGTATGGCAAAGAGATGATATCTTGGGATTTTCCCGAGTTTATTCCGCATGAACGTACTCGCGGTTGGTATGTGGCAGTGATAATCATCGCAGCGTTATTGTTGCTTTATGCCATTATTACCGCTAATTTTTTGTTTGCTATCATTGTTATTATCGTGGCGGTGATTATGTTTTTTAAAACATCGAATACGGCTATGAACGTTATTTTTTCTATTTATGAAGATGGAGTCAGAGTGGGGGATAAATTTTATGATTTTAAGGAAATAAAAGACTTTTACATTATCTATGAACCGCCGGAAGCAAAAAATATTTATTTTAATTTTAATAGTTTGCTTCAGCCACGTTTGCAGATACCATTATTAGAACAAGATCCTGTGAAAGTGAGGGAGATTTTGCGCGATTATATTGAAGAAGATTTGGATCGGAGTGATGAGCCGTTTTCTGATGGTATTGGCAGAATATTTAAAATATAATAACATTCGGGATCTGGACAAGATGAAAAATATTTGTTAAACTGTTGCTACCTACTATTACCCGTGCCCTCATCGTTTAACGGATAGGACGCGGGATTGCGGATCCCGTAATTGAGGTTCGATTCCTCATGAGGGCGAGGGTAGTGGCAGGTAGAATCGGAAATTGCGAGATGGGATAGAAAAATTATTTGATCCCAACTCATGGTTTCCGATTTTTATTTTATGATAGCAGATTTACGTTCGCCGGTGTCTTTGTTTAACCAGATTGCGGCAAAATTATCATCCAAACTAAAAAAGTTAGGTATCGAAACAATCGAAGACCTGCTTTTTTATTACCCTTTTCGTTATGATGATTTTAGCCAAATTTTAGATATTAAGGATTTGACTGCCGGGACCATAGCGACGATTCGTGGCAAGGTTCAGCTGATAGAAAATCAGCGTAGTTGGAGGCGTCGGGTACTTATTACTGAATGTATTGTTAATGATATTACCGGTTCGGTTAAGGTAATTTGGTTTGGTCAGCCCTATGTCGCTAAAATACTAAAATCCGGTGATGAAGTGTTTATTTCCGGACGAGTGGACTATAATAAGGGATTATTTTTTTCTTCACCTAGTTACGAAAAGGTAACACAAACAAAGGAGGAATTTGGTACTACGCATACAGCAAGGTTGGTGCCAGTTTACAACCTGACTAAAGGTATCACTTCTAAACAGTTGCGTTATTTGATCAAAATGGTTTTGTCTAACGTCAGCGCGATACGAGAATATCTGCCAGGGCAGATTATCAGAGGATTAAAGTTTCCCGGTCTGGCGGAGGCTATCAAGCAAATTCATTTTCCTGACAGTAAAACAAAATTAGATCAAGCGCAAAAAAGACTGAAATTTGATGAATTTTTTCTTATTCAACTAAAAAATCAGTTGGCGCGGCAAAAACTAAATAACAGCAAAGCGACTAGCGTTCCTTTTGCTTCTGAGGTGATAAAAAAATGGGTAACAAAATTGCCGTTTAAATTGACCGATGCGCAGCGTCGGTCGGCTTGGGAAATACTCCAGGATTTGTCACGCGATCGACCAATGAATCGATTGCTCGAGGGAGATGTTGGTAGTGGTAAAACGGTGGTAGCGGCAATGGCGATGCTGGACGTAGTTCAAAATAATTTGCAAGTGGCGTTAATGGCACCAACAGAAATTTTGGCTAAACAGCACTATCACACTATTACCAAATTGTTCAGCGATTTTGATTTTAAAATCGGTTTAATGACTAGAACTCAAGGGGAGATTTTTGGTGATGGCAGGCAGGATAAAAAAGATTTAATTAAAAAAATAAAATCTGGAAAAATAAAGGTGGTGATTGGTACTCACGCTCTGATTCAAGAAAAAGTTTATTTTTATAATCTCGCTTTGGCAATAGTTGATGAGCAACACAGATTTGGCGTTCAGCAACGTAAAGCATTACAGCAAAAATCTGGTCATCCGGAAGTATTACCTCATTTTCTGTCAATGACAGCGACACCGATTCCTCGATCATTAGCGCTGACAATATATGGTGATCTGGATATATCGATTATTGATCAGATGCCAGCGGGTAGAAAAAAGGTGATTACAAAAATTGTTCAGTCGGCGCAGCGGGATAAAGCCTATAGATTCATCCGCCAAGAAATAGTTCGCGGACGGCAAGTGTTTGTCATTTGTCCCTTGATTGATCCATCGGACAAACTAGGTTTTAAATCAGTCAGGGAAGAAGCGGTGCGGTTAGATAAAAAGATTTTTCCCGAGTTTAAAATAGCCGTTCTTCACGGCAGATTAAAGTCGGAAGAAAAAGAAATGATTATGCGAGATTTTTCTGCGGGCAAGATCAATATTTTAGTTTCGACTTCCGTGGTGGAGGTGGGCGTTGACGTGCCAAATGCTACGGTAATGATGATCGAAGGTGCTGATCGTTTCGGCTTGGCGCAGCTACACCAATTTCGCGGAAGAGTGGGTAGGGGGCAAGACCAATCTTATTGTTTTTTATTTAGTCAAACAGAAAACGATTTTAGCAAAGAGCGTCTAGCAGCTCTTGTGTCTAGTTCTGACGGTTTTAAATTAGCCGAGCAAGATTTGCGTTTTCGTGGTCCGGGAGAAACGCTTGGTACGGTACAAAGCGGAATGCCGGATTTGCATTTGGCGAATTTGTTTGATTTTGCGATTATCAAACAAGCTAGAGAATGGTCTGAAAGAATAATAGCCTGGGATCCTGATTTGCAAAAAAACCCTAATTTAAAACAAAAAATAGGGGATTTGGAGGATATTCATTTGGAATAAATCAAAGAGCTGCTTGGTAGCGCCAGGGTTTTTTGGCGTAACATCCGGCATAGTCTACTCCTATCCGAGGGAGTTTTTTTATTTTTTTTACTTTTATATTACTGTCTTTGATCCAGAGATATGGTACCGCAAGAGATTTTTTATTAAGATTTTTGTCGATGTAAAAGTATTTGCAAAGCTTGCCGGGACCATTGGTGATTTTATAGTCGAGAGGTTTAAGATTTTTAAAGTTGATAGAACTGCTGATGACTTTTATCGGCTTAAAGGCTTGGATGGAACGAATTAGTACCGCTGCCGGGTAGTTGTTTTTTTCAGTAACGATATTTAGACAATAATACATGCCGTAGATCAAATAAATATAGATATGTCCGGGTGGACCAAACATTATTTCGGTTCGCGGCGTTTTACCTCGAGAGGCGTGTGAGGCCAAATCGTTTGGACCACAGTAAGCTTCGGTTTCGGTAATTATGCCAATATAATATTTGTCGTTATATTCTCTGATTAAAAATTTGCCCAAGAGTTCTTGAGCAACTTTTTTTGTATCACGATTAAAAAAAGATTTTGTTATGTTTTTTTTCATTTCGCATTATTTACAGGCAGTACCAGTTGCGCCACCGGCGGAATTCCAGCGAGCGGTGCCATATTCGAAATGCCACCATTCCGCACAATATCTTACCCAACCCGCTTCATGCATTATGTCTTCCAATATCTTTTTTTCCGCGGAATTTGGCGGGCGTGTACATTTTTCTTCGCAATAACATTCGTTGCCTTTGCATAAATTAACATCTACTGCTCCGCCAGTAACATGAGGGGCGTTACAGCTGGGTTTAGCGACTCTTTTTCTTGCCGCTTGTTCGTTGCCGTATTTTATTATGGCACGCTGAAAAAGTTTATTTTGATGTTCTACCGTTCTTACGGCTGAAACAATATTAAGTCGATAGCCTTTAGCGGCGGCGTTGTTACTCGCAGCTGTAAGATAGGGGATGACTTGTGTTAACAGTCTATTATCCCCAGATGTGGCGGAAAGATTGCTATTAGTTGGTATGGCGGTTAGTTGAGAACTTTGGGCGCAGCCGGCGGCAAAAACTCCCGCTGGTGCATTGGCTGGAGGTGGGGCATTGGGATCAACTGGATTATCTGGATTCTGTTCGGGAAAATATTGATTAGCAACCTCGTCACCGACTTCATCCATTTCGAGATTTACCGGTTCCACGTACGGCACTTTGATCGGTCGTAAATACACCAGTTCGGGATTAACCAGGTAAAGTATGGAATAACTGCCTAAAGCCAGTATTAGTCCTACGATTGAACCAATAATATATCCTTTTGCCGCTGTTATTCTTCCCGAATCCCCGCCTGAAGTCATCCAGATAAACCCGCCAATTACTATCATTACTACGGCTAATACCGCTGCTGCTCCCACTCCGAATTTATATAACCCACCTACCATCTGGGCGATCCAGGGTATGTAGTAATATCTGCTGCCTTTTGTTTCGCCTTGAATTTCCACTTCTTGATCAAGGGTAACGATATTGCCGATAGTAGGTAAGCTGGGGGTTATTAGCGATTTGGTTTCATTAGTCGATTGTGAATTTATTTTGTTGTTATATTCCTCGATTTCTTTTTTTAGCGTCTCATCGCCGCATGGCTTACTATGAAGTTTGCAGTTTGTCGCAGGGCAAATACCCGATTCGTCTGGAGCTTTAAGTTCCAGCTCCCCGGTAGGTTTATTTGGGTCTTTAGGACAAGCACAGCAGCTATTAGTCGGATCGGCTGCCAGACTTATAGCCGGATAAAAGATGATTAAAATCAGGATTAGTAAAATAATTTTAAATAAGATATTTTTTTTCATATTTTAATAGAATGATTATTCTATTCTATAACCCATTTCAATACATTTTCTTATTTGACAGGCAGCTGTTTTGTCACGCGTACGTTGGTAGTCATCAATATCTACATCTTGGCAGCCGTTATCTTGCATATCTTGCGTTGGTATCCAGTTTGGATCTAACTTATCGTATTCTTCATTACTACACCAAGCGCAGCCATCGGCAGAGCCGTTGGCATCCATAAAAACGCACATACCTTTTGCTTTTGCGCTATCAAGTTGATTTATTATTTCACAAGCTTCTTGAGATTCTTCGTCGGTTATTGTCGGATTAGGGGGCGGTAAATTTACCCAGTTTGAAGCAGAACCGCTGTCATCGATGCGGTTGCATGCAAGTTCCGGTGAAGCCTGGCAGGAAAAAGCAATCAGATTCATTTTTAAGGCATAGCTTTTTTCTGCGCTTGGTGCGGGTAAACACATTTGGTTTCCTCCGGTACAATAACTGCCAACGCAAGGATCACCACTGGTTAAGCTCGCGCCTATTATATATGGTGTACCGCAAATTAAATTTTCTCCGGCTGGTATTTCTTTAGAGGTTTGTTCGTAAGTAAATGTTTTTTCTCCGTTCGGTGCTTCAGTGGGACAAAGTATTCCCGATAGTTCTACCGGTTCCACGTACGGCACTTTGATCGGTCGTAAATACACCAGTTCGGGATTAACCAGGTAAAGTATGGAATAACTGCCTAAAGCCAGTATTAGTCCTACGATTGAACCAATAATATATCCTTTTGCCGCTGTTATTCTTCCCGAATCCCCGCCTGAAGTCATCCAGATAAACCCGCCAATTACTATCATTACTACGGCTAATACCGCTGCTGCTCCCACTCCGAATTTATATAACCCACCTACCATCTGGGCGATCCAGGGTATGTAGTAATAACGATTAGGGGCTTCACCCGCAACTTCTACACTTGAATCAAGAGAGATGATATTGCCGATAGTAGGTAAGCTGGGGGTTATTAGCGGTTTGGTTTCTTCCTTATCATCACTTTTGTTTGCAGCGTTTATTTTGTCTTGAACTTCTTTGCTGCTGCAAGATCCGTCCCATGGTTTAGGACAGGTTCTTCCCTGTAAGTAAGGCGTGCAAGTGCCGTTGGCATCCGGCGCTCCAACCGCTTCTAGTTTGTCACTGCCAGCTGTCTGACAGACACAGCATTGTTCGGCGGCTGAAGAAGGGATTAAGGGAAAAATAAGAAATAATAAAAGTAAAACAAATACTGTTGTTATTTTTTTATTCCTTTTCATTTTTTTTAAAAAAATTAATAAATCGACTGTTTGACGTTATTTTAATTTAATTTGATTGATTGTTCCCGAGATATTATCTTTGAAATAAAGATAGTTTCCATCGTCACTGACTTGTAGATCCGTAGCCGTATAAAGACCGCTGGGAATCGCGACTAGGCTTTTGGTGTTGGTATAGATATCGATTTTATAAAAATCATCCGGAGTACTATTGGCAATTTCCGGCATTAGACCGGCGCCGGTAGGCAAATTTTGTGGCACGGCGCAATAAACAGTTCTTTTGTCAGCGAAAGTACATTTGTCCGCCCAAGTGTTTAGCTCAAGATTGACGCGATAACTTGCCATATCAGAACCTTTGCCGGTGACTGTCCAAAGAGTTGGTTTGAGGTCGGAATCCTGAGAATAAACACTGTAAAAAAGAAATTCTCCGTCTGGTGACCATTTACCCTGATAGCCGCGTCCCTCAACGATGGTACTGGGAAAATTTTCGTTATTTTGTCCGATAAACATCAGGTACTGCCTTTCCATGTCTATCGATTCGGTATAGTTACCGACTATTTGTTGATCAGGTGACCAGTTAATATAAATATTTTTAGTGTTGTCGCCCACGGAAGTGATGTGTTTTACTCCGGATCCATTTTCGTTGGCAACGGCAATCCAACGGTTTTCTCGATCAACACCCATGCTTTTAAAAGCTATTTTGGTGCTATCGGAGGAAAAATCAAATTCCTCCCACTGTTTGGGTAGACTAATCTGTTCTTGGGTGCCAAAATTTAAATAAACAGTAGAGTTGTCGGCGAACTTCATAATCACCTTATTTTTATCTGGTGACCAAGATATGTTTTCAACTCCTTTGAATACTTTGTCAGACAAAGCGGTTTTACTGCCATCAGTGTTGTAGCGATAAAATTTTCCGTCATAAGGATTGTAGGCATATAAAGCTTTGCCGTCAGCAGACATAGTGGGAGAGACAACAGTATCTTCGTTTATTTTTTGCACTTGGGTAAAACCGCCTTTTGCCACCTCGGACGTCGCTGCCGGCGCCGCAGTGTTGATGTTTTCCGCCGGTATTAGCTTACCATTAACATTTATATATGTTGGTTTACCGGTATTGATATTAGCCGTCGGCAATCCGTTGACCGTAATTATTTCGTTGGCATTGGGAGTAATGACAGTCGGTGCCTGTCGTAAAAATAAAAAATAGAGTAAAAAGCCAAGCAGAACGGTAATTAAAACAAACGCGACAATATAAATTATTTTTTTTGTTTGGTCAGACATATTTTTTATTTTTTAATATTATTTTTATCAAATTATTCAGATAATCCGATCGCGTTTTTGAGTGCCGACCAGGTGGTGTCAAAAGGTGAGGCGATAATAGCAATAATAATAATAATTCCAAACAAAGCCAGTAAAAGCAGAATCCCGACGACGACGCAACCGCAGCCTTCGGCTATAGCAAAGGCATTTATCGTTCCACCGATAGCTTTTTCCCGCAGTGCCTTCGGCACCTTTTTCATCTTAGCCTTCATGGTGGGTGGTACAATAATTTCTCCTGGTGATCCAAAAATTTTACTATGTCCAAAAAAATAAGCAATATTGTGAAATAAGATATAGGCATAAGATAATCCGATCGTCGGAATAAGCTGCAGCCAGCAGCTTTTGAGCAGCGATGACGTGACGATTTGGGTTCCAGCCAATCCTTTTCCTGGTTCATCATCCATTCCTTCTTTATCATTATCTTCTTTGTCGCCTTCTTTTTTTTGGGAATTAGTATCTTGTTTTTTTTGGTCTTTTAGGTCTCTTTTATTCTGGTTTTCTTCACCTTCTTTTTCTCCTTCTTCACCTTCTTTTTCTCCTTCTTCACCTTCTTTTTCTCCTTCTTCACCTTCTTTTTCTCCTTCTTCACCTCTTGGTTCGTCGGTCGGTTGCTTGGGATTTTGTTTTTCCTCATTTTCTTCCGGTTGTTTTTCAGTCGGTGTGGGAGGCGTATTTAGTTGTGGTTGTTCGGTTGCCTGCTCTGCTTGGTTGATAGGAGAGGTAGCGGTTTTTGATTCCGGCTCTGCTGGCGAGCCAACGTTTTCGGAAAAACCAGAGTTAGCACCAGTGGTTTTTTTTTCAGTTATTGGTTCAGTATTTATCGTTGTCATGGTCGGGGATGGCGACGGGGGAATATTTACTCTGCCTTGAGCGGACGGTGCGTTATTTTTAAAATCATTAGTTGCTTGTTTTATTCCGTTTTTACCACTATTTGTTGTTTTTGGTTTTACTTCGTTTGCCGCTATTATCGTTTTTTGTTTTTTTTCATCTCTTAAGTCGTTAATAAGCTGTATTGCCAGACTGCGAGAAAATTCGTTGAAAACGTTTTTGTTGGAAAAAGGTGATTTTTTCTTATTAACAAAGGCAAAAACATTTTGAAGAAATGTTGGATCTTTTAGCCTATCTATTATTTTTTTATCTATATTCATGGTATTTTTTAATACCTAGCTATTGTTTTATCAATGCTATCGGCGACCAAAACTAGAACTTTTTTGTATTCTTCGGCTAGGCGTGTTTTGAGTTGTTTTTTTCTATTTTCATCCCTTTCATAACGTTCAAGTATTGCTATTTCCAACATCAGTTTTTCACTCAGACTTTCGACTAGCGATTGGTAGGCTGTTTCCATGGTGGTGTAACTGCTTTTCCTAGCTAATAAGCGATCGATATCGTCGGTCTTTTTGTCTATTTGTTGATTAATTATTTTTACGCGTTCGAACAATGGCGTTGGTGATCCGGTAGCGGCTCTTTTTTGAGTATATAAACTACGCCTAAAATCGTGTTCCTTTAGGTTGTCAGGTGTTTGGAAATCGGTCATAAATTAAATAATAAAGTAACTATGTCAGGATCAACTGATTGTTCTTTATCTGTAGCTTAATTATACCACCTTTGTTGATTTTATTCTCTAACATCAGGTTGGATAAAGGATTGCTGATTAATTCTTGAACGTTTTTACGAATCAAGCGGGCTCCTTCTTGGGGATTAAAGTTTTTTTGTGCCAGAAATTCCACTACTCCTGCTCCGGTTTTAATTTTTATTTTATGTTCACTCAGACGTTTGTTCAATTCGGCTAGTTGTAGTTGTACTATTTTTTTCAGGTGTTGATTGAGCAGGGGTCTAAAGACAATGATTTTATCAAGACGATTAACAAATTCTGGTCGAAAGAAATCAGTTAAACTTTTTTCAAGATAACCCTTCATTTCCTCATAGAGATTTTTATCTTCGCCAATGTCGTCAAAGCCGATTTTTTTGCCAGCGACAAAATCTTTCAACCCGATATTGGAGGTCATAATAATGACGGTGTTTTTGAAATTAATTTTTTTACCAGTAGCATCGGTCAGCTCGCCGTCTTCCATAACTTGCAGCAGGATGTTAAATATTTCCGGATGAGCTTTTTCGATTTCGTCAAAAAGCACTACACTGTATGGTTTGCGGCGGACGGCTTCAGTCAGCTGGCCGCTTTCTTTATAGCCGACATATCCAGGAGGAGAACCAATAAGTTTGGAAACGTTAAAGCTTTCTTTAAACTCCGACATGTCTATTTTTATTAGTGCGTTTTGGTCTTCAAAAAGTTCCATGGCAAGCGTTTTGGCTAGCTCAGTCTTACCGACACCGGAAGGACCGAGAAAGATGAAAGAGCCAATCGGTCGGCGTTCCGGAGAAATGCCGGCGCGAGAACGGCGGATGGCTTTTGCCAGTTCTTTTATCGCATCATCTTGACCGATAATTTTTTTCTTCAATATTGATTCAAGATTAAGCATTTTGTCTTTTTCCGAGGTAACCATTTCCGCCAGGGGAATGCCGGTCATTTTGGCAACCAGTTGTGCGATATCGCGATCCGTGATTTTGCCCACCATTTTTTGTTCTTGAAGCGACCACTGATCTTTTAATTCTTTTAGTTCGGTCAGAATGGTTTGTTCTTGGTTTTTGTACTCTATTGCTTCGCTGTATTTTTCGGACATGATTGCTTGACGCTTATTTTTGCGTAACGATTCCAAACCACGTTCTATTTTTTTGATTTTTTGTAGTAGACCGCCGCTATTGGTGTTGATTTTGATTTTAGCAGCTGCCTCGTCAATTAAATCAATGGCTTTGTCGGGTAAAAACCTGTCGGTAATATAGCGCGTACTGAGCTTAACCGCAGCTTTGATGGCTTCCGGTGTAATCATAACACGGTGAAATTTTTCGTAATTTTGTTTTATTCCTTCGAGAATTTTAATAGTTTTTTCTGGTGATGGTTCTTTGATTGCTATTGGTTGGAATCGGCGTTCCAGTGCAGCATCGGACTCAATATGTTTGCGATACTCTTCGAGTGTGGTGGCGCCAATACAGCGGATTTCACCGCGCGCTAGGGCCGGTTTTAAAATATTAGCGGCATCCATAGAGCCGGGAGCGGCTCCGGCACCGGTTAGGGTATGGATTTCATCAATAAAAATAATAATATTTTGATCTTTTTTGATTTCGCCAATAATGTTTTTCAACCTTTGCTCAAACTCCCCGCGGTACATCGTACCGGCTAAGATCAGTCCTAGATCCAACGACATTATTTTTTTTTCGAGTAATATTTCCGGTACGTCGTTATTCATGATTTTTTTCGCCAGACCCTCGACGATAGCGGTTTTGCCCACGCCCGGGTCGCCTAGTAGCACCGGATTGTTTTTTGTCCGACGACAGAGAATCTGAATCAGTCGTTCAATTTCTTCTTCTCGTCCGACCACCGGATCAATATTTTTTTGCGTTTCAGCCGCGGTCAGGTCGGTGGTAAAAAGTTCTAAAGCATTACCGTTTGGTCCGCCTAAACCGCCGAGCATCATTTTTTCCATATCATCTTGACCAAAAAATTGACTATTTTCTTCAGTGCCTTCAAACGGCTCGACAATATCATGAAATTTGGAAGTACTGCGTAACACTAGATTGAGCTGTTGTTGGACGCTGGCAGTATTAATATTGCTTAAACTTAAAATTTCTTTGATAACATGGTTACCTGAGTCTAGGATTGCCGCTAAAAGATGTTCAGTGCTGACGTATTGATGGCGATATAGACCAGCTAAGAGAATCGCCCGTTGAATGATTTTTTTTGATTCAATTGATAGTTTTGGCGCTGCGTTGGCGACTGTCGCTGGATTTTTTTTAGCAATAAATTGGCGCAAAAATTCCGTATCAATTTTGAATTTATTAAGTATTTCCGCTCCTAGACTGCCATGAAAAACCGTCAAGCCATAGAGCAGGTGCTCAGGGTTTAGCTGTTGATGGCGCAGTTCATAAGCTAGTTCGTGACTTTCGAGCAAAGCCTTTCTGAGATGTTCGCTAAATTTATCTTGAATATTTTTTAGCATGTTTTATTTTTTTATTTCCTGCAGGTTGCGATAAATGTTGTAGACATAAACGGAAGCAAAGGGGGATAAAAATATTCCGATCAAAATAGTCGCTAGGGAATAAAGAGCGGTTTTTTCTCCCAGCGGTGAAAGGATTATTCCGATAATGAAATAAAGCAAAACAATCACTAAAAAGCGTATAAAAACAGACCACCAATAACCCTTGATTAGTTGGCGGCTTTTATTGGCGGCGTCAAAGCCTTTAATTTTTTCGCAGATCATGACATAGCCAAAAAGGCTAAACATTATTCCCCAGATGATACCGGGGATAATAACCAGGATCAATCCGCCCAAAACTATCAAAAACAGGAGAATTCCAACCCAAAGGTATGACCAGAAAAAAGAAGCGTTTTGGTTAAAGGCGTCAGCGATTGACATTTGGGGATCGTTTCCGTTGATAAAAGTGATCATGGCAATAGTGCCCCAAACGCTGGAAATCAGTGATAAAATACCTAAAATTAAGGCAAGTCCGCTTAGGATTGGATTTAGTGTTCCGCTAAAAAAAGTGGCAATCAGCTGGTTTAAAATAGTCGGACCAAGCATAATAAGGGAAATGCTGATTAGTTTGTCGGAATTGTCTTTAAAAAAAATCCAACTGTTTTTAAGCAGTTCTTTGGTAGGGTGAAGAGGTTTTTTAATTGAAATATCTGGGGATGGCATATTTTTATTTTTGCCCTAAGGGCTTTGTTATTTAGTTAATTTTTTTAAGCCATAGAACGTAGTTTGGCGATACGGTCGTCAATCGGCGGGTGGGTGGAAAAAGCATTAGTGAGAGATTTTTTACCGCTGCCAAAAGGGTTGGCAATGTAAAGATGGGCGGTAGCACTGCCAGCTTTTTTTGTTGGCAGATTTTCATTTTTTATTTTTTCCAGAGCTCGAGCTAACCCTTCGGGGTAGCGGGTGAGAAGAGATCCTGAAGCGTCAGCCAAATATTCTCGTTTGCGTGAGATAGCGAGTTTTATCAGTTCGCTGATAATTGGAGACAAAATTAGGAGTATCAAGCCGATAATCATGAGTACGCCGTTGCCATTACTATCTCGATCATTTGATCTTCTGCCAAACATATTACTGCGCCAAAAAAAGTCAGCCAGGATACTGATGATTCCTATCAGAACAATAATTATCGTCATTAGCCTGATATCGTAATTTTTGATATGAGATAATTCGTGAGCGATCACGCCTTCCAGTTCTTCGTTTTCCAGTTTTTGTATCGCTCCAGTGGTGATAGCAATTGTCGCGTGTTGTGGATCGCGCCCAGTGGCAAAGGCATTAATAGCCGGATCGTTGATAACGTAAACCTTTGGTGCGGGTAGACCGGCAGTGATGCAAAGATTTTCCACCATGCGGTAAACATATGGATTGTCGGTTTTTTTAATCGGCGTTGCGCCAGCACTCCAAAGTGCCACCGAATCGCCACTGTAATAACCAAAAAGACTCATGGCTGTAGAGATGACGGCGGCAATTACAAGTCCAAAATAGCCATAATCATAAAGCTGACCAAAGACTAAGCCCAAAATTAAAATCAAGGCGATAAAAATAATTATCAGCAAAACCGTTTTTCTTTTGTTGGAGTCGATTTGGGAGTACATAAAAAATTAGGGACCAGGAACTAGGAGCTGGGAGTTAAAATTTTACTTCCACGTTTTGGCGTTCTTTTTCATCAGTGATTTGGAAGAATTGATAATCTTTGAATCCGAGCATTTTGCCAAAAAAGTTGGTAGGGAAAACTTGCAGTTTGGTGTTGAAGTCTCTAACGTTGCCGTTATAAAAGCGGCGGGAAGCCTGAATTTTGTTTTCGGTGTCAGAGAGTTCATCTTGCAGTTGTAAAAAGTTTTGTGAGGCTTTTAATTCTGGATAGCTTTCAGCCACGGCAAAAAGAGATTTGAGCGCGCCGGAAAGAACATTTTCAGCTGCTGCTTTTTCTTCTATAGTGCCGGCGTTAAGGGCTTCGGCTCGTGCTTCGGTAACTTTGGTAAAAGTTTCACTTTCATGTTTGGAGTAACCTTTCACTGCTTCGACTAAATTCGGAATCAAGTCGTGACGACGTTTGAGCTGGACATCGATGTCTGACCAAGCTTCATCAGTGCGATTTTTGAAACGGATTAGTCCGTTGTAGGTCAAAATCAAATAAAGAGCGATAATAACAACTAGTACAATAATCACGATTAAAATGATACTTAAAAGATCCATAAAAGTTAGCTTTTATTAGTTAGAATTGTTATAATGATTTTGTTTAAATTATAGAGAATTTTTTACTTTTAGTCAAAAAAAATATGCCTATTTCTGCCAGCGTTTTTAAGGCCTACGACATTCGAGGTTTATACCCTCAGGAGATTGACGAGCAGGGAGCTTTTTTGATCGGACTTGCCTTTGCCAAAGTCTTCCAACCCAGGCGAGTGGTGGTCGGTCGCGACGTTAGAGATTGCAATGCCAAGATGCAAGCAGAATTGATCCGCGCTTTAGTAGAATCTGGAGTCGATGTGGTAGATATCGGGCAAATACCAACTGACATGATTTATTTTGTTGTTGGCAAATTTGGTTTTGATGGCGGTATAGTTGCCTCGGCTTCACATAATCCGGTTGGTTACGGCGGTATTAAGATGGTGGAAAAAGACTCTAAGCCGGTTTTTGCCGAGCACAAAATGCCGGAGATCCGCGATTTGGTTATGTCGGGAACACTTGCGTCACCAGGTTTATCGGGAAAGGTGGAGGAAAAAGACTATACCAGCGAATATTTTGACTTCATCTTGTCATTTATCGATCCGGAAGTTTTAAAGCAACAAAAAGTTGTTGCTAACGGTAACTTTGGTCCAAGTGGCAAGCTATTAGAAAAATTAGCCAAGGAACGCGGTCTGCCGCTGGAGATTGTTCCTCTAAATCTTAATCCGGACGGCAATTTTCCTAAAGGCCGACCCGACCCAATGGTGCCGGAAAACAGGGGAGAGTTTACTGCCTTGGCTAAAAGCAGCGGTGCCGACTTTGGTGTTTCTTGGGATGCTGACGGTGATCGTTGCTTCTTCTGTGATGGCAATGGTAATTTTTATGAGCCATGTTATATTACGGCATTTTTGGTTGAAGAAATGCTGAAACAGTACCCCGGTGCCAAAACACTTTATGATATTCGTTATGTTTGGGCGGTAAAGGCAGCGGCAGAGGAGCATGGCGGGACGGCGCTGCCAACACGTGTTGGTCGATCGTTTATCATGGATATAATGCGTCGGGAAGACGTTGTTTTTTGCGGTGAGTCCAGCGGTCATTATTATTTCAAAGATAATTATTACTCAGATAACGGCATGATACCGCTACTCTTGATCTGGCAGGCTGTCTCTGTTAGCGGTAAGAAATTAGGCGAATTGCTGGAAAATTACACTAAACGCTTTTTTGTTTCCGGAGAATTTAATACTACGGTTAGCGACGTTAATGCTAAAATTAGCCAAATAGCAGCAAGATATGCGGACGGGCAGCAAGATTTTACTGATGGAGTTTCGATTGCTTATGACGATTGGCGTTTCAATCTCAGGGGTTCTAATACTGAGCCATTATTGCGATGCAATATCGAGGCGAAAAGCGAGGAACTGGTTATCAGTAAAAAGCAAGAGTTGTTAGATTTATTAGCAAAAAATGACTAGATAGACTTTAGGAATTATTGCTCTTTTTCTTTTACCAAAATTACATTACAATATAGGGGTTATGATTGGTATATTTGATTCTGGGGTAGGTGGGTTGACTGTTGTTAGAGAGGTGTTAAAACAACTGCCCAATCAGCCGATTATCTATTTTGGCGATACGGCTCGGACGCCTTATGGCAACAAAGGTCCCAAAACTATTATCCGGTATTCGCAAGAGAATACCGACTTTTTGTTATCTAAGGGCGCCAGTGTTATTGTTATTGGTTGCAACACGGCATCAGCTGTTGCTGTTGAAGCTTTGCGGGAAAAGCATCCTGACGTGCCGATTTTGGAAGTAATCACGCCAGCTGTCAGTCGAGCGGTTGCAGTTACTAAAAACAAGAAAATTGGAGTTATTGGTACTCGGGCAACGATTGCTTCGCAGATTTATACCAAGAAAATTCAGGAGATTGATTCCAGTATTAAGGTATTTTCCGCTGCTTGTCCGCTCTTTGTTCCGCTGGTGGAAGAAAACTGGCTGACACGACCCGAAACAAAAATGATAGCTCGCAGATATTTAACTGATTTTAAGAATGTTGGTATTGATACGTTAATACTTGGCTGTACGCATTATCCCTTGTTAAAAGAGGTGATTTCCGCTAAAATAGGAAAAAGAGTGGTACTGGTTGATTCAGCAGAAGAAGTGGTTAAGGAAATTACGAATTACGAATTACGAATTACGAATAAGGAGGGTGATTCGAAGTTTTATTTTAGCGATTTGACCGAGCAAGTGGGTAAAATCAGCGCCAGATGGCTCGGTGGAAAAGTTGACCTTGAAGAAACAAATTTTGAAACAAAATAATTTTTATTTTATGATTTTTACGATAATAATTTTTGTCGCCGTCCTAGCGATATTGGTTTTGGTTCACGAGATCGGTCATTTTATTACTGCGCGTAAATTTGGTTGCGCCGTAGAAGAATTTGGTATTGGTTTTCCGCCGCAGGCAAAAAAATGGAAAAGCAAAAAAACCGGTATTAATTATTCTCTCAACTGGATTCCTCTTGGCGGTTTTGTTAAAATTAAAGGCGAAGACGGGGAAAATCGACAAGAAAACGACAGCTTTGGCAGTAAAAAGGTTTGGCAGCGGGCGATTATTTTGTCTTCGGGAGTGCTGATGAATATTGTTTTGGCAATAGTTTTACTTTCCATTGGTTTTGGTATTGGACTACCTTCAGCGCTACCTGATGATTTATCCGATCTGGGTCGAGCGCATGTCAAGGATGCTAAAATTCAAATTTATGCCATATCGGACGGTTCGCCGGCAGCAACAGCTGGTCTTCAAAGCGGTGATGCTTTGGTTAGTATTGACGGTAATAGTTTAAATAAGCTTGAAGACGTTCAGTCTTATATAGCCGGTAAAGACGGTCAGGAAATAAATTTGGCTTTACAGCGAGGGCAAGAAGATGTAAACGTAAAAGTTGTTCCGGTTTTTCGCGAGGAAATAGGCAAGGCTGGTATTGGTGTTGCATTAGCTCGAACCGGAATTGTGTCTTACCCTTGGTATTTGGCGCCGATAAAAGGAGCGGAAGCGACTTTTAGTTTATTTTGGGCGATTGTCGTTGCTTTTTATACGTTGATTAAAAATTTAGTAACTGGTATTCCGGTTGGTGCCGATGTCGCCGGTCCGGTGGGTATTGCGGTAATGACTGGTCAGGTGGCGCGCATGGGTTTTGTTTATTTATTACAATTCACTGCACTGCTTTCAGTCAATCTAGCAATTATCAATTTTTTACCTTTGCCAGCGCTTGACGGTGGAAGAATTCTGTTTTTGATTGTCGAAAAGATTCGTCGCCGTCCTATTCGTCAAGAAGTTGAGGCAGTGGTGCATAATATTGGTTTTATGTTACTGATAGGCCTGATGATTTTTGTTACTTTTCGTGACGTGATAAAATGGGGTGGAGGATTTTTTAGCAAAATATTTGGATAAAATAGGGTAAATTTATGTTAGACCAACTGAAAAAAATAGCCGACGAAGTAAAAGAACAGCTGAATAAAATAAAAAATTCAGAGGAACTTGCCGATCTTGAAGTTCGGATTCTTGGTCGTAAAGGCGAGCTAACCAACATTTTGCGTCAGCTTAAAGATCTATCGGAAGACGAACGTAAGAGCATTGGTCAGCTAGCTAATGATATCAAAAACGACTTAGTCGCTGGATTTACTGAAATAAAAAATCAGATCGACGGTAACAAGAAGGCAAGTGAGATCGACTTGACGCTACCGGGTAAGAAATTTGATATTGGTCATCTACATCCGATATCGCAAGTGCAGTATCATCTGGAAGATATTTTTTCTTCGCTTGGCTTTATTGTCGAAGACGGCCCGGATCTAGAGTCAGATTTTTTTAATTTCGAAGCGCTTAATTTTGCTCCTGATCATCCAGCGCGCGACATGCAGGACGCTTTTTATATTAAAGAAGAAAAAAATTACGATCCCAAAAATAAATTACTGTTGCGCAGTCAGACTTCGCCAGTACAAATCAGAGCGATGAAAAAACACGGCGCGCCGCTTCGCGTGATAGTACCTGGTCGATGTTTCCGTAACGAAAGCACTGATGTTCGTCATGAGCACACTTTTTATCAGCTGGAAGGTCTGATGATTGATAAAAATATCAGCATCGCCAATATGAAAAGCGTGCTGGAAATTATTGCCAAAAAATTATACGGTCCGGGAACCAAGGTTCGTTTCCGTCCCAAATTTTATCCTTTTGTCGAGCCGGGAGTAAATGGCGAAGTCAGTTGCTTTTTATGCCAAGGCAAAGGTTGCCGTCTGTGCAAAGATACCGGCTGGCTAGAAATATTTGGCGCTGGCATGGTGCATCCGAATGTACTGATTGCCGGTGGCGTGGACCCCAAAGAATACTCGGGATTTGCTTTTGGTTTTGGCCTCAATAGACTAGTCATGCTTAAATACGGTATCAACGACATCCGTTTGTTTATGAGCGGAGATAAAAGATTTTTGGATCAATTTTAAAAAAAAGAGATAAGCCCGGCGGATCCGGGTCCGGCTTCGCCGGAAATTAAGAATATAGAATCAATAATAGTATGTTGATTTCACTTAACTGGTTGAAAAAATTTATCGATATTCCCAAGGGCTTTACGCCGCAAGATCTAGCGGCCAAACTGACCATGTCGACGGTGGAAGTGGAGGGGATAAAAAAACAAGGTGAACTACTGGATAATGTTGTTGTTGCCAAGATTTTGGAAATAAAAGCGCACCCGAATGCCGATAAGCTAAAAATCGTTACAGTTGATACTGGTAGCGATAAGCTTGAAGTTGTTTGTGGCGGAATAAATCTGCGCAATGAAATGGTCGTTGCCTTTGCCCGCGTCGGAGCTTTTGTCCGCTGGCACGGAGAGGCCGAGGTAACAGAACTAAAACCAGCCAAAATTCGTGGTGTCGAATCTGCTGGTATGATTTGCGCTAGCGAGGAGATTGGTATTGATGGTGCGGTTCCTTGTGGTGAAGCGGAAGTTGCTGACCTAACCAATCTCAATCTAGAGATTGGTCAGCCGTTAGCCGAAGCGCTTGGACTAGATGATGTGATTTTGGAAGTAGATAATAAATCAATGAGCAATCGGCCGGATCTTTGGGGTCATTACGGCATAGCGCGAGAACTTTCCGCTTTGCTCAAAATAGATTTACAGGAATACAAAACTCCGGAAATAAAAGGCGGTCGAGGTAAAAAACTCAAAGTAGAAATAAAAGATAAAGATAAATGTCCACGCTATATCGGCGTGATAATCGAAGGAATAAAGATCGCTCCATCGCCAGCCTGGATGGCAAAATTGCTCGAAGCAGCAGGTGTGCGTCCGATCAACAACATTGTCGATATTACCAATTACGTAATGTTGGAGCTAGGCCAACCGATGCACGCTTTTGATTTACGCAAAGTCAGCGGCGCGACAATAGTTGTCGAAACCGCAGAAAGAGGCGAAAAATTTGTCACTCTGGACGGCGTCGAGCGTGATTTGGACGAAGACATGCTGCTAATCAAAGACGCCAAAAAAGGCGTAGCTCTTGCCGGTATCATGGGCGGAGAAAATAGTGAGATAAAAGATGATACAACGGCGGTATTATTTGAAGCGGCAAATTTTAAAGCTAGCAATATTCGTCAGACATCGATGAAACTAGGACTCCGCAGTGAGTCCAGCGCTCGGTTTGAAAAAGGCCTTGATCCGCTGCTAGCCGAAACCGCAATGCAAAGAGCAGTTGAACTAGTAAAAGAATTTATTCCTGAAGCAAAAATTTCCGGCAAGGTAGTTGACGAAAATAATTATGAGTTCAAAGCGCCGGAAATTGATTTGGATCTTGGTTGGTTAAACAATCGTCTAGGAACCGCGCTTACCAAAGAAGATGTGCTGGATATTTTGCAGCGTTTAAATTTTGAAATAAAAGAAAAAAAGGATCAACTAACCATCGTTGTTCCTTCTTGGCGCGCTACCGGCGACGTTTCTATTACTGAGGATTTACTAGAAGAAGTAGCGAGAATTTACGGCTACGACAATATCAAATCTGACGATCCGGTGTTACCGATGTCGCTACCGCAAGAAAATCGTGAACGAACAGTAGAACGAAAGATAAAAGATATCCTGGTTGGTCCGCTCGCTTTTACTGAGAGCTACAACTATTCTTTTGTTGATAAAAATAAAGTTGGTAACCTTGGCCTTTTAGCTGCCGATCATATCGAGTTAGCAAATTCTTTGTCAGAAGAACAAGGCTTACTACGCAACAGCTTGATTCCCAATTTAGTCAAAAACGTTGCCGACAATTTACGTTTTTATGATAGTTTCAAATTGTTCGAGCTAGACAGCGTGTTTATCAAAAATCTTGAAGGGCAGTATATCAAAATTATCGGTCAAGAAGAAAAATTACCTTTTCAAGAAAAATATCTGAGCGGCGTTGCTGTTGAGGCTGGAAACGATCAGCCATTCTATATCGTCAAAGGAGTAGTTGAGTCTTTGCTCGATCAGTTGCGTCTCGATTATTTTTGGCAGGTTCCAAAGAATATTCCCGCTTGGTGCGAAAAAACCAGAGCTATGCAAGTCGTTGTTCGAGGAAAGGTCTTGGGTTTGGTTGGTGAACTAGCCCGAACCGTGGCAGACAAGGTTGATATAAAGCCAGCGGTGGGGATATTTGAGCTAAACGCCGAGATGATAGCAAACGTTTATGACGACAACAAGGTTTATGAAGAAATATCCAAATATCCGTCGGTTTTACGCGACTTAGCTATTGTTTTGCCAGACGGCACGACTTGGGAAGATGTAAAAAAGGCTGTAAAAAAAGTCGGTGGGGAACTAGTTTCGGATATCGAATTGTTTGATGTGTACCAAGGTGATAAAATAGAGGCAGGGCATAAGAGTCTTGCTTTCCATCTGGTTTTTTCCTTGCCAGACAGAACTCTGACAGCCGAAGAGGTAGGGCAGGTAGAAAAAAAGGTTGTTACAGAACTAGGTAACAAATTTAAAGCCAGGGTGAGATAAAGCAGTTTGTATAAAAAAATTAAAATAAAAATAAAATAATATGCTAGAAAACTCCAAAGACCTTCTTTATATCGTTATTTCTTTTTGTGTTTTGTGGCTGACGGCATTTTTATGCTGGATGATTTATTATATAGCGATGCTGCTTAAGCAGGGTTATGATGTGGCTAAAAGTATTAGACAAAAAGTGGAAAAGGTGGAAGGTTTGATCGATCTAGCTAAGAGCAAATTAGAAAAATCTACGTCGCATTTGGCTTTAGTTTCTGAAGGCGTAGCGCAATTGGTGAAATATCTAATCAATAAGAAACAAGAGGCGAAAACCAAAAATAAAAAAAAGTAGTTTTGATAACACGGGCTATAAAGCATGTAACATATAACAAAAAGCATCAATTTTTGTTGTGCGTTACATGTTTTATGTTTTACCTAATATATGAATTTTGTCCATCTTCATACCCATTCTCACTATAGCTTGCTTGACGGTCTGGCTAAACTTGATGATGTAATCAAAAAGGCTAAAGATAACGGCATGACGGCTTTGGCGCTTACCGATCACGGTGTGATGTATGGTGCTATTGAGTTTTATCAAAAATGTAAAAAAGCCGGTATCAAGCCGATTATCGGTGTTGAAGCCTATTTAGCTTCAGGCGGACATCAAAATAAAAGATCGCGGATTGACGAAGTGAATTATCATCTCATTTTACTTGCCAAAAATCAGACGGGATACAAAAATTTATTAAAATTAGTTTCCATCGCTCATCTTGAGGGTTTTTATTACAAACCACGCATTGATTGGGAATTACTAGAAAAATATCACGAAGGAATTATCGCTTGTTCGGCTTGCATTCAGGGTGAAGTACCGCGGGCGATACTTGGCGGCGATGAGAAAAAAATAGAAGAAACTATTTTACGGTATAAAAATCTCTTTGGTCCTGGTAATTTTTATTTCGAGCTGCAGAGCAATCCCGGTATTCCAGAGCAAGCGTTAGTAAATAAAGGTTTAGTTGAATGGTCAAAAAAGCTTGATGTACCAATGATTGCTTCCAATGACATTCATTATCTCAATAAAGAAGACGACGAAGCTCATGATGTTTTGATTTGTTTGCAAACCAAAAGGAAAAAAGAAGAAAGCGATCGTATGTGTATGCTAGGTGATGACTTTTCTTTGCGTACGCCAGAAGAAATGGTTCATACTTTTGCTGATTATCCGGAGGCGTTAGAAAATACCCAAAAAATCGCTGATTCCTGTAATCTGGAGATTGAACTTGGCAAAATCAAATTGCCGCGTTACGATCTGCCGGAAGGAAAAACAGCCATGGAATATTTGGAAGAGCTGGCCAGAAATGGCATCAAAAAAAGATTTGGCGACAATAATGTTGATTCAAGGGTAGAAGAGCGGCTGCGCTATGAACTGGAAGTTATCGGTAGGACGGGATTTGCTTCTTATTTTTTGATTGTTGCTGATTTTGTAAACTGGGCAAAAGATAACGGGATTGTCGTGGGTCCTGGTCGTGGTTCGGCCGCTGGTTCATTAGTATCTTATTTGATTAATATTACTAATATAGACCCGATCAAGTACGATTTACTTTTTGAGAGGTTTTTGAATCCAGAAAGAATCTCTATGCCCGATATTGATCTTGATTTTGCCGATACCCGTCGTGACGAAGTTATTCGTTATGTGGAAAATAAATACGGCAAGGATCATGTTGCTCAGATTATTACTTTTGGAACAATGGCAGCGCGTGTTGCCGTCCGCGATGTTGGCAGAGTACTCGGTTATCCTTACGCCTTTTGTGATAAAATGGCAAAGTTAATTCCGATGTTTTCTACCTTGGATGAAGCGCTGGAAATAGAGCCAGAACTGAAAAAACTTTATGATAGTGATCCGGAGGCAAAAAAAGTCATCGATACCGCCAAGAAAATGGAAGGTGTCGCTCGACATTCATCCACCCATGCTTGTGGTGTTTTAATCACGCCGGATCCTTTGACCGAATATGTTCCCATCCAATATTCTAGTTCTGGCGACGATGTTATTATCTCGCAGTATTCACTTCATCCAGTTGAAGATCTCGGTCTGCTAAAAATGGATTTTTTAGGTTTGAAAAATTTGACTATTTTGGAAAACACCATCAACATTGTTGAAAAAATACATGGCGAGAAAAAAGATTTGAACAATTTACCTTTGGAAGATGTAAAAACTTTTGAGCTTTTGCGTCGCGGTGAGACTACCGGCGTGTTTCAGTTGGAGTCCGGAGGCATGAAGCGTTATCTTAAACAGCTTAAACCAAACCAACTGGAGGATATTATCGCTATGGTGGCGCTTTATCGTCCGGGACCAATGGAGTTTATTCCTGATTTTATTGATGGTAAACACGGCAGGAAAAAGGTTCAGTATTTGCATCCTAAGCTAGAGCCGATACTTGCTGGTACTTACGGTGTGGCGGTTTATCAGGAACAAGTGTTGCGTATGGCACGGGATTTGGCCGGTTTTACTCTTGGCGAAGCAGATGTATTGCGCAAAGCTGTCGGTAAAAAAATTGCCAGTCTTTTGCAGGAGCAGCGAGAAAAGTTTGTTGCTGGTTGCGTCAAAAACAGTATGGATAAAACTACGGCAGAAAAGATATTCGACTTTATCGAACCGTTTGCTCGTTATGGATTTAACCGTGCTCACGCTGCCTGTTATGGCATGATTGCTTATCAAACCGCTTATTTTAAGGCTAATTATCCGGCGGAATTTATGGCTTCATTATTGACCTCCGATAAAGATAATATGGATAGAATCGCCATAGAAATTGAAGAATGTTCACGAATGGGCATTGAAGTTTTACCGCCAGATATTAATGAGAGTTACTCGACTTTTACCGCAGTGGCAGCCAGTTTGGAAAGCGACAAACCACGTATTCGTTTCGGGCTTAATGCTGTAAAAAATTTGGGCGAGGCAATCGCTAAAGCAATCATCCATGAACGCAAAGCCAACGGTCAGTATAAAAATTTTGAAGATTTGTTGTCCCGGGTACGGTCAAAAGATTTGAACAAGAAGTCAATTGAAAGTTTGGCGAAATCAGGAGCTTTAGATAACCTGATCGAACGTAATCAAATTATTTACAATATAGAGAAAATTTTGGTTTTTATTAAAGATGTTCAGCAAGAACAAGATTCTTCGCAGGCTAGTTTATTTGCCGCTTCCACTATTGGACCAAAATTATCATTACAACTTGAACGAGCGCCGGAGAGTACAAAAAAAGAACGTCTGACTTGGGAAAAGGAATATTTAGGAATTTATATCTCAGGTCATCCGTATAAAGAATATGAGCTAGAGTTGCGCGATTTGACTACTCCTTGCGCCAACTTGCAGATTTTAAAAAATAAAGGCGAGGAAGTGGTTCGTGTTGGCGGTATTATCACGACGATGAAGAAAGTATTTACCCGCAGCAACGATCCAATGCTTTTTGTTAAAATTGAAGACACTTCTGGCGCTACTGAGCTTATTGTATTTCCCAAGACTCTGCAGACCACCAGTCATATATGGCAGGAAGAAAAGGCGGTTATTACTGAAGGCAGAATATCAGATAAAGACGGAGAACTTAAAATAGTGGTAAATAAAGCAGCAGAGGTAAGACTTGATATTATTGACAAAATAGTGTCAGAGTATAACGGTCCAATAAAAATTAGAGGTAATGGTGGTGGTTATAGTGGTAACGGTAATGGCGGTTATTATAACGGTAATAATAATGGTTATACTAATAATAATGCAATTAAGTCATCCAGCCGTATTCCTGACCGCGTAGTGATCAAATTTGATCAGCCGCCTAATCATGCAATGGCTGATAATCTGAAAGAGATTTTTAGTAAATATCCTGGTGACTATATTGTATATCTTTTGATTAACAATAACGGTAGATGGCAGAGATTAGAAACTCCTTATCGGGTTAATTATAATGAAAACTTTCGTGATGAAATAGCACAGATGGTTGGTTGGGGTAATATCAAGTTGGACTAATAAAAGGTTTTGTTGTATAATTTAGGCGGAAACACAATATAACTAACTTTTTATTTTTTTGTATGTCAAGAAAGCCGGCTATACCAAAAATTAAAGGAGTAAAAAGTAAAGGACGTGAGTCGTCCGCAGGTCTTTATCGTAAGGTGGTGATAAGCTTCGTAGTTTTGACCGCAATATTAATTTTAGTTATTTTATATTTTTCTTTTGTTTCCACGGAAATATCCTTGATTCCTAGGCCGCAAAAACATGACATTAGTTTTACTGTTGAGGTTATGGAAGGTGAGGACGGATTATTAACGGATCAAATCAACGGCGTATTTTTTGAAAAAGAGGTGACTGGAGAAAAAGAATTCATGGCTAGCGGCAGCAAACCAGTTGCTTCCGGAGAAATAGGACGAGTGAAAATTACTAATAATTATCGTCGTTCTCAGCCATTAGTTGCTACTACCAGATTGCTTTCAGCTGACCAAACGTTGGTAAGGATTAGTAGTCGAGTGGATATTGCGCCGGGAAAATCTGTTGAAGTGGATGTTTACGCCGACAATCCAAAGATATTAGAAGGTAGGACTATTCCGGCGGGAACAAAATTTACCATTCCCGGATTGCATCCTTCATTACAAGACAAAATTTATGCAGAAGCGGTTTCCCCGATTGGTTTAGGTGAGAAAAAGGTGTTGATAGTAACCGATGATGATATCGTTCGTGCTAAAGACGAACTTTTAAAACAACTTGAAGCTCAAAGTTTCGCCGAACTAGGTTTGGATAGTAAAGTAGCAAAGGCGGTTGTATTGGAAGAAAAAGAAAGTGAAATAGATGCCAGAGCTGGTGATGAAAAAGAAAGATTTAGGGTAAAAGTTAGAGCTTTGGTTCGCGGTGTATTTTTTGATAAAGACAGCCTTTTACGTTTAGCGGAAAATAAATTAAAAAGTGGAGTACCAATCGAAGAACAATTAATAGGAGTGGATTATGATTCTTTGGTTTATTCAATCGAAAAATTAGATACCAAGGCGAAAGCTGCTTCGATAAAAGTTCAGTTTTCTGGTACCTCAGTGATTCATCTTAATAGCCCGGTCATTGCTAAAGAAAAACTAAAGGGTATGAATAAAGGACAATTAGAAAATTATCTTTCTGGTCAAAATACCATCGAATCTTTTCAGGTAAAGTTTTTTCCTTTTTGGGTAAAAACAGTGCCGCAACTCATGGACCATATCAATATTAGAGTGCAAGAAAACGAATAACGTTTAAATGTTGACAAAAAAAATATAAGTATTAAAATAAATAAATAAAGGTGATTGGGGTGTCCACCAAACATCCTGCCTATTTTTTGGCATTATAACGCTTTAAAGCTATAGCTAAACCTTTAAATAACCAAGTGTTTCGCATTGGAGCGAAAAAATTGGGTGGAACCGCGGGGATAGTAAAAGCCTCGTCCCAAAAGCATTCGTTGTTAATGAGTGTTTTAGGGATGGGGCTTTTTAGTAGAAAGTTATAAAGTTTAAAGTTCAAAGAAAAATTTAATTGAACTTTATAACTTTTTACTTTTGGTTGTTTTAACAACCAATCCCGCCTAGGCGGGATGCCGGCAAAGCCGGCACTTTATAATTATTATTTAAAACCTATGTCGAAACAAGAACAATCAATCGATAAAATTCGTCACTCATTATCGCACATCATGGCGATGGCGGTACTAAAAAGTTTTCCCAAGGCCAAAATAGCTATTGGTCCGATGATAGAAAATGGTTTCTATTATGATTTTGACGTTGAGGGGTTAAAAGAAGAAATGCTGCCAGAGATTGAATGGGAGATGAAAAAGATTATTAAATCTGGTATTAGTTTTGAAAAAAGCGAAATGTCTTTTGCTGATGCTAGGCGGTTTTTTGAAAAGCAGCCTTATAAGCTGGAGTTGATTGATGAGCTGGAGAATAATGGTGAGAAAAACGTTTCGATTTACAAATCCGGAGATTTTACCGACCTTTGTAAAGGTCCGCACGTTGATTCGGAAAAAGATTTGGCAGGGGTGGCTTTCAAGCTAGATAAACTGGCTGGCGCTTATTGGCGGGGGAGCGAAAAAAATAAAATGTTGACCCGTATTTACGCTTTAGCTTTTACTTCTGCTGAAGATCTTAATCATTTTTTAAATTTACGAGCTGAAGCAGAAAAAAGAGATCATCGTGTTATTGGAAAAGAATACTTCCTTTTTGATCCGGTAGTAGGTCTGGGGTTGGCTATGTGGAAACCAAAAGGAGCACTGCTTTGGAGAATAATAGAAGATTTTTGGTATAAGAAGCATTTAGACAGCGGATATGACTTGGTTCGTAGTCCTCATATTGGCAGTCGTATTTTATGGGAAACATCAGGCCACTGGAATTTTTATAACGATAGTATGTATCCGGTTTTGGAGGTTGGTCGTTCACTGAAAGATTATCAAGATAACGATCATGTCGCTGAAAAGAACAAAGAAGAATATTTGTTAAAACCAATGAATTGTCCTTTTCATGTAAAGATTTACAAATCAGAGCCACACTCCTATCGAGATTTACCTTGTCGTTGGGCTGAATGCGGTACGGTATATAGATATGAAAAATCTGGGGAATTATCCGGGTTGACTCGCGTTCGTGGCTTTACTCAAGACGATGCTCATATTATATGTCGTAAGGATCAAATTGAAGAAGAGTTGAAAATGGTTGCTATGTTTATTAGGGAATATTTTGAAGCGTTTGGTTTTTATGACTATAAGGTATATTTGTCGGTTCGCGATCCAAATAATAAAGAAAAATATGCCGGTAATGACGAAGGCTGGAAGTTTACCGAAGAAATCTTGGAAAAAGTTGCTAAAGATTTAAAACTTGACTACATCAAAGAAGAGGGTGAGGCGGCTTTTTATGGTCCAAAATTGGATTATAAGATTAAAGATGTTCTTGGTCGTGAATGGCAGTGTTCAACGTTACAGTTCGATTTTAATTTACCGGAAAGATTCGACATGACCTTTGTTAATTCTGAGGGTAAAGAGGAGAGACCTTATATGTTGCATCGAGCGTTAATGGGTTCTTTTGAAAGATTTATGGGGTTATTGATTGAGAATTATGCAGGGGCTTTTCCGGTTTGGCTCTCACCGGTACAGATAAAGATCGTTTCGGTTGGTTCGGCGCACGTTGATTTTTGTGAGCAATTAGCCGGAGAATTTAAAGCACTCGGTATTCGCGTAGAAGTCGATGATCTCAACGAGACCGTCGGTAACAAGATTCGTAAGGCTACGGGAGAAAAAGTGCCGTATATGCTAGTGATCGGTGACAAAGAAATAGCTAGTGATAAACTACAGGTTCGTGTTCGCGGACAAAAAGATGTGGTAGAATACAGTAAAGACGAGTTTAAAAAGATGATTTTGGGCAAAATCGTTACTCGCGATAAAGAATTAAAATAATAAAAATATGACCAAAGCATTAACATTTTTTCTTTGTTTGTTTTTGGTTTTGAACTTTTTTGTTCCAATCGGGTCTTTTGCCGAGAGTGATGTCAATCAGTCAGATGATTCGGCTAGTAGTGAAGTAGCGGGTAATGGTAACGTCAACACTGACGCTACTGGTGATCCGCAGGGAAATCCCGCGATAAATGAGTCGACGGGCGAGGAGATTTTAATTAATGAATTGTTTGATAGCGGATCGGTAAATGAGCCGGTATCGGGAGAAAAAGAAAAAAAGAAAAAAGAAATTATTCCGGCAAGTTTTGGTTTAGTAAAAGGAGAGCCGATAGTTTTACCGGGAAATCCTTTATATTTTATTAAAGATGCTTGGCGTAAAGTAAAGATATTTTTTACTTTTGATCAGGTGAAAAAACAAGATTTGCGTTTAGAGCAGATGAACGATCGTTTGAGTGAAGTGGAGGAGCTTTTTAACCAGCCGGCTGATCCCAAAAGTCAGCAAGTAATAAAAAAAGCTTTGGATAAATATCAGAAAGAATCCGAAAAAGTTAAGGCTGGACTAATTAAGGCCAAAGAAGAATTGAAAAAAAATGACCAAGTAAATGAGCTACTTAGCAAAAATACCAGTGATGAGTTGAGTCGAGAATATATACTAAAAAAATTGGAGGATAAAAGTGGATTACAAGACTCAGTAAAAAATGAGATTCGTAGCGTTATTGATGATTCGGCTAACTGGTTAGCTACTTTAGTTTCGTTAATGCAGGATCCAAAAGCCATCGAACAAAGTTTGACCGAGGCAGCGGGGACTGGCAGTGTTGAACAACGCGCTTACAATCTGGATACCTTGAAGCAATTAGAGCAAAAGACAGTGTCTAGCACCAAATCTATTATTGAGCAGGTACTAGAAAAAAGTCGTGAGCAACTAAAAAATGAATTAGAAAAGAGCGATTCGGTTATAAATGATAATTTGATGAACGAGTTTATCAATTCGAAGTAATTGGTATGCAGGAAGCAGTATACGGTATGCAGGGGCTAAGTATATTTCCTGTATACTGTATACTTATCCCCGTATACCTTACCTATGAAACCTAAATTTTATATAGTCACACTTGGTTGTCAGATGAATAAAAGCGATTCGGAAAGAATGGCTGGTTTTTTTGAAAAAATAGGATGTGTTGCCACCGATAGTGAAGCTAAGGCCAACATTTTAGTGGTAAACACTTGTTCGGTGAGACGTGCGCCAGTAGATCGCTCTTTTGGCTTTGCGCGTAAATGGAAAAAGTGGCAAAAGAAAAATAGTAAAATATTAACGATTTTAACTGGTTGTATTTTGCCGCCGGATCGCAAAGAACTGGAAAGTAAGTACGACGTTGTTGTCGGTATTGGGGAATATAGCAAGGTAAAATTGGCGGTAAAGAAAAAATACGGTTTGAAAAAAAATAGTATAAAAGGAGAGTACGATGATTATTTAGATATTATGCCGCATCATCATAGTGATTTTTCGGCCTTTGTACCAATAATGACGGGCTGTAACAATTTTTGTGCTTATTGCGCGGTGCCATATGTCCGTGGTCGAGAACGCAGTCGGTCTTTACGCGATGTTTTGACCGAAATTAGGCAGCTGGCTAAAAAAGGATTTTTGGAAATAACTTTGCTGGGACAAAACGTGAATGCTTATCAGCCCAAGGATAAAAAGAATTTTTCCAAAAAAAATCCCTATCGTCATAATTTTGCCGCATTACTTTGGGAGATTGATAAGATAAAAGGAGCTGAAAGAATATTTTTTACCGCACCGCACCCCAAAGATATGACTGACGAAGTGATTGATGCTTTGGCGCTACCAAAAATGGTGAATTATTTGCATTTGCCTTTACAGTCTGGAGACGATCATGTTTTACGTCAGATGAACCGTCACTATACGGCAAAATATTATTTAGGCTTGATCAAAAAAATAAACAGGAAGTGTCCAGGCATTGCTCTTGGTACGGACATTATTGTTGGTTTTCCTGGTGAGACAAAAAAACAATTTTTGAATACTCTCAAGGTTTATCGTCAGGCTGATTTTGACATTGCTTATCCGGCACGATACTCTGCTCGTCCCGGTACGGTGGCGGCAAAGATGAAAGATAATGTTTCTCTGACGGAGAAAAAAAGACGTTGGCTGGAGGTGCAAAAATTGATGGAAAAAAATACTTTACAAAAAAATAAAAAATATAAAGGCAATGTAGTTTCGGTCTTGGTGGACGGTTTTAGTAAAGGTAGATATTGTGGTAATAGTTCGGAGATGAAGAGAGTAGAATTCTCCAGTGACAAAAACCTGATTGGTAAAATTGTTGATGTAAAAATAGATGAAACGCTTACTTGGATTTTGCGCGGTCATTTAGTAAAATAATTTTTTATGAATGGCAAAAAGCTAAAAGCCGAAAAAAGGGAGAAAAAGAGCCTGAAGGCTAAAAAATTTAATAAAAAATCCGGTACACTAGCCGGTCAGGTAAAAAGAATGCAGATTAATAAAAGTTATCGTGGAGACGTGAAGAAATTTTGATAAAAAGATAAAGGACCTTTGTAATCAAGGTCCTTTGTGGGGGCGCGCGCCAGACCAGATGGGTGAGGCGCGGTTTGAAGTTTTGTAAAGGGAAGCTTTTGGGACATTAGCTAGATTGATTTCTAGCAAAACACGATTATTGGGATAGAGTGACCGATTCCACACACGGTCTTGTTGGTGTGAAATGCACTGCCACTTAACCGTTACCCCGCTAAAAGCGTTCCCTCTGAACCTGGTTCGTTGGACAGAGATTCGTCGTTGTCGTTGCAGCGAAATACTTCGCCACGTTTATTATAATACAATATTTAATCTTTTTTAGCTAGTATGAATAATGTGGATAAAAAAATAATTGTGGTTTTGGGTCCAACATCATCTGGAAAAACCAGGATTGGTGTTAAATTAGCCAAAAAATTTAACGGCGAAATAATCTCGGCTGATTCAAGACAAGTGTATAAAGGTATGGATGTGGGAACGGGGAAGGATTTAAAAGAGTACAGGGTGGTAAGCAGTGGGCACAGGGTGGGAAAAATTACTTACCATCTGATTGACGTGGTTGGTCCTAATACCGAATTTAACGTGGCTAAATTTCAAAAATTGGGTTATGCTGCGATTGAAGATATTTTGCAGCGAGGCAAGATACCAATGATTGTTGGCGGGACAGGATTATATATTAGCGCAATTACAGAAGGTTATGTATTAAGTGAAAGGTCGAAAGTAAAAAGTAAAAAAGTGAGGCGAAGTCTCGAACCATTAACCTTGAAACAACTTTTGGTGCGATTAAAGAAGATTGACCCTAAGACGTATAAAATTATTGATAAAAAAAATCGACGGCGTGTGCAAAGGGCGTTAGAAATATTTTATGAAACGGGGAAAACTAAATCTGAAGTTGAGGGTAAAAATAAACCACCTTATGATTTTTTGAAGATTGGTCTTATTTACCCACGTGAAGTGATCTTTCGGCGAATCGATAAAAGACTTGAAGACAGGCTAGAAAAAGAAAATATGATCGGTGAAGTAAGGCGTTTGCATAAAAATGGTGTTAGTTGGAAGCGACTGGAGGCATTCGGTTTGGAATATAAATGGCTAGCAAGATATTTGCAAAAGAAAGTTGGCTATCAGGAAATGGTGGCGGGGCTCGCCCAAGAAATAAAAAATTTTTCCAAAAGGCAAATAATCTGGTTTAAACGTGATAAAGATATTATTTGGACCAATGATTACGATAAAATTAAAAAAACGGTTAGTGAATTTTTAAATTAAAATGAAAAACATAGAATTAAAATTAAAGCTCAATGACTTTGCCAGAGTTAAGCGCTCTGCCAGAGCGGCCGGAGTAAAAGAGATTAGTGTTTTATATCAAACTGATACTTATTTTAATGTTGCTTCCGGCAGACTAAAATTACGAGAAATAAATGGCAAAGTTTTTGAACTGATAAATTATTTCCGTTCCGATAAGAAGAGCTCAAAACTTTCCAGTTATGAAATATTTAATCTAAATAAAGACCAGGCGATGTTGTTTAAAAAGGCTTTGTCTAGGATTTTGGGGATAAGGGTGACGGTAAAAAAGAAAAGGAATTTGTGGCTTCACGAGCACACGAGAATACATTTTGATCAGGTGTCAGGGCTAGGTAAATATCTGGAGCTAGAGACTGTTTTGTGGCAAAGTAATTCTGCTGCGCAAAAGGAACATAAGAAGGTTATTAAGATGCTTGGTTTGGATAAATATAAAAAAATAGCGGTTTCGTATAACGATTTACTTTTAGGCAAAAAATAGCAAAAAATAACGCTTCGTCGTTTGGCGAAGCGTTATTTTAGATTTTAGTTTTTAGCTTAATTTTTCTTTTAGTAGTTTTTGTACGGTTTCAGGATTGGCTTTGCCTTTGGTTTCTTTCATTGCCAGACCAACGAAATACTGGAAAACGCTGCTTTTGCCGCTTTGATATTGTTGTACCTGTTCAGGGTTATTTTCTATAATTTTATCAATTACCGCGTTTAGTTCATCAACATTGTCGTTTTGCGACAGATCTTGTTCGTCCATGATATGGCTGGGATCGCCACCAGTATTAAACATGATTTTTAGTATTTTTTGAGCAGAGGAAGAGTTGACCTTGTTTTGGTAAATCAAAGTGATAAACTCGGCAAAATTTTCCGGAGTGATTTTTAGATTAGAAAAATCAGACTTGGATTCATTGGTTAGTTTGAAAAGTTCAGAGGTAACCCAACCGCCAACTAACTTTGTCATTTTTTTCTTGTTTGTACTCCAAATTTCTTCGTCGGTTCCTTCGACTCCTTCCAGTGAGCTAAGCCATTCGCGCAATTCGGAGACGGTGTTTTCAGTAAAAGAAGCTAAATGTTTATCGGCGGTGATTAATTTTGCATCTTCATGACTAAAACCATATTCTAAAATAAAACGTTCGCGCTTTTTGACCGGTAGCTCTGGCAGTTGTGCCGTTATATTTTCGTAAAAGCTTTGGTCAAAGGTGATTGGCGGCAGATCTGGCTCGGGGAAGTATCGGTAATCATGGCTTTCTTCTTTACGGCGTTGAGACACGGTCCGTTGTTTAGCCTCATCCCAACCTCGAGTTTCTTGGATTATTTTTTCACCTTTTTCTAGTAGCTCGGTTTGACGTTTGATTTCATAATCTATAGATCTTTCGACGGTACGGAAAGAATTAAGATTTTTTATTTCTACTTTAGTGCCAAGTTTTTTAGTTTTTTCTGGTCGGACGGAAATATTTACTTCGCAGCGCATCTGACCTTTTTCCATGTCGGCGTCAGCTACGTTTAGGGTACGTAAAATCAGCTGTAACTCTTGGCAGAACATTTTGGTTTCCGGACCACTTTCCATATCCGGTTCGGTGACGAGCTCTACTAGTGGCGCGCCGGCACGGTTGAGGTCAACCAGACTGGATGTCTTGTCACTACTGTGTTTGAGCGAGCCAGTATCTTCTTCGAGATGAATATGATTGATACGGATTTTTTTTTCATTGATGACAAGATATCCGCCTAGACACGGAGGATTGGCAGTCGAAGTGATTTGGTAGCCTTTTGGTAAATCCGGATAAAAGTAGTTTTTTCTTTCAAAATTAAACTTTGATGCCAGCTTGCAGTTTAAGGCTAAACCAACTAGGGCAGTCCGTTCAATTGCTTGTTTATTGATTACCGGCATGGCTCCGGGTTGAGCGGTGCAGACCGGGCAGATATTTTTATTCGGCTCATCCAGATCGACGTTGGCGCAAGAACAAAACATTTTTGATTTGGTTTTGAGGTGGAAGTGGATTTCCAGACCAATTGTAGGCAAATATTTCATAGTTATTTAATTTTAGCATAAATAAAACGCGCGGGGAAGAAGATTTTTAGTCCAATATTTTGAAATAAATCAAAAAAATTGTCTGTTGGCAACCGACTTTTTTCGTAAGTAATTATTAAATTATTTTTTTGACCTCTTGCCAAACCAGCTCAGCAATTTTTTCTTTAGTCATTATTTGTCCATTTTCAACGCATTCGATTAGAGCAAATCCTGGGTAATTTTTTCCAATATCCAGATAAGTTTGTTCGGCAGCTTTTAGATGGTTGATGTCATTTTCATGGATGTCGCGTTTTTTTTCTCCGATGTATTCACGTCGTCCTTTGCCGTCAACCATTTTTTGGGATATTTCCGCGGCAACATGGAGAATAATATTGATGTCTGGTTTTGGTATTTTAAAAATTTCGTATTCTAGGTTATACAACCAGTCGAGATATTCTTTTCTTTTTTGGGCATCAATAAATTTTGCTCCTTGATGACCCATATTTGCCGCTACGTAGCGGTTGGAAACAATAATTTTTCCTTCAGCCAACCATCGACGCATATCAAAACTAGCAGCATATCTGTCGGTAGCGTAGAAAATAGAAGCTACTTTTGGATCAACATCATTTGTTCCGCCATATTTACCATTAAGATATTCTTCGACCAATCCGGCTGATTTTTGGCCGTAGCGCGGAAAGTCGGTTACTTCAACGTTATAACCGTCGGTTTTTAGTCGATTAACCAATATTTCCGTCTGAGTGGCTTTGCCTGAACCGTCAGTGCCATCGATGACTATTAATTTTCCAACCATATTTTTTTAAATTATTCTGATTTTTTTTCGTTGTTTTGACGAGCGGCGTATGGATTGAAGACAAAATCTTTACGATCCATAGTGGCTGCCCAGGAAATACCGGTTTGATCCATGTCAACGCGGATGTATTTGGCTAGCAGTGGTTGGACGCTGTTCAATTTTTGCCAGCAGAGCTGAGCAATACGTCTGTATGAAGCGTGGCCTTTTTTGCCGCTACGTAGAGAGATAAAATGATGTAGTTCGCGTAAGTTCCAGGTAAATAGCGTCCGATGGCGAAAAGCTAGCGGTACCAAGTATCCGGCTTCAAAAGGAAACTTGGTACTGATTTTTTGGTAAGCGTCAGCAGCGGCATCCATGGCTTTTTTGTAATCATCGCCAAATCCAGCCTCGACAATTTCGTCCGGAGTTTCGTAGCCGTGAACAGCGGTGACTAATTGGTTAGTTTGCGTGCACATACGGTGACGTTGGACGTCGCGGAAAGCACCGTAGTCCATTAGGATGTCAAAAGTATAATAGATGTGTTCAAATTCACGTAAGGGCGCGTCAAAGGTAGCACGGCGATTCAGCGCCTCGTCGATGATTTTTTCTTTTTGATTCGTTGTCATTTGCTTTACTTGTTCGATTATTTGCTGATAGGGAATGTCTGAGAAGCGGTAAAGCAGGGCGGCAATCAGTTTATTCTCAGCGTCGGTGTCGTAGTCGACGATATTTACCGGTTCTTCGGTTGGTTGGATTTGTTTTCTATTAAATATTTCAGAAGCGATATTTTTCAGGGATTTGCCGGTAGCTTTTTGGTATTCGTTAATATCGGCGAATTTGATCAATGTCGGCACTTCGGCAATGCCGGCATTTTTTATATCTTCGCCAATATTATTCATTTCCTGGAGTGGATGAGAAAGTAGTTTGACTATCAAGTGTTCGAGCGTTCTGGCGTTCACTGTCATGCCAAGATTAGTTAGTGTACCGGCCGGCAGTAAGTAACGGGCGTTATCGCAGGTACGAGATTTGCAAACACTGGCATAAATTTTTTCGCCTTGTTCTGGAGTTGGCGGATATTTATTTTTAATAAACTCGCCTAACGGACCCATGATTTTTTCGTAAGTATCAAAAAGCAGATTGATAGTATTTTTGTATAAATCGGCAAATTCCGAGTTCATTATGTTTTCCGGGTAATAACATCGGTCGCGGGTAAAGATTTGATAGCGAGTAGATTTTTCAGTGAAAGAAGCGAGACGGCAATCCTCGATGATTTTGGTGGCAATAATAGAAACGTTTTCCATGGCAATGGAAAGGAAGGCATGTTCGGCAACAGAGGAATGGCCATAGCCGACTACCCACTTTTCATGAAATTCCGCTGATTTGGCTTCGGTTAGCTCTTTAGCAATTTCGTCAAAAGACTCTGGACTACGTGAACATTTGGCGAAAGTCACGGCGCGGACTTCGGGCATAAGTTCGTGGCTAAGAGTGTAGATACGGCGGACATTAGACATAAAATTGGGGCTAGGAATTAGGAGTTGGGAACTAGGATCTAGGAACTAGGAATGCTAATAAATAAGGAAATTGAGAAATTGTCTCCCTTCGGGAGATGTCCCGAAGGGACAGAAATTAAGAAATAATTTTTACTCTGGACTGTGGACTGTGGGCTCTGGACTTGGGATCCCGGACCGATTTTATTTTCCGGTTGAGCCGTAGCCACCGCGACTGTTGCTTTGCATTTGATCAGTTTCTTCCCATTCGGTTTTATCGATACGGATAAAAACGGCTTGCCCGATGCGTTCGCCTCGGTCAATCGTTACTTTATTGTCCGTGAAATTATAGACTTGCAAAAGAATCTCGTCTTTTTCACCGCAATAGTCTTGATCAACTATACCCAGGCCGTGGGGAATTAGTAGACCTTTTCTTTTCGGTGTGCTGGAACGAGGAACTATTGCTAGCATATAGCCGGGAGGTGTTTCGATGATTAAGTTGGTGGGAATCACGGAGACGGTTTTAGCAGGTATAGTCATGGCTGTCCTGCTATATAAATCAAAAGCTACCGACCCGGGAGTTTGATAGTCGGGTAGTGGCAAATCTTTTTCGATTCTCTTTATTTTAACTTTCATTGATTTTTTTTAATATCTTTTCGATTTGTTCTTGCAATTCTGCTAGAGTGCCGTTGTTGGTGATGGTAAGATTAGCGGTTTGACCAGTGGGGCCGATTTCGTTTTCGGCTTCGGCGTGTTGTTCAACTTGAAACTCAGCAAAGGTTTTGTTTTTATCATCGGTGTTTTCGCCACGGTCAATAATTCTTTGGTAGCGGATTTTTTCATCAGCCGTTAGGTAGATGAGGTAAAATCCGGGAATTTCTTTGAGATAGCTTATATCGGCCAGACGGCGAACGCCGTCGACGGTAATAATTTGTGCTGGATCATTTTTTACGTCTTCAGCTATAACTTTGGCAAAAATATTTTCGTTAAAATTTTGCCGCAAGATCATCGAGAGATTTTGCATGTTTTTACGGTTGATCTCAAGATATAGGCGATCTAAAACATCTCGCAGGATGGTTGAGAAACGATAAGACGGAGCGTTGTATTTTTCTTTTAGATATTTGCAGGCGGTGCCTTTGCCGCTGACCATCTCACCGACAAAACCTAATATTATTTTTTTTGCCATATTTTACATGTTATCGTAGTGAACCATTTCTGAACTTAATAATTCATAAATCACTCCAGCTTGGGAAAAAATATCTTTACTACGTTCGCCGGCATGATAGTCAAATTCGCACACCACGCGTTTGATACCGGAATTAATAATCATTTTGGCGCAGGTGTAACAAGGAGTCATTTTACAATAAAGAGTGCCGTTTTCTAAAGAGATGCCTAGACGGGCTGCTTGGCAGATAGCATTTTGTTCGGCGTGAGTAGTGCGGATGCAATGTTGACTTTCATGACCGTCGGGATGACGAACGACGTGAAATTCGTGACCGACTTCGTCGCAGTGATCGCAGCCAGAGGGTGAACCCACATAGCCGGTGACCAAAAGTTGTTTGTTTCTCGCAATGCAACAACCGCTTCTACCTCGATCACAAGTAGCACGAGCTGCCGCCGCGCGGGCAATACCCATAAAGTATTCATCCCATGATGGTCGCGTATAAGTGTTTTCTGACATAAAAAAAGAGATTAGTTTATAGCCTCCTAGTTAGTTTATTTTATCAGAACGAAACGGGCGGGGAAAGGGGATAACTAAAAAATCCGCTTTTGCGGCGGATTTTTTAGTTATAGATCGGTTATAGAAGTTGTTTTAAGCGGCATTGATACGAATGCCGGGACCCATAGCTGTGCAAACAGTAATACTTTTTATGTAAGTACCTTTAGACGATGATGGTTTGGCTTTTTTTACCGACTCGATAAAGGCGTTGAAGTTTTCAGTCAGCTTTTCCTTGCCAAAAGAGACTTTGCCGATTATTTGGTGGATATTAGAAGTAGCATCGTTTTTGAAGGTAATTTTCCCTTTTTTCAATTCCTCGACTGTTTTTTTGATATTAGTGGTAATAGTTTCGTTTTTTGGCGATGGCATCAAGCCTCGAGTGCCGAGAATTTTGGCAATAGCGGCTAGTTTTGGCATCATATCCGGAGTGGCAATGGCGACATCAAAATCAGTTTTTTCCGTCTTTTTGATTTCGGCGATCAGTTCTTCGCCGCCAACTATATCGGCGCCAGCGGTGCGAGCGTCAGCTTCCTTGTCTGACGGGACAAAAGCGGCGATCTTTTTGGTTTTGCCGGTGCCGTGAGGCAGGGTGATAGTACTGCGGAGTTGCTGGTCGCTTTTTTTAGGATCAATACCAAGGTTAAGATGAACCTCGACACTGGAATCGAACTTTTCTTTGCCACTGGATAAAACCAAATCCAAGGCTTCGGTCAGGGAGTAAGTTTTAGTTTTGTCGATCTGGGATAAGATTTCTTGATAACGCTTTCCGTGTTTTTTCATATTAATATTTTTTAGGTGGTGCTAGCGTCTCGCATCGCGGGACTCCCACGTTAGTAAAAGATAGGTTTTTTATTGTGTGACCGTGATGCCCATTTGGCGAGCGGTGCCTTCGATGATTTTCATAGCCGCGTCAATGTCATTAGCGTTGAGGTCGGGCATTTTTTTCTCAGCAATTTCTCGTATTTGGTTTTTGGTAACACTACCGACTTTTTCCTGCAGCGGTTTTCCCGATCCCTTGCTGATTCCCGCGGCTTTTTTAAGCAGCTCGGCAGCTGGCGGAGTTTTGAGAATAAAAGTGTAAGTGCGATCTTCAAAAACAGTTATTTCGCAAGGAATGACATCGCCTGACATTTGTTTGGTGGCTTCATTGAATTTGGAGCAAAATTCACCAATATTAAGACCATGTTGACCAAGAGCCGGACCGACTGGAGGCGCTGGATTGGCGGCACCGCCGGTTATTTGTAGCTTGATTATTGTTTTTATCTTTTTTGCCATATTAGATAGTAGTTAGTCTTTAGTGGTTAGGTAGAAGCTTTTGGAACCTAGCTACTAATTACTGTTTATTTATATTTTTTTAACTTGTAGAAAATCCAGTTCTACCGGCGTTTCGCGACCAAACATTGATACTAAGGCTTTTACCTTACCCCTGGTTTCGTCAATTTCAGAAACTCGACCTTCAAAGTTTTTGAACGGTCCATCGACAATACGAATCGGTTGTCCCAAAGAAAGGTCGATTTTGTATGTTGGCTCCTCGACCCCCATTCTTTTTTTAAGCGATTCAATTTCTTTTTTGGAAATAGGGGTGGGAATGGTGCCGGAACCGATAAAACCGGTAACGCTTGGTGTATTGCGGACAACATACCAAGAGTCGTCGGTAACAATCATTTCAACCATGACATATCCGGGAAAAATCTTTTCTTCAACAACTTTTCTTTTGCCGTTTTTGATTTTAATCTTCTTTTCGGTGGGGATTAAAACGTTAAAAATTTTATCATCCATTCCCATGGAGGCAATTCTTTGTTTCAAATTTTCGGCAACATTTTCTTCGTAACCGGAGTAAGTATGGATGACGTACCAACGTCGACCAAGATCTAATGTTTGTTTTGGCATATTAAATGGTTTTCGGCACGCAGCTGTCAACTTTTGGCAGTTGCTGGCTTAGTTTTAAAAAAAATTAACGATTAATAATGTTTTCAAACCCAATGGAAAAAATATAGTCGAGCGCGCCAAGTATGGCAGCTAAACCCAGGCTAATGCCGATTACTAGCAGGGTGTGCTTGGTAGTTTCTTTTTTAGTCGGCCAAGCAACTTTTTTCAGTTCGGCTTTTGATTCTTTGAAATAATCAACAATTTTGTTAGACATAAGGGCTAAATCGTTTAAAATTAAGGGTTTTTAAAACTGCCCCAGAAGGCAGTATTTATTGGCTAAATTATAAAGGATGTTTGGGGATAGGTCAAGGGGTATGTTGACAAATAGTGTAAATATGCTATTATATAAAATTAATGAGGAATCATTGGTTGTTTGACATAATATAATAAACAAAGGAGAAATCTGATGGGTAATGATCTGGAAAAAGGGGCAATCTCGGCTTTCAGGACGTGGAAGGAAGGGCGAATGGCTGAGATTAAGAGACGCGAGCAGGAGCTGGCGGCACTGCTGAAAGCAGCCGTTCCCCAGAGTTTCAGCGTGTGGCTGGCGGAAGCCGGCGAGACGGTGATCGAAAATCTGCTCGAGTACGGGTTATCCAGTCGTAAGTATCGACGCGAATACGATGGCGTCATTTACGGCTACACCGACCTCAATGAATTCGAACAGCGGTTCGAAGAGCTCAAGGTCGCCTGGCACGGTGTGGTTGGTATTGACATCATCTGGGATGGTGACTACCGGTTTGAGGTCACATTCACGGTTTTTTAGACGGAGGTTTTTCGAGAATGAAGGAAATGGAAGAAGAGTATTTCGGTATTGACTCTCCGGCGCACCGTTCGGTCCGTCAGCCGCGTCGTCGGGACAAAAAAGGCTGAAAGCGGCGGCGATTTTTACCCAAGGGCGTTGATATTCATAGCGAACGTTGGGTGGACGCCGGCAACGGTCGTGAAGAACTTGTGTTCTTCCACCAGCGGACCGGCAAGCCGATTGCTCTCGGCGTCGGCCGTCTGGCTGGGTCGTCCTGACAGGAAACATGTATAAACCGCGGAATAACCCCGCGGTTTTTTCTTTTATTCAATTTTGTGGTAAAATAAAGTTGTCAAATACTCTAAAAATAAAACAAAAATATGCAAAGCGTAGATTATTATCTCAGCAAGGCAATAGAGCGGGGCGCTTCGGATGTCCACCTAGTATCTAGCGACGCGCCAACTATTCGAATTTATGGTCAGTTGGAGCGAATCGATAAAGAAGACGGTCTTTTGGATAATAAAGAGCTGATGGCTGAGGTTTATAAAATGCTTACCAAAGAACAGATAGAGAAATTCGAAGAAGACTGGGAGCTTGATTATGCTTACGAATTAAAGGAAGCTCGTTTTCGTATCAATCTTCATTATCAAAGCGGGCAAATCGGTCTGGCTGCGCGTTTGATCCCGACGGTTATTCCGACGCCGGAAGAAATCAATCTTGAGCCGACTCTTTACGAGCTGACACATTTACAACAAGGTTTTATTTTAGTTACCGGTCCTACTGGTTGTGGTAAGTCCACTACCCTGGCTTCAATGATTAATATTATTAACCAAGAACGCCGGTGTCATATTATTACTTTGGAGGACCCGATTGAGTTTATCTATCCGACACTGCAAAGCGTAGTGGAACAGCGTGAGATCGGTCGTGACACCAAGTCTTTTCACGCCGGTCTCAAACGTGTTTTGCGCCAAGACCCCAATGTTATTTTGGTCGGTGAAATGCGTGATCCGGAAACAATGGCGGCGGCGCTTACCGCGGCCGAAACCGGACATTTAGTTTTTTCTACTTTGCACACCAATTCGGCGGCGGAAACCATGGAAAGAATTATCGATTCTTTTGACACTTTTCGACAGAAACAAATCCTGGTTCAACTGGCGGCATCGTTGAGAGCGGTGGTAACTCAGCAGCTGGTGCCGACGATCGATGGCAAAGTAACGGTGGTTAGAGAAATTATGATTAACACGCCGGCGATTGCTAATCTAATTCGTCATAACAAAATCGCTCAAATACCGTCGGTAATCCAAACAGGCAAAATCGACGGCATGGTTACAACCAACGCGGCGTTGAAGAATTTGTACAATAGAGGAATCATTTCCGAAGAAACTTATCGCAATAGGATGGTCAGCAGTGATAAGGTGGGGACGTTTTTTTAGAAATTGGCAGTTGGTATTATTTTTTTAATTTTAACTTTTTGCCTATGTCTCCAGAACGTTGGGAAAAACTAAAAGGGGAGTTGAAAGATAAGTTTTCTGATATTAAGGAAGAAAACGGCGAGCTGGACTTTGGTCCAGGAGATTTTGAACGTTTGAGTTTTACCGGACCAATGGGTAAGATTCGCCTTGATTTTATTACCCGACCGGCGGTGATTGATAAAAAAACCACGACATCGCGACGTGTCGGCGCCGGTGTTGCCGTCGATTATGTTTATTCGCAGGATGATTTTATTCATAAATTACAGGTTTATAAATGGAACGATGCCACTAGCGATTGGGACGAAATCAAAGCCAGTATGTTTGGAGAATAATAAATGCGAAAATTAGAAATTAGAAGTTTACAGCTACAAAAATTTCCAATTTCCAATTTCTTTATTTTTATATTGTGCGAAGGATTATCAGTAATAAGCCAACTTATTTCTTTCATTCAGGCAGGATAAAATTTCTCTGGCTGACTTTTGTTTTTATTGTCGTGATAATTGTTGGTCGGCTTTTTTGGTTGCAGGTGATAAAGTATGACGATTTTGCGGAGCTTGCCGCAATGCAGCACGACATCTATCAGGATATCGCTCCGGAAAGAGGAATTATTTACGCTCAAAACACCAAAAATCAGGGGGCTGATTTTTCCCCCTTAGCTATCAATCAGGAATTTTATTTGATATACGGTCAAACTTTTGCGGTGGAAAACTCCGAGCAAACAGCGAACAAAATGAACGAAGTTTTAGATCTGCCGCAAGACGTGGTGCAGCGGATTATTACACAACTATCCAAAATTAATGATCCTTACGAGCCGTTGGTGCATCGCGTTACCGAAGATAAAATAAAAAAAATAGAAGCGCTTGGTTTGCCGGGTATCAAATGGGAAAAAGAAAGTCTGCGTTACTATCCGCAAAAAAATATCAGTAGTAATGTTTTGGGGTTTGTCGGCTGGGTTGATGACAAGCTAGAAGGACAATACGGTATTGAAGGATATTTCAACGAAGAACTGCGGGGCGAATATGGCTGGCGGCATTCGGAGCGAGATGCTCAAGGCACAATCATCGGTGTTGGCGAGCAAAATTTTAAAAAAGCGGTAAACGGCAGTAGTATAGTTTTGACAATTGACGATGCTATCCAAAATGTCGCTTGTCAGAAGCTTAACGAAGCAGTGGAAAAATATGACGCTGAAGGCGGGTCGGCAATATTTATGAACCCTAAAACCGGGGCGATATTAGCCATGTGTGGTAGTCCGGATTTTGATCCGAACGCTTACAGTGAAGTGAAAGGGTCAAATGTTTATACTAATCCGGCGATTTTTTCGGCTTATGAACCGGGGTCGGTTTTTAAAATTATTACTATGGCAGCAGCGCTTGATGCTGGCAAAATAGAACCGGAAACCACCTATGAAGACACTGGTGAAGCAAAAATCGGTTCTTATTCCATAAAAAATTCCGACTTGAAAGCTCATGGCGTACAAACAATGGTCGATGTTCTTAAATGGTCACTTAACACCGGAGCGATTTGGGCGATGCGCCAAACCGGCTACGATACTTTTCGTGATTATGTTCGCAAATTCGGATTTGGCGATTTGACCGGGATTACTTTGAAAGGAGAAATGGCGGGAGATATTTCTTCACTAAACAAAAAAGGCGATATTTATCCCGCCACCGCTTCTTTTGGTCAGGGTATTATGGCAACGCCGTTACAAATGGTTAATTCTTATTCGACCATAGCTAATGGCGGCAAGATGATGAAGCCATATATTGTAGAAAAAATAATTGACAGTTCGGGCAATGTAACAAAGTATGAGCCGCAAGAATTACGTCGGGTAATCACCCCTCGGACTGCCAGTTTACTTTCCGGTATGATGGTGCAGGTTTTGGAAGCCGGGCATACGCCTCGAGCCAGGGTGCCAGCTTATTATTTGGCTGGAAAAACCGGTACGGCAGAAGTGGCTTCAAGCTCCGGTGGTTATGGCGCGAGAACCATTCATACTTTTATCGGTTTTGGTCCGGTGAGTAATCCTGTTTTTGTCGGTTTGATTCGCCTGGATTATCCGACGGCGGCGAAATACGCGGATAGTACCGCGGCGCCGACTTTTGCGGAAATCGCCAAATTTATTTTGAATTATTATGAAGTGAAGGCGGAGAGGACAGGGGAATAATGATTGTAAATTGAGAATAGGAAACGTATAAAACTATTTTTTTAAACTAAAAACCCCGTTCCATGTTGGTACGGGGTTTGGTGTTGAATCAAGAAACTAAGCGAGAAGTAATTCCAGTGACCGTTTGATTGATAATGTCGACATTTTTGCCTAGATTTTCTTCGGTCAAAGACATTTTTTCCAGGGCTTTTTTGACTTCCGCTTCGGCGGTCAGCATCCGCAGATCTTGCTCGAAATTCATAATGCTGGTGTGAAAGTTTCTGGTTTCCTCGATGATGAACGCGAAAACCTGAGCGGAGGTTTTTCGTTCTTTACTGATGGTCATGTCGGCGAGGCGTAGCGCTTCAAACTCGCTGATTTTTTCATAGTATTGGCTCGCCCTCGCTTCAATTTCGTTAATCCTTCCTTCCACGATTTGTTTCCAGCGAGAAAGCAGTTCTATGCTCTCGTCATTTTCTCGTTTTATTTTTTGCAGCTCGGCTATCCGCGAACCGCATAGACTGTTTTCTTGTCGGTTGAATTTTTTTATCTCGAAGCTTTTTAGCCGGGTTAGCAGTTTTTCGATTTCCAGATCTAAGCGATCGGTTTCATCTGCTAATTTTTTGTAAGTGGAGTTCGCTCCGAGATAATGATTTTTCAGTTCGTCGATCTTTTTCTTGACGTAAACGGCAATCGGTTTTTCCGAACCGAAAACTTTTTGTATTTTTTCTCGCTTTAAGATTCGGTGGGCGAGGCGTGTTTTGTTTGAGATAATGTGTTCATCAAGACCAAGTCCTAACAATAATCCAGCTAACCCACCGAGTAATCCAAAAAAAACAGTAGCAATAAACTGGTCGCTTGAAGACATGATTTGCTGCAGTTCAAAGTGGGAAAAGACTCCGGTTGTGAGCAGAAAGCCAAGAAGCGTTAATATCTTGCAGAAAAGATAGCGGCCGTGAATTTTTCCTTTTTTGCACACCGGGCAGTCAACGCTGCCTTCTTTTAGGATATTTTTTTCTTCTTCCGTCAGATCTACTCCGTTCAGTTCGTTCTCGTCCAGATTTGCCAGGTGCGCGATAGATTCGGTCTGCAATTTTTCAAACGAATCAGGTACCACGTCGCTTGCTGAAATATCCGGTGGAGTTGCTGCGAGATTTCTTACTGCGGAATTGCTCATTTTTTAAAACCTCCTGTGGTTTTTTGTTTTTGTCAACGTTCAGATATTATAACTTAACATAAAGTAGGTTTTTGTCAATTTTAATTTGATTCTATTTTTGACTTGCTTAAAATTAGCTAATTTCATATAATAGAGCCAATTCATATGAAAAAACTTATTCAAAAAATCTTACGTTTTTTTGCCCGGCGGATTTTATTGAGATACAAGCCGCAGGTAGTCGGTATTACCGGCAGTATCGGCAAGACTTCTTGTAAAGAAGCAATTTATACGGTTTTGTCGTCAGAGTTTAGTGCCAGACAAAACGATAAAAATTATAATAACGAATTTGGCGTACCGTTAACTGTTATCGGCACTGAGACCGGCGGTAGAAATATTTTTAAATGGTTGCTGGTTTTTGGTAGGGCGACCAGGCTTTTATTTTGGCGCGATAAGAGTTATCCAGCGGTATTGGTATTAGAAATGGGCGCCGATCATCCGGGTGATATCAAATATCTGACTGATTTTGTAAAATGTTATGTCGGGGTGGTGACTGGAGTGGCTCCGGTACATATTGAATTTTTCGGTGATTTGGAAAATATCGCTAAGGAAAAAAGCGTTATGGTAAAAAGTTTGGATAAAAACGGCATTGCAGTTTTGAACTACGACGATGAGCTGGTGCGCGGTATGGCAAACGGACTTCGTGCTGGCAAAGTGATTACCTATGGTTTTGAAGCAGGTGCCGAAGTGCAGGGCTACGAAGAAAAAATATCCGGTCAAAATATTTCGCGGAAAGACGGTGTAGAAGCGATTCGCGGTATTAGTTTTAAAGTATCATACGACGGCAACGTGGTGCCAGTGTTTTTGCCGGCGGTAGTTGGTAAACATTCGGTCAATGCGGCGCTCGCAGCAATCGCCGTCGGTGTCGCTTTTGGTTTGAATCTGGTCCGCATTGCCGAAAGTCTGGGGCAGTATCGTCCGCCAAAAGGTAGGATGAATCTGATTGACGGCATTAAATATACTTTGATTATTGATGATACTTATAATTCTTCGCCAAAGCCGGCGATAGCGGCGTTAGAAGTGCTGGCTAAAGTGCAATTGCCGCAAGCTAGGCGCAAATATGCTGTCTTGGGCGACATGTTGGAGCTAGGCAGTTATACTGAACGCGCCCATTTGGAAGTGGGACGCAAAGTGGCTGAACTTGGTATTGATTATTTACTGACAGTGGGCGAGCGTTCACTGCAAGTAGCTAATGCAGCTATTGGCGCGGGGATGTCCGAAGATCGGGTTTATACATTTGACAATTCTGCAGAAGCTGGTAAATTTTTGCAGGACCGGATTGAGCAGGGAGATTTGATTTTAGTTAAAGGGTCGCAAGGTATGCGAATGGAAAAAATAGTTAAAGAACTGATGGCTGAGCCACTGCGCGCCAAAGAGTTGCTGGCTAGGCAGGGAGGAGGGTGGGAGGATAATTCGTAATTGTTTTCCGGCCTCATCGTCTAATGGTTAGCCCGCCTCGACTCGCCGATGGCGAAGCCGAGGCGAGGCGGGGACGCCAGGTTCTCTATGATGTATATAATTTATTGGTTAATTGATTTTGACAATAATAAAACCTATGTTGGTTTTACTGATGATTTAAAAAAGAGAATCGCCGATCATAAATATGGCAAAACCAAAACAACGAGGAAATTTAAAATATCCAAGGTTTATATTTTAGAGCGGGTTGAAACTTTAGAGCTAGCTAGAAAAAGAGAAAAATATTGGAAGTCGGCGGCTGGCAGGAGAAAGTTAAAGGAGAAGTTTAGTAAAATTATGGCGCTATCGTCTAATGGTTAGCCCGCCTCGACTCGCCGATGGCGAAGCCGAGGCGAGGCGGGGACGCCAGGTTCTCTATGATGTATATAATTTATTGGTTAATTGATTTTGACAATAATAAAACCTATGTTGGTTTTACTGATGATTTAAAAAAGAGAATCGCCGATCATAAATATGGCAAAACCAAAACAACGAGGAAATTTAAAATATCCAAGGTTTATATTTTAGAGCGGGTTGAAACTTTAGAGCTAGCTAGAAAAAGAGAAAAATATTGGAAGTCGGCGGCTGGCAGGAGAAAGTTAAAGGAGAAGTTTAGTAAAATTATGGCGCTATCGTCTAATGGTTAGGACGCCAGGTTCTCATCCTGGTAATCGGGGTTCGATTCCCCGTAGCGTCATGTACCGATGAGCTGTTCGACCTGCCTGCCGGTAGGCAGGGAGATGTTAAAGGGTATCCCTTCAGATGAGACTCGGAAGGATTGAAATTTTTCATTTAGAAACCAAAACTCCCTTGGAAGATACTCCAGGGAGTTTTGTTAGACAGACATACTTTTAAGAATTAATATTGGTGTTTGATCCGTCCATCGGGCCGGGTCCGTCAAAATTATTATCTCCTCTCATCGGTCCGTGGCCAGGTTGGCCGACCATGATCTCGGCGGCAGTTACATTCGTACCATCAACTTCGCCGTGCACCATAATCATGTCATCAACTTTCAAATCGGAAACGGCTAGGGTGGTTTCAGTTGGTTTTTCACCAGCCTCGCCCCGAGTCATTTCTTTCACAGTGGTGCCGGAAGTGTCAACGGTGTAAGTAACTTCGGTGGCATCTGGACCAAAACCTTGTTTACCGGTAATGGTGATGGTGGTACCGCTGATAGCGGAAATCTTACCCATAACACCTGGCCGATGTTGATTTCGATCTGGACTTTTTTCACCCATCGGTTTGTTTGGTCCGTGGCCAGGTTGGCCGACGTCTGAGGCAGTATTAGTTCTAGCTAAGGCGTAATTTGCTCCGCTTAGAGTTAAAAGAGTTAAAGCTAGAATGGTTAGGATGAACAGTGATTTTTTGTGTTTCATAATTCGCTTGCTTGATTATTTTTTTGTTAATTCGACCTTTAGTTTATTTTAATTTCGACCTTTTACTATTTACCAAAACTAAATAGTCTGCTAAAAAAGTTACTAATTGAAGAGAAAAATTTAGACAAGAAACCAGTTGACTGTGAATGATCACCTTGATTATTGCTTCTACCATTTAGGCCAGGCTGTTCTTGGTTGTCGTTAAGTAATTTTATGCCCTTAGAGATAGAAGCAGCAGTGATGGTTTGGTCGGAGATGGTTCCAGCTACTTTTAAAGTATCGCCGACGTTAATATCAGAAATACTTAAAGTTTTAGCATTAGAACCAACACCCTCAGTTATGGTAGCACTACTAGTATCCACGGTGTAAGTAACATCAGTGGCGTTCTCACCAAATTCTTGCTTGCCAGTTAGAGTAATGGTAGTGTCGTTGATTGCTGTGACGGTGCCAGTGATGCCGCGCGACTGCTTATTGTCTTTTTTGTTTGGGTTTGAATTGCTTGAGCCGTTTGAATTTGCCGTTCCTACAGTTTTATTTTCTGATTTTTTATTGCTTGCTATAGAATCTGTATTTGTGTTAGATCGGTTATTGGGTTTATCATTCATCCCTGGCCCTTGGTCGCCCATTTTGCCATCCATAATGGCAGTCGCCGTAACAGTCGTTCCGGAAACAGTGCCGGTAATCATTAAGGTGTCACCAACTTGGATATCAGAAACGGAGATAGTGGTTTCCGTTGGCTTAGAGACGTTAGTGTTAGAGTCAGTGGTAGGAGCAGATATTTTTTTCACCGTAGAGCTACTGGCATCCACGGTGTAAGTAACATCAGTGGCGTTCTCGCCAAATCCTTGCTTGCCGGTCAAGGTAATAGTAGTGCCGCTAATGTCTGCCACTGTGCCGGTAACACCGGGCGCGGGATGCGCTTGATCTTTTCCTTGGGGTGGTTCGAAATTTTGATCGGAATTCGCCGTATCGGCCAGAGTGAAATTTACGGTCAAGACACTGACGGCTAAGATCCCCGCTAGCGTCAAAAAAATTAGAGTTTTTCTTTTAGTCATAATTTTTGAAAGTTGTTTTTTAAATTAAAATGATACCTAGGTATAAAAATATTTCACATCTCGACCGTATTTCCATATATATTAATACGTTTGGGAGGCGACTTTTGGTGCATTTTTAGGTAAATTATGGTTGGTTATTCTTTGATTTTATTAAGACCTCATCGTCTAATGATTAGGATGCAGAGTTCTCATTCTGGTGATTGGGGCTCGATCTCCCGCGGGGGTTAATTATTATATAAAAAAGACCGAGAATAAATTTCCCGGCTTTTTTATTCTGGCAACTAAACTTTTTTGTACCTCGTCGTTCGACCTTGCCCTAGCCGCTCTATTTTTTTCAGTTGTAATAGTTTGTCTAATGCTTGAGAAACGGTCGGCCTAGCCACTTTGGTCGCTTTGGCAATTTCTCCCGGTGTTATTTCTTCACCCGATTCCAGACAACGCCAAACCGCTAACTGTTTTGGCGATAACAGTTTTTTAATATTTTCTGCAGATAGTAGATCTATAGCTTGTTTAGCTTGAGTCAGTAAAATATTTAGGAAAAATTTTGTCCAGACCGAAATATCTTCCCTAGCTGCTCCAAAGGTTTTTTGGCTTTGGCGTAATGCCAGATAATAGTCAGCCTTATTATCTTCAATCAATTTTTCATGCGAAACATAAGGCATATAAGCATAGCCGTATTTCAGCATCAAGAGATTGGCCAGTATCCTAGAAAGCCGACCATTGCCATCTTGGAAAGGGTGGATTTTTAAAAACTCAACTACAAAATTACTGATTATCAGTAAAGGATGGGTTGTCTGCAAAACAAGAGCTTCGTTGGTCCAATTCATTAATTCTTGCATTGCCTTGGGCGTTAAATACGCCGGAGTCGGAGCAAACAAAACGCTGATAGTTTTTCCGCTTTCATCAAGTATTTCCACTTGATTCTCAATCGCTTTATATTTCCCTCGATGCCGTTCATCCTTATCCGCATACTTTAATAATTCCTTGTGTAAGTGCTTAATAGTACTTTCAGTAAAGGGGATACTGTTCCAAGAGCTAAAGACATTATCCAACAGTTCGTAGTAGCCCTGGACTTCCTGCTTATCTCGGTCAGCCAATTTTTGCAAAGATAGCCCGCGCATCAGTTTTTCAATTTCATTGTCAGTCAGCCTTGCTCCTTCAATTCTAGTAGATGCGCCTGTTGAAGTAACCAAAACTGAACGTTTTAGTCGTCCTAGTGCTTGAGGGTTTAATTGCGCCCCGCCGATCCACTGACCTTTTAGTTCATTAATTTGATTTAGGAGTAGCCAAATATCAGATGACAAGTTTTTAATCCGCTTTTCAAAATTATTCATATAGTTGAAATATGTTAATCTTATGTATTTACTATATGAGATTATAGTAGATTATTTATAACCAGTCAAGCAATTTTAGGTCTAGATAAAATCCTCTAAAAATATTAGCTAAAATTAGATGACCGCTTAGGGGCGACCCGAAAGGGTTCGATTCTCTTTGCCGTCATATACCGATGAGCTGTTCGAGAGATGCTGAAGGGTATCCTCACAAAGGAGTCCTTAGGACCTTCAGATAAGACTCGGACGGATTGAAATATCCTTAGATTTCCTGGAACAAAAAGCTACCTATTGAATTTAGGTGGTTTTTTGTTATGATATTAATGTACTAAATATTATAATAAAAAATATGTCTAACGTAGAAAGGTCAGAGATGCCTCCTTTGCAAAACTTTGAAGTTCAAAAAATTCCAATTGGAAATGGCTATATCTATAATATATTTTTTAAGTCACCCGAGGAGGCAGAGCAAGCAATTAAAGATTTTTGGGGCAATGTCCAGAATGCAGAAAGTATACAACGGAATATTGGTTCTGGCACATTACAGCCACTTAAACACGCGATTACTTTGGGGGACAGGACTGAAGCCCGTGATATATCAAAACATCCTGATTCAGAAAAACATCCAGGGATGGCAGTTTATGTAAATTTTAATGGTAACACTATGGCTTTAAGCCAACGTGGTGAAGAGGCGTTGCGTAAATTAGGCTATATTGAGTAGTTTTTAATTTATCCCCTTAAAACACCCCCCCTACCCCAAGGGGGTCTCTAACCACTCTAAATTGACCCTCGAAGAAGCCCTTAAAGATTGCTATTTGGTGGTGTCAGACCGACACGGCTCACCAAAGAAAAAAAGTATCGAGACCCGATGGGTATCTCGTGGTTCTAGACCCGAGTGCCCTTTGGCCTTGATAACTAGATAGACTAAAAAATCACCTGTAATTTAGATGATTTTTTGGTTGTTGATAACTGTTTGACAGATATATGGTTATGGGTATATACTCATAATAGGTAATATTAATCAAAGGTCGTATTGCCAAAGATTATTAAATTTAACAAAAAAACATATGCCAAGAATGGACGGAACAGGTCCTGTGGGCCAAGGCGCCGGTACTGGTCGAGGAATGGGTCCTTGCGGTGGCGGAATGAGAATGGGTTGGTGCGGTCGAGGTCGAGGTCAAGGGCGAGGTTGGGGTTTTGGGAGATTTTTTCGTTCTCCTAAGAATCAGCTTCAATCATTAGAAGAGGAAGAAAAGATGCTGACAGAAGAATTGGAAGCGGTAAAAGCTGAAAAGGCGGCCCTTAAGGATCAAAAATAAGAGAAGGTGTGGAATCCGGCCTTCTGTCGTAAGACAGGGGGCCGGGCAACCTTCTCTTATAGCCAAGAATATCAAGTTTAATATAATTTTTCAATATTTATGCCAAGACCACAACGTTGTCTATGTAAAGGAATAAAATTCGAACCCGATATAAGCTATTTTAAACCGCAAGGCGTGCCGATGCGGAATCTGCAGGTTATAGAACTTTCGCTCGAAGAAATTGAGGCGTATCGGTTACGCCATATTGAGGATATGGATCAACAGGCGGCGGCCGAGAAAATGCATACCTCGACCAGCACTTATCAGCGGATACTCTATTCTGCTTATGGGAAAATTGCCGATGCCCTGATTAACGGCAAGGCGATTAAAATAATTAAACATCAATAATATGCTCACGCTATTAACAATAATTATCGCGACATTTATCATTACTCTCTGTGTCTGGGTGGCGGTATTGTTTATTTTTTTGAAAAAAGATATTTTGTCAAAAATTACAATGTTTCTGGTTGCTCTGTCCGCCGGAGCGTTGATGGGCGGCGCTTTTTTGCATCTAATGCCTGAAGCCTCGGAAGAAATAAGGACGGATACATTGTTTGCCATTTTTTTAATTTCTTTTGCCGTCTTTTTTCTGATAGAAAAACTACTCCACTGGCGACATTGCCATAAAGCTGATTGCCCAGTTCATACTTTCGGTCATATGAATTTAATCGGTGACGCCATTCATAATTTTATCGACGGACTGATAATCGCCAGTACCTTCATGGTTGATTTTAGTTTAGGTATGGCGACGACATTAGCTGTAGCTATTCACGAAATACCGCAGGAAATCGGCGATTACGGCGTTTTGATCCATGCCGGATTTAACAACAAAAAAGCTTTGACCCTTAACTACCTCGTCGCTCTCACGGTGGTATTGGGCGGTATAGCGGGATATTTTTCTTTTTCCCACTTGCAGAATATCTTGCCTTATCTCCTACCGTTTGCGGCCGGTGGTTTCGTTTACATTGCCGCTTCCGATCTGATGCCGGAAATAAGGAAGGAGACGAACATAAGTAAGTCCATGGGTACATTTCTTGTTTTTCTTCTGGGTATATTAATGATGTATTTAATCAAATTAATTAATCATTAAAAGCATGCCGGGTAAAATAAAAAACACTTTATTGATTTTTTCCGGCAAAGGTGGCGTCGGCAAATCGACCATAGCCACAAACCTGGCCATGTCTTTTGTCCAGAAAGGATTAAAGGTCGGTTTACTTGATGCTGATATTCACGGTCCAAATTTGGCCTTAATGCTAGGTGTGCAGGAAAAAGCGGTTTTCTCTTACGGAGAAGATTTTATCTTGCCTATTGAAGTGAGCAAAAATTTATCATTAATTTCCATTGCTTATTTTATACCCCAAAAAGATACTCCGATAATTTGGCGTGGTCCGGCAAAAATGAAAATTATTGAAAAATTTGTCAAGGAAGTAAGTTGGGGCGACCTTGATTGGCTGATAGTTGACGCCCCTCCAGGTACCGGGGACGAACCATTATCAATCGCTCAATTATTGCCAAAATCAGGAGCGATTATAGTCACTACGCCTCAAGACGTCTCATTACTTGATTCCAAGAAAGCGATAAATTTTGCCAAAAAACTTAAATTAAAAATTTATGGTCTGATTGAAAATATGAGCGGTTTGCAATGCCCTCATTGCAATAAAGTCATCAATTTATTCAAAAAAGGTGGTGGAGAAAAAATTGCTAAAAAATATAAAATACCATTTTTGGGACGCATTCCTCTTGATCCGGAAATAGTTATTTCCAGTGACAGTGGTCGTCCAATTGTCATAAATAAAAAATCAGATACCACAAAGAATTTTTTATTAATAGCTGATAAAATAATTAATAAGAAATAAAAATATGAAAGTGCTAAAATTTGGAGCAGTATGGTGTGCGGGATGTCTTGTCATGAAGCCGAGGTGGCAGCAGATTGAAGCAGAAAATCCTTGGCTTTGCACTGAATATTATGATTTTGACCAAGACAAGGAAATCATTAAAAAGTACAACATTACTGATGTTTTGCCGGTTTTCGTTTTTTTAGATAAAGATGGTAAAGAATTTCTACGTTTAGACGGTGAAGTAGATAAAAATAAATTGATCGAAACTATCAATCAGAACAAGGAAAAATAAATTATGAAATTAACATTTAAAAAGATAATCGTGATATTTTTGTTAGGTTTGGTTGTATCAACACAAGTTGTTTCTGCTAGTAATTTTCCAATCAACGCTTATTTTTTCTACGGAGACGGTTGCCCCCATTGCGCTGAAGAGAGACGGTATTTATTTAATGATTTAAAAAATGATTATCCCAACTTGCAAATCTATGAATATGAAATCTATAACAACAAAAATAACGCTTTGTTGTTGCAACAAACAGCCGATAAGCTTGGCGTCAGTATCGGCGGCGTGCCGTTTTTGGTTATCGGCGATAAACAGTTTGTTGGGTTTGCTAATGGCATAACCTCCGGCCAGATAGAACAGCGGGTAAAAGAATGTTCCGTCGCATCATGTCAAGACTCAGTCGCCGCTATTGTCGGGATTAAGGTTATTAAACCTCAACAGCCGGCAGTTCAAGAAAATAAAAATCACGAGCCAATCAAAAATGAAAATGTAGCTATAAAAAATTCGATCGAAGCGCCAATCGTGCAAGAGCCGCCTAGCCAAGAAAATAAAGATAAATTAATAAAATTACCGTTATTGGGTGAGGTCAATGCGGTGAATTTTTCTCTACCTATTTTAACTATAATTATGGGGGCTTTGGACGGATTTAATCCTTGCGCCATGTGGACACTTTTATTTTTGATTAGCCTGCTTTTGGGTATGGAAAACAGGAAAAGAATGTGGCTTCTAGGTAGCGCGTTTATCGTCGCTTCTGCCACCGTTTATTTTCTGTTCATGTCAGCTTGGCTCAATCTAATTCTCTTCTTAGGATTCGTGGTTTGGGTAAGAACATTGATTGGATTATTGGCTCTTTTGGGTGGCGGTTACAGTCTTAAAGAATTTTTATTTAATAAGGACAGCGGCTGTAAAATAGCCGGTGACGAGCAAAGGCAAAAAACCTTTGCCAGATTAAAGTCAGCGGTTCAACAAAATAGTTTATGGCTGGCGCTGGGGGGAATTATTATTTTAGCTTTCGCCGTTAATTTAGTTGAGTTGATTTGTTCGGCCGGACTTCCGGCGGTTTACACACAAGTTTTAGCTTTAAATGAAATGGCTGGTTGGCATTATTACCTTTACATTCTGCTCTATATATTCTTTTTTATGTTGGACGATTTATTTATCTTTTTTATCGCTATGATTACCTTAGAAATGACGGGAGTCACCACCAAATATGCCAGAGCATCTCGTTTAATCGGCGGATTGGTAATGTTGGTGATTGGTTTAGCGTTGATATTTAAGCCGGAATGGATAATGTTTAATTGAGTATGGCTGGTAATTTCTTTTTACCTTTTACTTTAACTATTTTAGCCGGACTTTCGACCGTCATCGGCGCTGGTTTGATTTTTTGGGCCAGAACCACTTGCACTAAATTTTTGTCTTTCGGTTTGGGACTGTCGGCCGGCGTGATGATTTATTTGTCTTTTTTTGAATTGCTCAAGGAATCAAATAATTTTTTTCAAGAAGCTTCCAGTGGCGGTTATCATTGGTTGGTAGTTTTGATGTTTTTAGTCGGTTTGGCGATTGCCGGCGTAATCGACGCCTTTACTCATAATCGTATGGAAACTTGTTCGGTTGCTGATTACGGATTGAATGGCGGCGGGGATGCCGTTCAATGTCCGAACGATGGATTTGGCGGACGATGTCGTCGCCGAAGGTATTGGTCGAGACGGCAAGCTCTTTTGCAAACAGGGACAATTACCGCCATAGTTATTGCTCTGCATAACTTTCCCGAGGGGATAATTACCTTTACCACCGCTAGCATTAATCCTTTGTTTGGTTTATCGGTCGCCATCGCTATCGCCATCCACAATATACCGGAAGGTTTCTGTGTCGCCTTACCGATTTATTACGCAACGCAGGATAAGAAAAAAAGTATTTTGTACGCTTTATTGGCCGGTTTAGCCGAACCGCTGGGAGCACTGATTACTTATCTGATACTTTTTCCTTTTATTAATAATTTTGTTTTAGGTATAATGTTGGCGCTGGTTGCCGGTATTATGGTCTATGTAGCTTTTGATGAACTTTTGCCCGCCGCCAGGAGATTCGGTCACGGACATATAAGTTTATTTGGCCTAGTGGTTGGCATGATAATTATGGCGTTTAGTTTATACTTGTTAAAGTAATTTATGTTTAAGAAAATAATTTTATTATTATCCATTTTGTTTCTCCTAGCGCCAATTTTTGTATCGGCTCAAACAGAGAATAATGCCGAGGATTTGGTTGATCGGGTTTTTAAAGCCGAGGTGATAAAGATTTTGGAAGAAAAGACGCTAGAGAGAGAGGACGGCTCAAGCGCGTTGCAGCAAAACCTGCTTCTGCGCGGGCTGGAAAAGGAATGGCGAGGCAAAGAATTTGAGCATCAAGGAATTTCTAAAATTGATGTGGCTAGCGCCAATACCTACAAAGTCGGCGATAAAGTTTTGGTCAGTGAAGTCAAGACGGTTGACGGCGCCACGAATTATTATATAACTGATCTAGTTCGCAGCGGTTATTTATATTGGCTGGCTTTTATTTTTTGTGCCGTAATTATCTTTATTAGCAAAAAGAAGGGCATTAAGTCGTTAATAAGTTTAGTAGTCAGTTTCATTATCATTATTAAATTTATCGTCCCGCAAATTGTCAACGGCGCCAGTCCTCTTCTAGTCGGCGTATTCGGAGCGTTAATAATTTTAGCGATCATTATTTATCTAACTGAAGGGTGGAATAGGAAGTCGCATATTTCCGTAACCAGCGTCTTTTTTTCGTTATTAGTCACTTTTGTTTTATCTTGGATATTTACCTCTTTAACCAGATTGACCGGCATGGCTCAGGAAGAAGCGATGTTTCTGCTTGGTACGAACGGTGGGGCGATAGATTTTCAAGGTTTGCTTTTAGCGGGAATTTTGATCGGCACAGTCGGCGTTTTGGATGATATTATCGTCGGTCAAGTGGAATCGGTTAAACAAATTAAGAAAGCTAATCCTGACCTCACTAATAAGCAGGTTTATAAGTCGGCTTATGAAGTCGGCAATACTCATTTGGGAGCGATCGTCAATACTTTGTTTTTAGTTTATGCCGGAGCCAGCCTGCCGCTTTTGTTACTTTTTTATCTCAACCCGATGGGAACAGTTTCTTTTTCGCAGGTAATTAATAATGAGTTGATAGCTACGGAAATTGTCCGCACTCTTGTCGGCAGTATCGGCGTGGCTTTATCCATGCCGATCGCCACTCTTTTGGCTGTTTGGTTTATAAAAAACAAATAGTCGATTTAAACCAAGGTAAAAGAATCCCTCTATACTGCACTGTCGCATTTGTCGCATTTTCGAATTCAGACCCCTACCCGAAAGGGTCTCTAACTACCCCAAATTGATCCCCACAAAAGCCTTTGAAGATTGCTAGTTGGGGGTTCCAGACTGACAAGGCTCATATCAAAAAAATCTCTATAAATTTAGAGGTTTTTTTGATGTAGGTAAAATTGCATTTGGAAAAATTATGAGGTATATTAAAGAAGAAGATTTAGAAAATAAATAAAATTTATGTTAGGCGAACCAAAAATTGAATCAAGTAATGAAATCAGTCCAGAAGAGCTGGGTGCTAAAGGATATTTTATCAAAGCACATTATTCTTTGGAAGAAATTGCGAAAGAGGTGCGAAAGGCATTAAAATAGTGTATGACAGTTTTTTTGTTTCCCCGCTTTAGATGAGGTATAATTTCTTTTAGTTAATAAATAAAAAACAATATGAATAAAAATGCCGGTGGTGGCGCTGCCTACGGACTCGGTCTGATTGGTGCGGCGATATACTACATCTCAACAGCAACCAGTTTTTGGCTAGGAGTTTTGGGTTTTCTCAAAGCTTTGGTTTGGCCAGCTTTTTTGGTTTATGGACTGCTGAAGTTTTTGGCAATGTAGATTAAGATTTTTAAATTAATTTGCTTGAAAGCCCTCGCTTTACGGCGAGGTTTTTAATACAAGGAGATCGGGTGAGTAAGTAGTGTTTTGAGGGTAGCAGTTATTGTTGACAAGTATTTATAATTATGTTAGTGTAAAATATGATTTAAATACAAAGAACTTTTGGCTATCAGCAACTTACTGGAGGTAGAAATGAAAGGTATTATTGATTTTTTCATGTTTTGGTTCAGACTTTTGACCGCCGTCGTGTCGTTACCGTACACCGTCCCTCGGTGGATTTACCGGCACACCCGGTCTTTCGAAGGAACCGTGACCAATGTCTGGTCTAGCGTCGATAGCGGCAATTACTACTACATCGGCTGGGAAATCGATGTGAAAAACAAGGACGGTAGGATCCGACGCGAGTATTCGCTTTTTGGCTTCGGCATCGACTTGAATGGTCAGTCGATGATCGAAGTCGGAGACACGGTTCGCCGGAGACCGTGGGGGTCTCTCGAAGTTTTTGACGCCTGTCGCTGGGCGACGGTGTACTGATCTTCGCCCCACATCAGATCATAAACCCTTGCTTTACGGCGGGGGTTTTGTCTATCCAGACAAATCGTCAATCGTACGGTTTTTTGCTATAATTAAACCAGCGATATATTTATATAATTAATTCAAAAAAACTATGAAAAAAACCTTGATTGTAGCTGGTTTGCTCTTGTTTGTTTTTGCTTTGCCGGCATCCGCCGCTACTTTTGGTAGTGGCGAAATGTACAGTCTAAACAGCGGTAAACCGCTTGTCGGCAATTTTTACGGTGTCGGTGCTTCGCTTAACATCAATGATGAAATCCAGGGAGATGCCTATCTAGCCGGCGCCAATCTAACTGTCAGCAGTTTAGTGCAAGACGACCTCAATGTTGCCGGAGCTAATGTTTTACTCAACGGTCAGGTTAACGGCGATCTGCGCGCGGTTGGTAGTAACGTCTATATTAACAAAAATATTGGCGGAGAAGTAATGACTGCGGGTGGCTATGTGGTTTTGGCAGACGGAGCGGAAATAGCTGGCAATTTTTATAGTGCCGCAGGAAAAATGGTTTTACTTGGTGATATAAAAGGCGATGCGGAGCTTGGCGCTGGAGAAATAGAGATTCACGGTACTATTGACGGTAACCTAAAGGTAATAGCCGATAGTTTAATTTTGGCATCAACTGCCGTGGTTAATGGTAATCTGGATTGCACTGGTCCGAACGAACCGCAAATTACCGCTGGCGCCGCAGTTAAAGGCGAGACCAATTATATTAAAAAAGATCTTGGTAACGGACATAAGAAAGTAGACGGTAAGGCTGCGCTATCTGCGTTATTTGGCGTAGTCTGGTTTTTGAAACTTATTGGTACGCTGATTTTGGGTCTGCTACTTTACTTCGTCTTCAAAAAGAAAATAAAGGAAGTAGCTCAATACAGCAGTCAAAAGTTTGGCTTGGATCTCCTCAGGGGTTTGGTAGTTATGATTGTTTTGCCAATCGTGGCGGTTATTTTGATGATTACCATAGTTGGTTTGCCGCTAGGTATTTTGGCAATGCTTTTGTATGCCATACTTTGTATTTTGGCGGCGCCGGTGGCTGGTATGATTTTAGGGGCTTTGATTTTCCGTTTGTTTACCAAAAATTACCGAGTTGATCACTGGTCGGTGGTAATAGGTATAATTTTGTTGTCAGTTTTGATGTTGGTTCCGATAGTGGGCTGGGTTATTTGTGCGGTTTTTTTCCTGGTTGGAATGGGAACGATCTCTCTTCACCTCTACCGTCACGGCCATAAACTCGTTGATTAGAATCTTTAGTTGGATCAGTAAACAAAAAACCGTTCGTCTAGGCGAGCGGTTTTTTATATTCAATTGGTTAGTTTTATTTTTTTATTCCTATTACCATAGTGAAAGGGAAAGGATGTCTTGTTTTTAAAATAGTAATATTTTCTTTTTCAACAAATTTTTTAAATTTTGCCTCAGTCCACCAGTTGATATGACCAGGGGTGTTGCCTAGACGTTTTAGGTGTTTACCCTGCAAAATGTTTCTCAGGCTAAAAAATGGTTCGTGCGGTACCGAAAGGATGATATATTTTTTTGCCATACGGACGATTTCCTGTAACGCCTGACTGGGATTTTCTAGGTGCTCCAGCACTTCTGTACAAACAACTAAATCAAATGATTTATCGGGAAAGGGGAGTTGATAGATATTGCCCAAGCGTAAGTCTAATTGGGGAAACAGTTCTTTCCCCAGGTTGACGGCAACCAGCGAGCTATCTATTCCAACAAGCTCTTTGTTTATACTTGATTTTTGTATCCGATCAAGGGTGAAACCCTCGCCACAGCCGATGTCGATTATGTTCTCTATTTGAAGATTATTTATTTCTTTAAGTAGCGTCTGATAAAAATTTTCTATTTCTTTTTTTCTTTGTCCTTGTGGCTGAGAATGTTTAGTATAATTAAAAGTTACCTCTATCGTTTTACCGATTTCGGGAACAAAGCGGATGCCTGCCGATGGTTCCGGTGTACTTTTCGTAGTGTTCGGTGTCATTTTAAAAATAGTTTATCCGCTCATTACCCGGTGTATAAGAGACTTGATAAAAAGTCAGATATACCATAGCATATTATAAAGTTGTAGATAAGTCGAATATAATGATATTATGAAAAAATATTTTGTCAGAGAGGAGTCTTTTGGCTATACGTTTTTTGATAAACGCAAGCTGAGACACGAATTTTTGGCTAAAACCGAATTGAAGAAGGTTTTGAGGAATAGAGGTGTTTCTGCAAAAGAGGTGGAACTAATCAAGGCCCGGCGGAAGGAGTATCGCAAGGATATTATTTATTCGCCGATTCGGATATACTATGAATTGACGCTAGGTTGTAATTTGCGTTGCCGGTATTGTTTCAATAGTTCTGGTATTCCGAGAAAAAACGAGCTCACTACAAAAGAGGTGATGCAGAGCTTAGATCATCTACGTCAAAGCAACGTTTTGGATTTACGCTTTACCGGCGGGGAAATAACCTGTCGTTCTGATTGGTTTGATATTTTACAATATGCAAAAAATTTGGGGTTTGCTATATCGTGCAATATAAATGCGGCGTATCATGATGATACCGTTAGTGAAAAATTTGCTCAACTGGATCTAGACCAGGTTACGGTTAGTATAGATGGTATCAAAGAGCATCATGACTTAAACCGTGGCGTCGGATCATTTGATAGAACCATAAAGAATCTAGCAGGGCTCCATCGGGGCGGAGTTAGATTGAGGATTAACACTTTGGTTAATAAATATTCTATGCACGACATAGAGTATATGTTGGATCTTGCTGCTAAATATACTGACGAGATCAACTTTTTTACCATCGTATTCATTGGCCGTGGCGCTGAATTGGAGACAGTTGAAGGTGTTACGGTAGAAGATCATTTTAAAATGTCGGTTGCTTTACATAAATTAAAACCAAAATATCCTCAGTTGAGAGTGTTACATTTCGCTGAAGTGTCGCGCAAAACATCTGTTGATAAATCTTTGGGCGAGAAATTCGGCTTGCGCGTTGGTCCGCCTTCAGGCACCACCACTTTTAATCTATTAAGTGATGGTAGCTATTGCTGTGGTGGTTACGCTCCATATATCGATCCGTCGCTCATATTAGGCAATGTCAGAACCGATGATCTTGTTGATGTGTGGCAAAAAAGCCAGAAGCTGGAGCAGATTAGAGATGACGGGAGACTGCTGATTTTGTTTTGTGATCGTTGCGATGAGTTTACTAATGGACGATGTCAGGGGTCAAAATATGAAACGGAATTAAATCGTTTCGTCCAACCAGGCATAAAAAATCCGACCTGTATCTATAGTGATAGTCCTTCATTATTAAATATAACAAAAAAATTATGACTGATATTAACAGTCTGCCTTATCGCGACAATGTCGCCGCTATCGTTTTTCGTCAAGGCAAGTTTTTATTATTGCAACGGATAGATTGGTTAGATACTTGCTGGAAGTTTCCTCAGGGAGGCGTTGACAGCGGTGAGACCGATGAAGACGCAGTCTTGAGGGAATGTGCGGAAGAGCTGGGTACGAACAATTTTGTTATTCGAGCCAAAAGTCAATATATGAATCAATACGATTGGAGTAACGATTCTGTTGAAAAGGCTGGATATAGGTGGCGCGGTCAGACACAAAAATTTTTTTTAGTTGAATTTTTGGGTAAAGATGAAGATTTCAAGTTAGCCGACGAGATCAAAAAATATCAGTGGGTGAGTCACAATCAGTTGAAAAACTATATTGATCACGAGACGAAAGATTTTACCAACTATTTTGATACTGTGGAAAAAGTTTTGACAGAATTGTCAGGTTATCTTAATCCTAATATCTAAAACGTTTATCGCGAAAATATTTTATACTCTCGGGATTGCCTAGATCGTATTTGGCGTACACCGGCAAGGGTATTGCCGTCATTCCATTGTTGATTAGATAGTTGAAAGCTGGGCCAATATAATATTCGCCATTTAATTTTTTTCCGTGAGCTATTTGGTGTTCTAGAGCGGCTACGAGCTTTTTACCAGTAGGAGACAAGTAGACTCCGGCGCTGGCATAATAGGAGATGGCTTTTTTTTCGACAAAGGAGGTGATTATGCCATTTTTTATTCTTACAAAACCAGATTTTTTTTCCATGTTAAAATAGACGCCCAAATAGGCGGTATTTTTTTTAAAATTTTGTGGTAAGGCAAAGTCGATATACTGATCAGGGTTTACGACGATCACCGGTTCGGCATTGTTGATCTTTTTTTTAGCTTTCAAAATCGTGGCGGATGCGCCGGGAGCTTCGTCACAGGTGATTATTGTGGCTGGGTTTGGTATCCGATGTTTTTGTAGTAGTTTTTCTGTTTCTTTCTGAAAATGATATTTTTCTGCGAAATAATGAGTGGTGATCAGGATTATTTTGTCGGTTGGCTTAAAGAGGTGTTTTACTGAAGAAAGACACCAGCCAAGAATAGGTTGGCCGTTAATTTTGATGAACGGTTTAAACTCTCCCATCTCTTTGGTTCTGGTTCCTTTGCCGGCCAGAGGAAGTATCCAAATCATAATGGCGGTGTATGGCAGTTATGCCGACCAGGATTTTTTTCTTGGTCTGAAGGATTTCCTTCTTTCGGGTGAAGTCTACGCTTACGTGGTAATAGGTAAAGACGCCATCAATGTCCTTAATGCTATTGTGGGTAACACTGATCCGGAAAAAGCCGCGGTTAGCACAATCCGAAGACGATTTGGCGAGTCCATCAGGAGAAACATCACACATTCCACCAAGGATGAAGTGACTTTCTTCAACGAGCTACGGGCCCTATTCACTCAAGAAGAGATCGCTAAGATTGAGAGTCGGTTGTTAGCCGGTACAACGCTGGTGGCACAAGCCGTCTAAAATCTATTTGGGGTTGGATATTTCCGACCCCTTTTTATTTTTTCCACCCTTGATTTTTTGCAACAGACATGATAATTTTAAATGTCAGTTCTTTGATTTGAATAAAATAATACAAAACCAAAGGAGGTTGGTTATGCTCGGTTTTGGTTTGAGCCCATTTGTCAAAGACGGAAACGGCAATGTCGTCGGGCTGTCTTCCACCGGCATCTTGATGCCGACTCAGGAAAATCCTTATCGAATGTTGTTCGGTGGAGTGGTGCTGACTTCTTTTGACGAGTTGAGCGGGTTACTTGCCGGCTTATTTTTCAGAGGTCACGCTTTGCATGTTTCTGAGTTGGTTGGTTTTCACAACCCGGTTTTTACCGGTCACAGTGTTTACTCTGTTTTTCAGGTGATTGACGTGAAACTGGGATTTGCCCTGATCTACGGTCGAGTTTATTCCCAGCCGCTCGGTGTAAAGCCAGTCGACGCAACCGCCATGGATAAAGTCAGTTATGACGGATATGCTGTTTGTGCTATGGTTGATTCGGAAACCAAGAAAATTATTCGTGAATCGATGCCAATACTGGCTTTACCGGATGGTTGGATTTCGTCAGAAATTTTGGAGATTGGTCAAGAATATTTCGCTTTACAGCGACGGCTAGCTAAGGCGAAGAGACTTTAGCTAGTCCAAGTCATCCGAAGGTCGTCTGCCAAAAGACGACCTTTTTTTGATGTTTTTTGATTAAAAAGGCGATAACAGAATTTATTGATTTTGGCTAGTTGACATTTCTGGCAGAGGTAGTAATTTAGTAACATGAGTAACTAAATTTTTATGCACGAGTTGGAAATCGATGGTCATAGTTTGACGATTAAAGATGTTTACGAAGTAGCCGTAAACAACAATTTTAAGGTTCGAGTAGCGGATAGCGCAAGAGAAAAAATATTTAAAGCGCGTCAGTTGGTAGAAAAAGCGGTGGATGAGAAAAGGCTGATTTATGGTTTAACTACCGGATTTGGCGAGTTTAAGAAAGTTGCAATCGATAAGGACCAGACTGTGCAGTTGCAAAAAAATTTAATCACCAGTCATTCCATTGGCGTCGGTGAACCTTTTTCGCAGGCAGTCGTTAGGGCTGCTGTTTTAATTCGGGCAAATTCTTTAGCGCATGGCAATTCGGGGGTGCGCCTGGAAACAATCGAAGCGTTGTTAGATATTATTAATTATAATATTTATCCTTTTGTTCCGAGTCAGGGGTCGGTCGGTTCTAGCGGCGATTTGGCGCCTTTGTCGCATTTGGTTTTATGCCGAATGGGATTGGGCGAGGTTTTGGTTGACGGACAAAGGAAAGAAAGCGGTGAATTTCTGTCCGGTTTCGGTTTGGAGCCGTTGATATTGACCTCCAAGGAAGGTCTGGCGCTTAATAACGGTACGGCCTTTATGACTGCAGTGGCGGTTTTAAATATTGTTAAGGCGCAAAATTTGATTAAACTTGCCGATATTGTTACCGGTATGTCGGTCGAAGTTTTAATGGGTACGGCCGCTGCTTGTGATCACAAAATTCATGATTTGCGTCCGCATCAAGGACAGATCGATAGCGCTGATAATATTCGTAGAGTTTGTGCCAATAGCGAGATTATGGAGTCGCATAAACATTGCGATCGGGTGCAGGACGCTTACGCCTTGCGCTGTTCGCCGCAGGTCCATGGCGCGGTCAAAGATGTTTGGCGCTATGCTTATTCGGTAGTTTTAACCGAAATAAACTCGGTTACTGATAATCCGTTGATTTTTCCGGATCAGGACGAGGTAATTTCCGGGGGTAATTTTCATGGCGAGCCGATAGCGATTGCCATGGATTGCCTGGCAATCGGCATGAGCGAACTGGCTAATATTTCTGACAGGAGAATTTTTAGATTATTAACTGGTTTTTTGAATGAAGGTTTGCCGGCTTTTTTAATTCCCAAAGATAAGGGCGGGTTGCACAACGGTTTCATGATCGCGCAATACACCAGCGCTTCGTTGGTTTCCGAAAATAAAGTTTATTCTCATCCGGCTTCCGTTGATTCCATTCCAACTTCGGCTGACCAAGAGGATCATGTTAGTATGGGTACTATCGCGGCGCGAAAATTGATAAAAATTATTGATAATGTCGAGCAGGTTTTAGCCATAGAACTGATGTGCGCCACTCAAGCAATAGATTTTCGTCAGCCGCTTAAAGCCGGCAGCGGCAGTTTTTTGGCTCATCAGGTGGTGCGCGGTGTAGTTGATTTTTTAGCGGAAGATCGTCCGCTTTATCGTGATTTGGAAAAGATAGTCAAAATTTTGCCTCGGGTAATAAATATCGTTGAGGAAGAAATCGGCAAAATAAAGGTTTGATATTTTGATGGCAGTCAGCTGGTTGTTTCGCGCTGTTACTAAGGCGCGTATTTTTATTTGTAAAAATGGGTTAATATTTGCTATAATTCAGTCATTAACTTAAGAGTAAAAATTTTTATGAATTTGGCAGTAAGCGAAAAGTCAAGAGAAGAAACGATAAATACCAAGGTTTTGCCTGGTTTTATGGAGTTGTTGCCGTCCGAACAGATAATTTTTGACGAGATGATGAAAAAAATACGAGAGGTTTATGAACTCTATGGATTTATTTCCATTGACACGCCGGTGATCGAAAGGGCAGAAGTGTTGCTTGCTAAAGCCGGGGGAGAGACCGAGAAACAAATTTATAGTTTTACCAAGGGTGAAAACGATTTGGCTTTGAGATTCGATCTGACTGTTCCGCTCGCCAGATATGTGAGCGATCATGTCAACGAATTGACGTTTCCATTTCGCCGCTATCATATTGGTAAAGTATATCGCGGAGAAAGTCCGCAGAAAGGTCGGTTTCGTGAATTTTATCAGTGCGATATTGACGTGATTGGTAACGAAAATCTGAATCTTATAAATGATGCCGAAATTCCGCGGGTGATTTATGATGTTTTTCGTAAACTGGACTTTGGTCCGTTTGTAGTTCGTATCAGCAACAGGAAATTGATCAATGGTCTTATGGCTTTTTTGGGCGCCGAACGGTCAGCAGTGGACGTTATGCGAATAATTGACAAGATTGAGAAAGTTGGAGAAGAAGAGGTTAAAAAATTATTGATTGAGATTGGTTTGACACAGCAAGCAATCGCCAGTGTTTTTGAATTTTTAGCAATCAAAGGTTCACCAACCGAGATAATCAGTAAGTTACGCGATCTTAATATAACTAACGATTTTTTTGCCATGGGAATCGCCGAACTGGAAGAGGTTGTTCGATATTTGGAAATATTGGGTATGCCGAGAGATTTTTATAACATTGATTTATCTATTGCGCGCGGACTCGATTATTATACCGGTACCGTTTATGAAACAGTGCTTGTTAGTCACCCGGAAATCGGATCTATTTGTTCCGGCGGAAGATATGAAAATTTAGCGGAAAAATACACCAATAAAAAACTTCCCGGCGTCGGAATATCAATCGGGCTGACTAGACTTTTTTCTCAACTGCAAAATTTAGGACTCTTAAATATTGGTCCTGCCACAAAAACTCGGGCATTAGTAGTTTCTTTTTTACCAGATATGTCGGCTTCTTTGGAGATTGCTTCCTTGCTTCGTTCCGCGGGTATTCCAACTGAAGTTTCTCTCGAAGATGCTAAAATAAAAGCGCGTCTTAATTATGCGAATAAATTAGGGATACCGTATGTTATTTTTATTGGTGAAGATGAAATATCGGCAGGTAAGTTTATGTTAAAAGATATGACGACTAGCTCTCAGTCTATGGTTACCAAAGAAAACCTTGTTGAAATATTAAAGAAATATTAGTAGGTAAAAAATTTTAGTTTTGATTTAAAAAAAACGGTCTGATTTTTGTTGTCAGACCGTTTTTGGTTTGTTTTTTTCAAATTTGACCAGCCAGTTGATCCAGCCAGTCGACAAACGGCATTTGCGGCTGGCGGTGGGCTCCGAGTGGCATGGTTCGCAGTTCGCCGACCATAATTTGCCGACCCAGGTGTTTTTCGATTTCCAGGAATAGTGATTTGGACGCTTTGATGCAAAGTTGCGAGAAGGCTTGAGCGCGAGCCGGGTCAATGCTGGCCCAGTCGCAATCACCCAGTGGCTGGCAATAGGGGATGCCGATGCCGCGCGGATCGGGTTCGCTGCCGCCGTTGGTTCCCAAAGTTCGACCAAAGAAAGGCGACCCGATAAAAAAGTCTCGTTCGCAGATCCAATCAGCCATGTTTTTACTTTCGAAAGAGTGAAGAAAGTCGGTGCGATCCAAAATACTGCTGTCGGTCAGGTCTTTTTTTGCCACGATTCCGGCGACGATTTTAACCACCCTGACGTTGTTTTCCGCGAACAACTTAATGATGTGTTCGAAGGTGCCGGAACTCCAGATGCCGTCGTCAACCAAAACAATGTCTTTCTGGTTTTGTTTGGCGATATTACTGATCGATCGAACCTGATCGGCTACCGACAGTTCACCTGGGCGGTGGCGCGGATCGTTGATTTTGACCCATTTTCCAGGCGCGTTTTGGTCAGGAATGGAAACCCGGGTGATATGCAAGATGTAGTCGGGTTTACTGGCGTAGTAATCCATTGCCACCACCAGACGGTCGGCTGAACGGTTTTTGTCGACCTGATCGTTAAGTCTGGCGCGAAAATACGCTTCTTTGAATACCAATACCCGATGTTCCTGCAGCAAGTGTTTAATCTCGGTTTGTAGTAACCTGCGCGGAGCAACCAAGATTTTATCCGTGGGTAGATCCCTTGTTTCTTGGCTGCCGTCGCGCAGGAGAAAATGTCGGACAAGATTTCCTAGGTCCTCGGTGATCAAATAGAATTTGTCGTTCATCGTCGTATTCCTTCTTCGTTCGGCAGGTTGTCTTAGGTAGCGGTTAGTCTTTTCAGGATTTCTACAACGCCTTCGGTCAGGTCGGCAGTCGCAGTATAGGCGGAGAAATCTTTAAACTCTTGCGAGGCTCCGCCTACCGCCAAATGGGTAACGTTTTTCGGACCGCAGTAGTCGGACATGCTGTTACCCACCATAAAGACGGGATAGTCGGGATAACGCATATTGAGCCAAGTGATAGCATTTTTCTTGGTCGTGGCAACGTGGTGAAAAATACAGATGCCGTAATCACGGTTGGAATCGATATCGAGATCTTCTTTTTTGATCGCGTGACCGTTTCGCAAGCAGTCCTTGATGAAGTCACGGACGGCTTCCAGTACTTCGAAATCGGGTTGGATGTTATTGCCGTCGACATTGCGCATGGCGTAAAAACTGAGACTGTGGCGCCGGAATTGATTGACCATCAAAACGCGTTGGTTGGCTTTGATCTGAGCTTTTTTTTCTTGAAAATTGAGAAAGTCTACCCAGACGAAATAGTTTATTCCGAATTTTTTGAGCGGAGTCACCAACCGTAGTTGATTGCGAACAACAGGAAAGGCGCCGGTTTTGAAAGGCGCGAGAACCTGCGGTAGCTCGAAGTCAGGCGTCCAGACCGTTGCGCCTTTTTCGGAAATAATCGGTCCGTTCATTTGCCATTTGTCATAACAGGCACGCAGGCTTTCGTACGGACTGTCAGAATTGAGACCGACGTAGAAACCAGCGGCTTTGGCTTTGGCGATAGCGGCAAGCCAAGTCAGTTCTTCGATATTGAATTGATATCGATTGTCAAGGATCGTTCCGTCGACGTCTAGCAAGACGATCTTTTTTTTGTTTATAGCCATTAACTAGCCCTCCTTGTTGGTTTTTCTTGCTAATATATTAGCTTATCATGGAAGGTAAAAATAAAGCAACACTTGTTAAAAGTGTTGCTTTGTGTTCTAAAATTAAGGGTTTTTATTCAATTGACGGACTGATTTTGACGGCTGTATCGAGCGCTACTTGGATTGCTTTATCTATACCATCAGCGGCATTGGGGCTTTCGATTAATTCATAAATCAAATCCGGATTTTCCGCGATTTCATCTAACGGTTCGGTGGTATTGACGGAGAGAATTGTACCGCACTTTAAGCCGCGTAACATGGCGACCAGAAAAACCGTGCTACATTCCATTTCTGAACTGACCAGCGGTGTGTTCCATTTACTCATTCTTTTATCTTTGTAAATATCGCCCCAACGTAGCATATTGTCCAGGTGTTCATAAAAAGCGTCATGAGTGCGGTTGATGCCGGTAAAATAAACAAAACTTTTTTCTTTAGCAGTCTCTTCGAGCGTGCGAAAAATATTGGGGTCGGCAACGGCGGGAAATTCAGCCGGTACATACTCTTTGGTGGTGCCTTCAGCGCGGATAGCGGCAAAGGGGATAATCAAATCGCCAGGATTTATTTCTTTTTTGAAAGCGCCGCAGGTGCCGATTCGGATAAAAGCTTTGGCGCCGATATTAGCCAGTTCTTCTACGGCGATAGCAGCCGATGGTCCGCCAATACCTGTTGAGGTAGCGGAAATCGGGATGCCTTTGTATTTTCCGGTATAAGTTAAAAATTCCCGGTTATTAGCGACTTCCTTGGCTTCGTCCCAGTAGGTGACGATTTTTTTAACTCTAGCCGGATCACCGGGTATTAAAACTATTTTAGCAATATCTCCTTCTTGGCATTTAATGTGTGGTTGCATTGACATAGGTTTTTGATAGTTGTTTAAGCTGATGAAGAAATTTTAACCTTTTTTGAGACCGTAGTCAATAACATTGACTTTTTTGACTGAAGTGGTACAGTTAAATGAAAATTTGTGGAGGGCAAATCGTTCTTTTTTCAACCAAAAAACCAAGAGACGTCGACATAAAGGAGAGAAAAATGTCAACCGAAAAAACCATAAAACCCGAGGCGCTCGGCGGCTTTCGCGATTTTTTGCCCCAGGAGATGGAGCAGCGTGAATGGCTGATCAACAGAGTGATCGAGGTGTATCGCAGTTTCGGGTTTGTGCCGCTCAAAACTCCGGCTCTGGAAAGGGCGAGTGTTTTGGGGGTCGACAAGCCAAATTTTGGCATGCAGGTTTACCGCTTCAACTTCGGCGAACTCGATGTTTCGTTGCGGTTCGATCTGACCGTTCCGCTTTCCCGAGTGGTTGCCGCTTACAGCGACCAGCTGCCTCGACCGTTTAAGCGTTATCAGCTCGGTGATGTTTGGCGCGGTGAGAAAGCGCAAGCCGGGCGTTATCGTGAGTTCGCTCAACTTGATGCGGACATCGTCGGATCGGCATCGATGGTTGCTGATGCGGAAATCATCAGTATTATCATTAAGGTGATGGAGGCGCTCGACGTCGGTCGGTTTTGCGTCCGGTTCAACAATAGGAAGATTCTCAACGCTCTGCCCGAGTATGCCGGTTTCGATCCGACCAAAATTAAGCTGGTCTTGCGTGCGCTCGATCGTCTGGAAAAAGTTGGCATCGAAGGCGTAGTCGCTGATTTGGCTCGACAGCCGGACAACGAATACGACGAGACGGCGCCCAATCTGAATCCCGACCAGATCGCCAAGATCGTTCGGTTTATCGATTTGGGTAAGGCCAAAATTGATGCTCCCAAAATTATGCTTGCTGAGCTGCGTGAGCTTTTCGCCAGCTCTCCAATCGGTCAAGAAGGTATTGCCGAACTCGAAGAGATTTGCCAGTACCTTTATGCCTACGGTCTCGACTCGATGAATTGGGTGATCGATTTGTCGGTTGCTCGCGGGCTCGACTACTATACCGGGCCGGTATTTGAAACGACCTTGCTTGATTTGCCGGATATCGGCAGTGTCATGTCGGGTGGCCGTTTTGACGACCTGGTAATGCGTTTTACCGGCAACAAGATTCCGGCTACCGGTGCTTCGGTTGGCGTTGATCGGCTCTTTACCGCGCTGGAAGAATTGGGTCGATTGCCACAGATCAAAACCAAAACTTTGGCTTTGATTGTTAACTGGCGCGACAGCTTTGTGGCGGAACGTCTGAAACTGGCAAGCGATTTACGAGCTGATGGTTTCAACGTCGATTTTTTTCCGGATGGTGACGTACCGCTCAAAGAGCAGATCGCTTTTGCCCTCAAGCGAGGTATTCGTTACGTTATCCTGCTGGGGGAAAAGGAAGTTGCCGGAAATGTCGTTGCGCTCAAAGACCTGGAGTTTCGTAGCCAGGACAACCTTAATCGCGGGGCTTTGCGTGACTTTCTGCAGTTCGCCACTCGCGAAGCCACTTGACAATATCCGACGATTGCGGTAAGTTTTAACGATCCAATCGGGTACGTAGCTCAATTGGCAGAGTGACGGGCTGTGACCCCGGAGGTTGGGGGTTCGAATCCCCTCGTACCCACCATTTTCAACATAAAAGGGACTGATTTGATTCAGCCCCTTTTTCATTTTATTAAAATGATTTTGCCTGCTTACTATAGGTGGGGTATAATCTAGGCGTGCAAATATGGAATATGATTTAATAGTTATTGGCGGAGGACCGGCTGGTATGATGGCGGCCGGGCGGGCGGCGGAGTGCGGCGCCCGTGTTTTGTTGCTCGAAAAAAACGACAAGTTGGGATTGAAACTTTTGATTACCGGCAAAGGTCGTTGTAATATCACCAATGCCGAATCAGAACAACGAAATATTGTGGAAAGATTTGGCCCCAAGGGAAAATTCTTATTTTCCTCTATGAGTCGCTTTGGTCCAGCTGAAGTGATCGATTTTTTTACCAGCCGGGGGGTACCGACCAAAACCGAACGCGGTCAGCGTGTTTTTCCGGTTAGTGATAGAGCTGACGATGTTTTGCGCGCCTTGGTAAAATATTTGAAAGAAAACAAGGTAGAGATTAAAACCAACGCGACGGTTAAATCAATTATTGTTAAAAATGGAGAAATCGAAAAAATAGTGTTGTTTGGCGGAAAAGAATTACGAGCGAAAAATTACGCCATTTGTACTGGTGGCAAATCTTATCCTTTGACTGGATCAAGCGGCGATGGCTACTTTTGGTTAGAAAAAATGGGTCACACTATTATTTTGCCGCGACCGGCTTTGGTGCCGGTAGTGGTTGCCGAGAGCTGGGTCAAAGATTTGGAGGGGCTTAGTTTGAAAAACGTTGAGATTGGTATTTATCAAAATAATAAAAAAGTTGATTCGCGTTTTGGCGAAGCGCTTTTTACCGATGACGGTATGTCGGGACCGATTATCCTCGACATGAGTAAAAAAATCGGCGAGCTTTTAACTATCGGTACGGTTGAACTGGCGGTTGATTTCAAACCGGCGTTAGATTTTTCTGAGCTGGATAAAAGGGTGCAAAAAGATTTTGAGCAGTCTAAGGGTAAAATGCTCAAAAACAGCCTTGATGACCTACTGCCCAAAACTTTGATTCCAGTGGTGATTCGATTTCTCGGTTTAGACCCGGAGAAAAAAGTAAACTCAATAGTTAAGGAAGAAAGAAAGACTTTGGTTCGTTTGCTGAAAAATTTTAGGCTAAAGGTAAAAAAAGTAGACGGTTTTGGCAAGGCGATTGTCACTGTCGGTGGCGTGGAGCTAAAAGAAATTGACCCCAAAACCATGAAATCAAAAATCGTCACAAATCTTTATCTGGCAGGTGAAATATTGGATCTAGATGGTCCGACTGGCGGATTTAATTTGCAAGTATGCTGGAGTACTGGTTTTGCGGTAGGAGAAAATTTTTCACGTTAATAAAAAAAGAAACATATTATGAATATTATTGAAGTAAAAGGATTGACGAAGAAATTTGACGACTTTATGGCGGTCGACAATATTTCTTTTGACGTGGCTAAAGGAGAGGTTTTCGCTTTTCTTGGTCCCAACGGCGCCGGCAAATCAACAACAATAAAAATGTTGACCACGCTTTTGACACCCACTAGCGGTGAAGTTTCGCTCGCCGGTCACGATACTGCTCGGGATCCAGCTGATGTTCGTCGATCGTTTGGCATCGTTTTTCAAGATCCGAGTTTGGACGACGAGCTGACAGCTTTGGAAAATATGGAGTTTCACGGCGTTCTTTATAGCGTGCCAAAAAAATTGCGACGCGAGCGCACTGAGCAATTGATGAAATACGTTGATTTGTGGGATCGTAAAGATAACTTGGTTAAAGAGTTCTCTGGCGGTATGAAACGACGTCTGGAAATTGCCAGGGGACTACTACATCATCCACAAGTGATTTTTTTGGACGAACCGACGCTCGGTCTTGATCCGCAGACGAGAAATTATATGTGGAACTATCTACAGGAGCTAAATAAAACCGAAGGTACGACTGTATTTTTTACTACTCACTATATGGAAGAAGCCGAACGTATCGCCCAGAGGATTGCGATTATCGATCATGGCAAGATTGTTGCTTCTGGTACTGCAGCGCAGCTCAAAGAATTAACCAAAAAAGATACGTTGGAAGATGCTTTTTTGGCGCTCACCGGTAAAGCAATCCGTGAAGACGAGGGGAGTGTTCAAATGGATAAAATGCGTCGAATGCATGCCATGCACGCTGGTGGGAGAAAATAATAATAAAAATATGAAAACTATTTACATATTGTGGTTAAGACAAATTAAACGTTATCTACGATCACGTTCGAGGATTGTCGGTTCGCTAGCGCAACCGCTACTTTTTTTAGTCTCGCTTGGTTATGGCTTTGGTCCGATTTTTCAGAAAGCGGGGCAGGGCAATTACATTAATTTTCTAGCGCCGGGAATTATCGGCATGAGTATTATTTTTACTGCCATATTTTCCGGGTTGGAAGTGATTTGGGATAGACAGTTCGGTTTTCTCAAAGAAACACTGGTTGCCCCAGTATTGCGTCTTAATATTATGATTGGTCGTACGCTAGGCGGTGCGACAGTAGCGACAATGCAAGGCGTTATCGTGTTTTTGATATCACTTATCGCTGGATTCCGTCCATACAGCTGGTCTTTTTTACCATTGGTGATCGTGGTGATGTTGCTGATCGCGTTACTTTTTACCGCCCTAGGAACACTGATTGCGTCTTTTCTTGATGACATGCAGGGATTTCAGTTGATTGTTAACTTCCTTGTCATGCCGTTATTTTTCCTTTCGGGCGCGCTTTTTCCTCTTCAAGGTTTGCCGACAGTTATAGTTACTATCGCTAGATTTGATCCATTGTCTTACGGTATTGATGCGCTGCGCGGATTTTTGATTAATAGCTCACATTTCGGGCTAGGAATAGACTTTTTGGTTTTAGGAGCGGTGACGGTTGTTTTGCTTTCACTTGGCGGTTATTTCTTTTCCAAGATTCAGATCTAGATATTTGAGCTAAAAAGAGTCAGTCTGTTTTTGAGTTGACTTCTTTTTGCTTGAGTTGATCAAAACGGTTTTTGGTGTTAAGCTGGTAGTACAACCTAATCAAGTGGGTCTAAGCAGGGGTATAAGAAAAATACCGTTGCCCCTTTTGAGTATACAGGGGATGGGGATAAAGAATTAGTATTTAGTATATTGTTATAGGGGATTGTTTTTGCGAACGAGAGGTATAAAATCCCTACATTCTATATACTACATACTACATACTATCTATATACTAATTTATGGAATTTAAATTAAAATCAAATTTTAAACCAAAAGGTGATCAGCCAAAAGCGATCAAGGAGTTAGTCGCCGGGTACGAAAAATACCCGCAGCAGACTTTGCTGGGCGTCACCGGTTCGGGCAAGACCTTTACTGTTGCCAATATGATAGCCAAGGTGGGTAAACCGACCTTAATTTTGTCGCACAACAAAACTTTGGCAGCGCAGCTGTACAACGAGTTTCGTGATTTTTTCCCAGAAAATAAGGTTTGTTACTTTGTTTCTTATTATGACTACTATCAGCCGGAGAGCTATTTGCCGATTACCGATACTTATATTGAAAAAGACGTTCAGATAAACGAGAAGATCGAGCAGCTGCGACTTGAAGCTACGGCCAGTCTAATGTCGCGCGACGACGTGATTGTTGTGGCGTCGGTTTCTTGTATTTACGGTCTCGGTCGGCCGGATAGTTTCAAGGCCAGCGCTTTTGAGCTTCGAGTTGGTCAAAAAATCACTCCACGCGAGCTGGTCGGGGAGCTGGTTAATATTCAATATGAAAATAGCGATTTGCGTTTACACTCGGGAACTTTTCGTTTGCGCGGTAGTATTGTCGAAGTAATCGCCGGATCGGCTTCGACGGTTTGGCGTTTCGAGTTTGACGAAAGCAGACTCGTTAAGATTACTGAGCTGAATCCAATTTCTTTCAAAAAAATAGGCGAGTTGTCTCGTGTCTGGATATTTCCGGCCCGACATTTCGTGGCCAATCCGGAAGAAGTGAAAAAAGCGATGGCCAGTATTCGCACCGAGCTAAAGGAACGCTTGCCGCAGCTTGGTCAGATTGAAGCCTACCGTTTGGAAAAAAGGACTAATTATGACCTAGAAATGATCGAGCAGTTTGGTCACTGCAAAGGAATAGAAAACTATTCTCGACATTTTGATGGGCGACTACCTGGTGAAAAGCCGTATACTTTGATCGATTATTTTGCTGCTAAAGGCGACTGGATGATGGTGATTGATGAAAGTCATGTGTCTTTACCACAGGTGCACGGTATGTATGCCGGCGACCGTGCGCGTAAGGCCAATCTAATTGATCACGGTTTTCGCTTGCCGTCGGCCTATGACAACCGGCCACTGACTTTTGAAGAATTTGAAAAATATCTCGGTCACGTGGTTTATACCACAGCAACGCCGGCAGATTATGAACGGCAGAATTCCGGTCAGATCGTCGAGCAGATTATTCGTCCGACCGGACTGATCGATCCAGAAATTATTATCAAACCGGCTGAAGGTCAGATTAAAGACGTCGAAAAAGAAATCCGTAAGGTGATTGATAGCGGTTATCGTGTTTTGGTCACCACTTTGACCAAGCGTTTAGCCGAAGACCTGACCAATTATTTGACAGAACAAAATATTAAGACCCGATATTTGCATAGCGAAATCGACACTCTGGAAAGAACCAAGATTTTGCACGATTTGCGTTTGGGTAAATTTGACGTGCTGGTTGGTATCAATCTTTTGCGTGAAGGACTGGATATCCCCGAAGTGGCGTTAGTAGCAATATTGGACGCAGACAAAGAAGGTTTTTTGCGCAACGCGCGTAGTTTGATTCAGACTATCGGTCGCGCAGCTCGTAACGTTGATGGCAAGGTAATAATGTACGCCGATATTGAGACTGGATCGATCAAAGAAGCGGTGAGTGAAACCAATCGTCGTCGTCAGATACAGAGGGAATATAATACCAAGCACGGCATTACGCCGCAGAGCATTAAGAAAGGAATCAGAGAAAGCGAAGAAGTTATTTTGCCAGAGTTAAAAGGTAAAGACCTTGATCGCGAGCAGATGATTGTTGAGCTGGAACTAGCGATGCAAGCGGCAGCGGAGGAATTAGACTTTGAGCGAGCAATAGAACTGAGGGAAAAGCTAAAAGGGCTTAAGGGGAAAAAGGAATAGAGTATAGAGTATAGAGTATAGAGTATAGAGGGGGGGGTTATTTGCTTTCAGTGCTGCGTAGAAGACCGGTTAGCAGTCTGCTGCAATCATCGGTCATAACAGATAACTTTTGATAAATATCGATTTTGAGATAACCAATGTCACTGGCGACTATCAGTTGAGCCTGAAGTTCTGTTAGCGATCCCTTGGAGATAGAATAAAATTGTGATTTCTCTGCCTTGGACCTTCGAGAAAAGCCTTCGGCGATGTTTGATACAACAGAGATTGCTGCGCGGCGTATTTGGTTGGTTAGACCATAAACTTCTTTTGATGGAAAAGACTCGGTTGTCTGATAGATTTCTTTAGCTAAGACTCTGGATTTTTGCCAGGCGATTAGATCGGTGAATGATTTTATTTTGTCTGTCATAATTTTAGCTTATTAATTAGGTAAAATATTAAATTGATTATAAAGTTATATTAAACGAAGAAAGATTAAAAAATCCTAAACTTTTTATTAAATATAGATAAAACGTGGATATCTATCCCGCTATACTCTATACTATATACTCTATTCTAACCCTATGAATCAATCCGAAAACATCCAGGTCCGCGGCGCGCGGGAACACAATCTAAAAAATATCGACGTTGATATACCGATAAATAAATTCACGGTGATTACCGGTTTATCAGGCTCGGGTAAATCGACGCTCGCTTTTGACACTATTTACGCCGAAGGTCAGCGCCGTTATGTAGAAAGTCTGTCGAGTTACGCCAGACAGTTTTTGGGCGTGATGGGTAAACCCGATGTCGACAGTATCAAGGGTTTGTCGCCGGCGATTTCTATCGAGCAAAAAAGCATTTCGCACAATCCGCGTTCGACTGTCGGCACGATTACTGAGATTTACGATTATTTGCGTTTACTTTATGCCCGTATTGGCGTACCGCATTGTCCGCTTTGTGGCAAAGAAATTTCGCCACAGGATCCGGAAAAAATCACCAAAAGTTTGTTAGCTGAGTTTACCGGACAAAAGGCGCAAATAATGGCGCCGGCGATTCGCGGTAAAAAGGGAAATCACGAGCAGGTTTTTATCGATCTCAATAAACAAGGTTATGTGCATGTTCGTGTTGACGGCAAGACCATGGAAGTTACTGATTTTTTTGGTCCGGGCAAAAAAGAATTGGTGCGTTACGCGGCACATAATATCGAAGTGATAGTTGATACGATCAAAGTTGAGCCGGCAGATAAAAGTCGTTTGCATCATGCAGTTGAGATTGCGCTCAAAATTGGCGGCGGACTGGCTATCGTGGCGTTAGAAAAGTCAGCTGCTGCTCATCATGTCAAAAAAAGTGCAATCACCGAAAAAATATATTCGCAGCATCTGGCCTGTCCGGATTGCGGTTTTAGTCTTGATAAACTGCAACCGCGCATGTTTTCTTTTAACTCACCATTTGGTGCTTGTCCGATTTGTCATGGTCTTGGCTTTATCCAAAAGTTCGATCAAGATTTGATTGTGCCAGATAAAACGCTCAGTATTTCTGATGGCGCTATCAAACCGCAAGGATTTTCCGCCCACGGATTCTTTTTGCAGATGATGGAAAAGCTAGGGCAAAAATATAAATTCAGTCTCGACGTGCCATTTGAAAAATTACCGCAAAAGGCGCTGGATATTATTTTTTACGGTACTAACGACAAGATTGATTGGCGGATTGATTCCAGCACCACTGATACTTATTGGGAGTGGACTGGTCGCTGGGAAGGTATTATCCCGCGTCTGGAAAGACTTTATAAACAAACCGAATCAGAATCTCGACGCCAGGAAATGGAAAGATTTATGTTTGAAAAACCGTGCGGCGCATGTTCCGGCGCTCGGCTCAAAGAAGAAAGCTTGGCCGTGACTATTGCTGGCAAAAATATTAGCGAGTTGACCAGCATGTCGATAAAAGAAGAGTTGGAGTTTATAAAAAAATTAAAATTAGATAAAACCGAAGTACAGATTTCCCACCAGCTACTCAAGGAAATTAACGATCGTCTCGGGTTTTTGGTTGATGTTGGTTTGGACTATTTAAATTTAGCCAGAAGGGGGAGTACGCTGTCCGGCGGTGAAGGCCAGCGCATTCGTCTAGCAACTCAGATTGGTTCCGAGCTCCGTGGCGTGACTTATATCCTCGACGAGCCGTCGATCGGTCTGCATCAACGCGACAATCAAAAGTTGATAAAAACGTTACAAAACATGCGTGATATTGGTAACTCTGTGATTGTTGTGGAGCACGACGAAGAGACGATCATGTCGGCCGATCACGTAGTGGATATTGGTCCGGGCGCCGGAGTGCATGGTGGTCATGTTGTTGCCGAAGGTACACCAAAACAAATTATTGCGAGTAAAAAATCTCTGACCGGAGCTTATTTGTCCGGCCGCAAAAAAATTAAAGTGCCAGCCAAACGTCGCCGACCGCACGGGTTTATTAGTATTGCTGGTGCTGAGCATAACAATCTGAAAAAAGTTAATGTCGATTTCCCGGTTGAAGTTTTTTGCTGTGTCACCGGCGTATCTGGTTCCGGCAAATCGAGCCTGGTTTCTGACACGCTTTATCCGTTACTTGCCAAAAAGCTTTACAATACCAAAATCGAAGTCGGCAAATATCGCGCGGTGGAAAATTTTGGTTATGTCGATAAGGTGATTATTATCGATCAATCGCCGATTGGTCGCACGCCGCGTAGTAATGCGGCTACTTACACCGGTGTTTTTACTTATATGCGTGATCTTTTTGCGCAGAGTAAAGAAGCCAAAACTCGCGGCTACGGTCCGGGACGGTTTAGTTTTAACGTCGAAGGCGGCCGCTGCGGTAACTGTGAGGGCGACGGCGTGATTAAAATCGAAATGCATTTTTTGCCTGATGTTTACGTGACTTGCGAACAATGCAAAGGTAGTCGTTACAACGAAGAAACGCTGCAAGTAAAATATAAAGACAAAAGCATTGCCGAGATTTTGGATATGACTGTGGAAGAAGCGCTTAAATTTTTTCAGCACATTCCGCGGATCGAGAGTAAACTGCAGACGCTTTTTGATGTTGGGCTTGGGTATATCAAACTTGGTCAATCAGCTACGACGCTATCTGGCGGCGAAGCGCAGCGCATCAAGCTCACCGCCGAGTTGTCAAAACGCGATACTGGGCGTACTCTTTACATATTGGATGAACCGACGACCGGGCTACATTTTGCTGATATCGAAAAGTTGCTCGAGGTGATAAATCGTTTGGTAGACAAGGGTAACAGTGTACTGGTGATCGAGCACAACCTCGACGTGATTAAATCCGCCGACTGGGTGATTGACCTTGGTCCTGAGGGCGGCGACCGTGGTGGGCAGATTATTGCCAAAGGTACACCGGAAGATATTGCCAAGGATAAAGATAGCTATACGGGGAGGTTTTTGAAAGAGGTGTTGTAAACAATTAATAATTACTAATTACGAATTAATAATAAAAAGGGTTGACAAAAAGGGGAAATAGGAGAAAGATAAGTATAATAAACGATAAATAATAAATAAGTATATGGCTGATGTTAAGTTAAATTTTCTCCTAGTTTGTGAGCAGGCATTGGTTGTTAACGAGGACAAGGGTGTAAAGGTCAGTGTTATTAATATTATAAATAGAATAACCGCGCCTAACTTGCCTGCTTTTTTTCCTAAATTTAGTGTAGTAACAAAAATAACCGGAGACAAAGGGGTATATGATCAAGAAATTAAGATAGTATCTCCTTTGGGGAAACCTTTGGCTGGAGCTAGTGGTAAATCTAAGATTGACGATGCTTTTGGTCATACGTTTGTAGCAGATTTTTCAAATGTTCCGCTTTCTGATTCTGGTAAATATAAAATTGAAGTATCAATAAAAAAAGACGATGAAGAGGCGTTTTCTGTTATTAGTGATAATAGTGAGAATAATTTTTTTACGTTAGACATAGTTCAATAAAATTATGCCTGGAGAGAATGAAAAAAATAGTAGAAAAGATGATAAGACCATTGTTCCGCAGCCTGTTAATAATGCCGCCGGTGGAGGGAATCAGACGGTCGGCGGCGTTGATGATGGAGCGAGTCGGACGGTCGTCGATGTTGTCGGTGGTAGCGAGCCAACAACCAAAGAGATTGATTATCGCGAGTGGTTTTTAAAGGATCTTAAATATAAGATTGATAGGCTGGATAACTCTATATCTACTATTGATAAATTGGAGGGCAGGGTGGAAAAAGCAGAAGTGAAGGTAGAAAAAATAACGGATAGATTAGAGGATAAAGTAGGGAAGATTGAGGTTAAGGTGGAAGAAGGATTAGGGGAGATTGAGAGAAGTATACAGGTCACAACTAAAGATGTGGGTGATAAAATGTATACTTTCTTTGTTGGCGGTCTTCTCGTTTTAGGGCTCATGGTGTTAGGTGTAATTTTAGAATTTTGGTTTTATAATGTTTCTGGACATAGCGAATTAGGTGATAAAATTAATAACGTTCAACGAGATGGCGCGGCGTTAGCAAATGGTTTAAAAGAAAAAATTTATTCGGATGACGGATTGAGTGGCTCGATTTATTTGTTGGATGATAAAGTTAATATTTTGAATAACAATGTTAATAATATTAATGGTAGAATAGACGATTTAAAATCGAAGAATCGATATCTGAAATAGTTTAGAAAAATTTAATCTTGGATGTTATAAGCTGGTAGGTGACTGCCAGTTTTTTAATTAGAGGAACACGCCCGGCACCCCTCCTTGTTCCTCCCCTTGGCAGGGGAGGAGACTAGACGGAGTCTGTCTTATAGTTCTCCCCCTGCCAAGGGGGAGACGGAGGGGGTGCCGGGCATGGAATCAAGCACCAAATATATTTTTATGGGTCAGTTATATAACCGCAAAAAATTTAAACATCTTCGCACCAAGCTACGTCGTAATTCCACCAAATCAGAAGATAGGTTGTGGCGAGAACTACGCGGAGAGCAGTTGGGTTACAAATTTCGGCGGCAATATGGAATAGAAAATTTTATAGTTGATTTTTATTGTCCCAAATTAAATTTAGTTATTGAAGTCGACGGCATATCGCATGACAGCGAAGAGGCACAAATAAAAGACGCTAGGCGCGAAGAGTATTTACGCAGCAGGGGGATTAAGGTTTTGCGCTACACCTCTAGCGAGGTTTTTAAAAATATTGAAAGCGTGACAAACGACATAATGGAAAATTGCGGTAAGCCGTATGTTTGACACAAAGACCCTTTCGCGGTTTAATTGAGCTAAAGAAAATATGAAAAACATTGTCATCGTTGCTATCGGTAAAATCAAAGAAGCGTCTTATCGTGATCTATGTGCGGAATATGTGAAACGATTGCGGCCTTACGTTAAGGTTGAAATAGCGGAAATAAAACCCGAGCCTTTTGGTGCTGGTGATAAGCAGCGAGCAAAAAGCAGAGAAGGTGACAGGTTGCTAGACTTCCTAGCCAAATACGAAAGCGCGCAAGTTTATTTGCTTGATGAACACGGTAAAGAATTCACTTCGGTTGATTTTGCCAAATTTTTGGACAAGAAAAATGAGACGTTAATTTTGGTTATTGGCGGAACACTGGGTTTTGCGCCGGAAGTTTCAAACAAATATAAAAACAAGATTGCTTTGTCACAGTTTACCCTACTGCACGAACTAACGCGCGTCGTGCTGCTAGAACAGATTTACCGCGCGGTAACGATAATTAAAGGTAAGGAATACCATTATTAGTTGAAAGTCTGAAAGTTATAAAGTTGAAAGTTTTGGTATTTAACTTTACAACTTTCTACTTTTGGTTGTTCTAACAACCAATCCCGCCTGGGCGGGATGCCGGCAAAGCCGGCACTTTATAACTATTTATGAAAATAGCTGAATTAAAACAAGTCCTGTCTGATCAACCGAAATACCGCTTAGTCCAAGTCTATCAGGCGATTTTTGTTGACCTGATTGACGACTGGTCAAAGGTGACGGCGTTACCCAAAGATTTGCGGGAGAAACTCGCGGCAAACTGTCCGCTCGATATTAACGCGCAAAAATTTATTTCTCGTGATGGTACGGTTAAGGCACTCTTTACTCTGGAAGATGATAAGAAAATCGAAGGCGTCTTGATGCGCAGTCGCGACGAGCGTAACACTGTTTGTGTTTCTTCACAGGTTGGCTGTCCGCTCGGGTGCCTATTTTGTGCTACCGGACAAATGGGTTTTCAGCGCAACTTAACTGTCGATGAAATAGTCGAACAAGTTTTATTTTTTGCTCGAGAAGTAAAAAGGGAAGACAGCAAAATCACCAACATTGTTTTTATGGGCATGGGTGAACCGTTTTTGAATTATGACAATGTTTTGTCGGCGATTCGGTTTCTCAACGACAAGGAAACAATGAATGTTGGCGCTCGGCGTTTTTCCATATCAACTATCGGTATTATCGACGGTATCAAAAGACTGGCCAAAGAAAGAATGGAAATCAATCTGGCGATTTCTCTCCATGCGCCAAACGATTCGCTTCGCGATCAACTGATGCCGATTAACAAAAAATACTCGATCAAAAAAGTTATTTCCGCGGTTGACGATTATATCAAAATTACCAACCGTCAAGTGATGTTTGAATATTTGTTGATCAAAAATATTAACGACCACCCGGAGTTAGCTAGTGAACTAGGGGTGTTGATGAAAAAACCACTCTACGTCGTTAACTTGATTTCGTACAATCCAACCGGCAAGTTTTCCGCTACGGAAAAAGAGGGTCAGGATAAATTTAAAAAAGTTTTGGAAGAAGCCGGAGTCAAAGTCACCTTGCGTCACAGTTTTGGTAAAGATATTGCCGCGGCCTGTGGTCAACTGGCAATAAAATAAAAAGTGATGCCGAAGGCATCATCCTGAGTCCCGCATCGCGGGACGAAGGATCAATAAAGTTGAAAGTTACAAAATGAAAAACCATGCCAAAGTGGGAAATCGGGCGGGAAGACCGGCGTACAGAACACCGGCGACTTTTCGGTTGAGAAAGTCTATTCAAAATTTATCAGTAAAAAGTAAAAATAATTACCAAAAATATGGAAATGATCGATAAAAATTATACCTACGCTATTGTCGGTGCGTCAGCTAATATCGAAAAATACGGTCACAAAGTTTTGATCGATTTGCATACGGCTGGCTATAAAGTAATCCCGATTAATCCAAAAGGCGGTGAGATAGAAGGACTGCAGGTTTACCCGAGTCTTTCGGCAGTGAAAGAAAAAATTGATGTCGCAATTTTTGTCGTGCCACCGACGGTGACTAGCGAAGTTTTGATTGAAGTCAAAAATCTAGGAATAGATAAGGTTTGGATGCAGCCGGGTAGCGAGAGCGCCGAAGCAATAGAATTTTGTAAAAATAATAATATAAATTGCGTCCACGATGCTTGTATCATGGTGGCGCGCCAAAACTAATATGAAACCAAACTATCTTATCATCCCGCTGTTTACCATCATCGTTGCTTGGGCGGGGAGCGCTGTCACTTCGAACGGAATGAGTTGGTACAAAACTATCAATTTACCTAGCTGGACGCCACCAGGATCGGTGATTGGAGCAGTCTGGACAGCGATTTTCCTTTTGGCGACAATTGCAGCGATACTGGTTTGGAACGGTCATCACGGCTCAAGAGTGTGGCTTATTTTTTCTATATTTGTTATCAACGCGATACTAAATATTTTTTGGAGTTATTTATTTTTTGGTCAACATTTTTTGGCGGCAGCAATCTGGGAGGCAGGAGTTTTGGGCTTATCGGTGGTGGCTTTGATTGTTTTGATTTGGCCGCTAACTAAAGCTGCGTCGATACTGCTTATGCCATACGCTGGTTGGGTGGCTTTTGCTACTTATTTAACGTACAAGGTTTGGTTGTTGAACAAATAAAATTTATGCGCGTTTGGGATATAAGTCCAAAATATCTTTGTAATAAACATTTGGTTGCCGAACATCACGAGCTGCACGCGATTTGGGCGATAATAACGAAAAATAAAAAAGGCTACAGTCAGCATCCGGAAACCAAGCGCTGGGTAGGAAAGCTGAAGGCCCTGTATTTGCGTCATGAAAAATTGGTCAAAGAGTTTGCTTCGCGTGGCTATCGCCATCTGTCGCCGCTTGATAAAAAGTTAGCCAGAGGTAGTGCTAGACAAAACGTTTTAGTCGATTCTCTGGAAAGGCAAAGGGAAATATTAAAAAAGAAAAATTGTCAGTGTTTTAAATAAAACTTTTTGGATAAAAATAGCCCCGCCTGAAAAAAGCGGGGCTTTGTTGTTACAGTTTTATCGGACAGATGCTTTTTGGTATGGTGACTAAAAAAGTTTCTTCATCTCCACACTGAGATGCTACCGCGGGATAGATCGAAACAATCTGCAAATCAGGATGTTTCTGGATAAAGTTTGGCAACGATTTTTTCCAGGCATCCTTGTTGATGCAGGCCCCGGCTTTGATTAACCAGAGACCCGGCGCTACCTCGACGCCTTCGTTTATTTGATCCTGGTTTTTGCCAGAACTGCTGCGTGGTAAGCAGCAGACAATCATAACCAGAGCGATGGCGATAACGAAACCAATCAGAATGCCAACTTTCACTTTTTTGTTCATCGTTTTTTCTCTTTACTGTTGTAGCGGTTGGCAGACACACTTGGGCGCTGTGACTAAAAACATTCCCAAGGCGTTGCCGTAGCCATTTTCAGCCGATGAATACATGGCAGTAATTTGCAGATCGGCATGTTTTTGCATGAAATTGAGAAGCAATTCCTGCCAGACGTTACTGTCGAGTCCGACTATAATATCGATGCGCCAGAGTCCCATGCCCAGATAAACGGCCTCAACTACTTCGGGCGGGTTTTTGTCAGCGCTGTCGTGTGGTGAGCAGCAAATGATCATGACCAGAGCGATAGCAAGACCGACTAGTACGCCAGATTTGAATTTGTTATCCATCTCTTTTCTCCTTTACCGCAGGTAAATGTAATACTGAATTTTTTTGGCGTGGTTGGTCATTTGGGTTTTTTGCAGTCGACCTCGAGCGGTTAGCAGTTGTTCGACACGGCGCACTAAAATATTGATAAAGAGAGATGGGTTAGCGCCGTTTGGGAAGGAAAATTCGTAGGTGGTTGGGTCGCTAAACTGTTCGAAGTCATCAACTGCTCTTGGTGCGTGCAGATGTAGCCATTTTTCATCCCGTTTGCCCTGGATTCTTTTTAGGATTCTCGCCCGGATTGATTCGCGCAACAGCGTGAAGTGGATCTCGAAGTCGGGAGTGGGTGAATGGTGAGGCAAGTCGATGTAGTTGAGAGTAATGGTGTGGATCAGTGTGGTTACCACCGTCTCCATTTCATCGATTTCTTTAAGGGTAAGAGTAAAAAAACTGTAGGGAATAACGGTTCTGATGTTTGGAACAACGTGTCTCATGAAAGGAACCTCCTTGATTGCCCTCTGGTTTTCTAGACCAAGAGGGGAAAGCCTTCGGATTGATTGTCAATTCGAAGGGATAAAGGATATTAGATAATATATTTTTTTTGTTTTTTTGTCAATGATAAAAACGGCGAGTTTAAAAAAACTAACGCAAATACCCTGACCGGCATATGATCTATGAATATAACTACCAGTTATTATCGCTCAATCTTTGCCGGGCGGTTTTGTAAGTTGTTGTCTTTTGGTTATGGACTAGTTTTTATTTGTGTTAAAATAGAGTTATGCCTATTAATTTAAGCAAAATTAAGATCCCGCAGAGCCCCGGCTGCTATATCATGAAAGATCGGTCGGGCGATATTTTGTATATCGGTAAAGCGAAAAATTTGAGCAAAAGGGTGAAAAGTTATTGGCAAAAGACCCATGCCGATTGGAAAACCGACGAGCTGCTCGGTAGTGTTGTTGATATCGAGTTCATAGTTACGCGCAACGAAGTTGAGGCGCTGCTGCTCGAAGCTCGGTTAATCCGCCAACACAAACCGCGGTTTAATCTGATGTTGAAAGAAAACCAGCCTTATACTTATATCAAAATTACCGATGAAGAATTTCCGCGCCTGGTTAGCGTCCGTACTATTGGCAGCGACGGAAAATATTTTGGACCTTTTGTTTCGGGTAAGGGCAAGAAATATTTAATGCTGACGACAGCTCGATTGTTTGGACTGCGGACCGACAGGTTTATCTCTCGCAGCGGTCGCGAACTCTATAAGCTGCTCAGTGAGATTAAAGAAAGAGATCTTGAAAAAATTTCCGCTACGGAATACCAATACAATGTCCGGCTTGCCGAAATGTTTTTGCGCGGAAGTAAAGAACAACTGTTGGTTGAATTAGAAAGGAAAATGAAGAAGGCCAGCGCCGAGCAAAATTTTGAGCTGGCGCGGCTGTATCGCGACCATATTCGTTCGATCAAAAACTTTAGCGAAAAGCAGCTGATTTTACTGCCTAAAAATTACGATCAGGACGTGATCAATTGCGTGGTGGTTAGCGACAAGGCGTTGGTTCAAGTTTTTAATATCAACAAAGGAATAGTAACTTCGCGTAATCATTTTGAATTACAGGTAGCAGGGCAGGGACTAGCCGAAATTTTGTCGGGATTTGTCGAGCAGTATTATCTGACGCGACCAGTGCCACGTGAGCTGATTTTGCCGGTGGAGCCAACTGATAAAAGTTTACTCGTTAGATATATGGAAAGTTTTAAAGGCTCAAAAGTCGAAATACTGGTTCCTAAAACAGGGGATAAAAAAAAGTTGCTTGATTTGGTGCGACAAAATATTTTGGTGCGTCTAAATGCCGGACCACTGGCCGAGCTGCAAGCCAGATTACAGCTGCCGCGATTGCCGGAAGAAATAGACGGTTTTGATATATCCAATACTTCGGGCAAAGAAGCGGTTGGTTCGTGCGTGCATTTTAGCGGCGGCAAACCAAATAAAAATTTGTACCGTAAGTTTAAAATTAAAACAGTTTCTGGGCCAAATGATTATGCCATGATGGAAGAAGTGATGTCGCGCCGTTATGCCCACAAAGGATGGGTGATGCCGGATTTGATTTTGGTCGATGGCGGCAAAGGTCAGCTGGGCATAGCGCTTAAAGTTTTAGCCAAATTAGGCCTGGATTTACCGGTTATTTCTTTAGCTAAAAAACGGGAAGAGATTTTTATTCCTGGTTATCGCGAGCCAATAGTTTTAGAACGACGTTCTGATGGTTTGAAATTACTGCAAAATATTCGCGATGAAGCCCATCGATTTGCGATTGGGTATCATAAGTTGTTGAGAGGGAAGAGAAGTTAGGAGCTGGGAACTAGGAGCTGGGGGCGGGGAATTGTGCACTAGGTGTTGTTAATGTGGTATAATAACATTGTATAAAAAATAAAAAAATAAATTTATGGATCAACCTACGCCTTTTCTTTCTGGAACGCCGACTGCCAGCCCTGCGCCCTATGTTGCCAAAAAGAGTTCCGCCTTGCTGCCAGTGATTATCGGTATAGTACTAGCAGCGCTAGTAGTGGCACTGGTCGGTTATTTTCTAGTTGTTTTGCCCGCCAAAACCGTTGCAGATAATCTTAATGAGCAGGTTGGTTTTTTAGGTCAAGAAAAAATTGTCCTGCAAACCGATCTAAACGCCTGTAAGGATCAAAACACTACGCTGGGTAATAGTTTGCAGCAAAAAAATCAAGAAGCGACACTGGCTAGCGAAAGTGATTACGCCGGTTGGAATACCTATACTAGCGTTGTGGACAACATTAGTTTTCGTTATCCCACTAATTGGGACGCAGTAACCGATGCAGAAATAGCCGGACAGGGGTCTGTGCCTTCGACGACTGAAGATAACATATCTTTCGTTAATGGCGTAAGCGGAAACAGAATACACGTTAGTTTTGTCAGAAAACAAGCTGCTGATAATGGTAGCTTGTTTTCAGCAATTAAACTGAAAGATTATCCTTCAGTGGTCGCGACAAAGATTAATCTAGGCGGTACAATCATTACCGACAAGGTCGTTTCTTCTTATAACAAAAAGATAAAAATGATTGTTTACGGCTATAGCCACAAAGACGATGGTACTAACAATCAGGGTATTATTGCCGTTGGCGACTATTATTTTAATATTTGGGCTGAAGGCAACACCAGTCTTGCCAAAGAAGATGATAAGGACATCTCGTTTGATGATCAGGTGATCATGGAAAAGATTTTGAACTCAGTGAAATTCAATGTTACCGCTTCGACGTCAGTAGCCGCTGAACCAGTCAAATAAAATATTTATAGCTAAAGTAAAAACCCCGCGTCGTAATAGAGCGGGGTTTTGTTGTTGGCTATTTGGCTTCGCAGTCGACGCTGCGAAAGACATTGGCGTCGATCAGGAATTTTTTTTCAACACCGTCGGTGTTTTTGGCTGTAGCGACCGTGCTCCAGTAAACTTTTTTTTCGAGTCGGTCGATAGCGGAGATGGTCGGGTCGATGGTCTTGATGCAGTTCATTGCTTCGTCTTTGTCGACCCAGTAGTTGCCCATGACAACGGCGCCAAGAGCTCCGAAGATGAGGACGACGATTCCGATGATGGCGATAAAGAGTATCAATTCAACGAGTGTAAACCCTTTGTTGTTCCCGGTCTTCATTTCACTTCTCCTTGGTTATTAGTTGGTGGGTACACCGCACCCAACTTTGCTAAAGAGTCCGGTGTTGAGTAAAAATTTTTTTTCATTGCCGATGACATCGGCAGCTGTTATTTAGGTTTGATCGTTAATTTGCGAATATTATAAGTTATATTATTTTTGTTTGTTTGTCAATAGAAATAAATCGGACTTGGCTGGTCTTGCCAGTTTTTTATTTTTCTGTTAAACTTTCCTTACTTATTAATAAATCACTCATTTTTCGCATTTTCCTTCCCCGAAATTTTAAACAAAGGGGCGGCGAAAAAGAGGGATAATAAAGGAAAAATATGCCAAAATTACCAAGTTTGGAGGAGATGTTAAAAACCGGGATGCACTTTGGTCATAAGACCGGAAAATGGCACCCAAAAATGGAGTCCTATATCTTTGCTGAGCGCAACGGCGTTCATGTCGTTGATTTGGAAAAAACCCTAGTTAAGCTGGAAGAGGCTCTAAATTTTATTAAAAATACCGTTGCTAGTGGCGGTGTTGTTTTGTTTGTAGGAACAAAAGATCAAGCTAAACCGATTATTGAAAAATATGCCAAGGAGTGCGGCATGCCTTATATTAATCAACGTTGGCTTGGCGGCACGTTGACTAATTTTCCGATTATTTTGAAACTCACCAAAAAGTATAAAGACATGAGAGTTAAGCAAGAGACCGGTGGTTTTAAGGGTTATACTAAAAAAGAACAGCTTGATTTCCAAAATGAAATTGAAAATTTAGATATGCGTGTTGGTGGTATTGCGGAGGTGAAAAAAGTTCCCGAAGCGATTTTTATTGTCGATATCATGCGTGAAAAAACAGCTTTGACTGAAGCGGTAAAACGCCATGTTCCGGTTGTGGCGATTTGTGATACCAATGTTAATCCGGAAAAGGTTACTTATCCCATTCCAGCTAACGATGACGCAACTAAGGGAATAGAAATGATCACTGCGTTGGTCGCCGAAGCGGTAAAAGAAGGCAAAAACGCGGTGGTAAGTAAGTAGAAAAATACTCTCAATAAAAAATAAAAAGGTGGTGGGGGCGGGTGGTTTACTAACCACTAACCACTAACCACTAACCACTAAATATGTCCGACCTACAAACTATCAAACAACTTCGTGAACGTACCGGTGCCGGTATGGTTGATTGTCAAAAAGCGTTAGATGAATCTAACGGCGATATTGAAAAAGCGGTAGAAATATTGCGCAAAAAAGGACTGGAAAAAGCCGGTAAGAAAGCTGAACGCAGTACTAAGGAAGGTTTAATTTCTTTTGCCTGCGAGGGGAAAAAGGTTGCTGTCGTCGGTCTTACTTGTGAAACAGATTTTGTTTCTCGCAACGAAGATTTTATTAAAGTAGTAAATGATTTTGCCATCAAACTATTAAATACTCCGGTTGAAGAGTTTAAGCCTTGGGCCGAAGAACATGTAGCCAAAGAGCTAATTTCTAAGATTGGTGAAAATATGAAGCTAGTGGCTGCGGAAGTAATTGAAGGCGAGGTTATCGGCACCTATCTTCATTCCAATAAGAAGTTAGCCACCGTCGTTGTTTTACGGGGCGGTACGGTTGAACTGGCTAACGACATTGCTATGCAGGTTGCTGCCATGTCACCAAAATATGTGCAATCGTCCGAAGTACCTGCTGATGAGATTGTTAAGGAAAAGGAAATTTATCGAGAACAGATGAAAGGGGAAAATAAGCCAGAAGCGGTAATCGAAAAGATTATTGAAGGAAAATTGAATAAGTTTTACTCGGAGGTTTGTTTGCTTAATCAAGCCTTTATCAAAGACGACAAGATGACTATTGAGCAGCTACTCGCTGCCGCTGGTGCTCAAGTCGTTCGTTTTTCTCGCTTCCAGATATAAGTATACAGGAGACAGGATACAGGATGCAGGAGATAAAGAAGCTTCTGTCTCCTGTCTCCAGTCTCCTGTCTCCAGTCTCCTAATTTTATGAAGGTCGCGCTCGTACAATTTACTACTTGGGATAAGGCTTATTATTTTGATCCGGCGCAGGAAAACTTTGCGGTTGGGGATTTTGTTATTGTGGAAACGCAGATAGGAATAGATATGGGGAAAATTATCGGTTTTGAAGATATAGCCAAGTTGGCTGACGAAGCAGAAATTAAGCCAATTACCCGCAAGGCGACAAAGGACGATTTAAAAAAACGTCTTAGCCTTGATGAGGAAAAGGAAGAAGCGGTTAAAAACTGCAAAAAAATGGTAACTAAGTACGCCCTGCCGATGAAGCTTGTTGACGCTCACTTTTCTTTTGACGACAAGAGAATTACTTTTGCCTTTATTGCTCAAGGCAGAATAGATTTTCGCGAATTAGTTAAAGATTTATCCCGTTATTATAAAAAAAATATTCGTTTACAGCAGCTCGGTATTCGTGATGAAATGAAAATGTGCGGCGATATCGGTCCTTGCGGCATGCAGCTGTGTTGTCAAACTTTTGTCAAAGAGCTCGGCAGCATTACTTCTGATTTAGCTGAGGCGCAACAAGTGGTGCATCGTGGTTCGGAGCGCCTTTCTGGTTGTTGCGGTCGCCTGCGTTGCTGTCTGGCTTTTGAAAAAGAAGTTTATCGTGATTTAGCTGCCAAAATGCCACCGCTTGGTTCAATCGTAAAAACAGAGAGCGGTAAGGGCGAAGTGGTTGGTTGGAGGCTGATCAAGCAAATGGTGGACGTGCGGGTGGTAACCGACAATGGCAAGGAAAAAGAAGTAGTTTTTATTGAAGTTCCAGTGGATAAAATTTCTCGTTAATACGAGTTTAGATTTTTAGTTTAGATCCCCTAAGTAGGGGGTTTTTAGTACAGGAGACAGGAGACAGGAGACAGGAGGCAGGATGTCTTGTTACTTGTGTATTTTAATCCTGTACCCCGCATCCTGTATCCTGTATCCTGTTTATGCTATAATAAAATCAAATCAATAAACTTATTTTTATGGTTCAAAAAACTCGCGTTGCTATCAATGGCTTTGGTCGCATTGGTCGAGCGGCTTTCCGCATCGCCTTTGGTAAGAATAATTTAGAAATCGTTGCTATTAACGATCTGACTGACAATAAAACCCTGGCGCATCTTTTGAAATATGATTCGGTTTTCCGCACCTACGATAAAAAAGTTGGTTTCGACGGCAAAAATTTAGTAGTTAACGGCAAGAAAATTCCTTGCCTAGCAGAAAAAGATCCTTCGAAATTGCCGTGGAAAAAGCTAGGTGTTGATGTGGTTTTGGAGTGTACTGGCGCTTTTCGCGAGGAAAAAGAAGTGATGGCGCACATCAAGGCGGGCGCCAAAAAAATAATTATCTCCGCTCCGGTAAAAGGCGACGGAGTAAATACTTATGTTTTGGGAGTAAATAGCGCTAACTATAAAGGGGAAAAGATTATCGATAATGCTTCCTGTACGACCAATTGTATTTCTCCAGTAGTCCAGGTGATTCAAAGTAAATTCGGTATCCTCAAGGCTACTATGACTACTATTCATTCTTATACTGCCGATCAGCGTCTAATTGATGCGCCGCACAAAGATTTGCGTCGCGCTCGCGCTGCTGGAGTCAATATGATTCCGACTACCACTGGAGCAGCTGTAGCTACTACTAAAACCATCCCGGAATTAAAAGGTTTGTTTGACGGATTATCTATTCGTGTTCCGACTATTGACGTTTCAATTTCTGACATCACGATGTTGATCAAGAAAAACGTTACGGAAAAAGAGGTTAATAATGCGCTTATCACTGCGAGTAAGACACCGCGCTACAAGGGTATTTTGGCGGTGACAGAAGAAGAGTTGGTTTCTGGTGATTTTATTGCCAATCCAGCCTCGGCTATTGTTGATCTTGCTTTGACCAAAGTCGTCGACGGTAATTTGCTTAAAGTGGTTGCTTGGTATGATAATGAATGGGGTTATTCAAATAGGTTAGTGGAAATGATCAGCGTGGTGAATAAAAAGTAAAAAATCAAAATTCAAAAATCAAAATCACAACTCAAAATTAAAAAATTAGTTTTTTAGCTACTAACTACTAACCACTGTTTTTATGCATGACAAAAAAATAATCGCCGATATTTTTCTCTTCGCATTGCTCGCGGCGTGTTTGTATCTGGTCTACCTTTTTTTTAAACCGTTTTTGATAGTGATTATACTTTCCGGCGTTTTGGTTTCCATTTTTTACGGTTGGTATAAAAAACTACTAACCTGGTTTAAGGGGAGGAATAATCTGGCTGCTTTAGTAATGGTGATTTTGATTGCCATTATCATTGTTTTACCAGCTACTGATTTTATCTTTTATCTTTCCAAAAAATCAGTAGAGGCGTTTAGTTTAGTCACCAATTGGATTAATACAGGATTTTTGGAAAAAACCATCAATGAGCAGGTAATTAGCAGATTTAACTTTGTTGACCCTTCGGTCTTCAATGTTCGTAATTATTTAATTTCTGTCAGTTCAAAAATTTCCAGTTTTTTAGTTTCTGGGGCTAGCTCGCTTTTGCGAGGCACGGGACAGTTTGTTACCTATTTAGTTTTAATGTTTTTTACCATATTTTTCTTGTTCCGCGATGGAGATAAGCTTTTGCAGCGAGTAATGTATCTGACACCGCTTCCAAACAAATACGACAAAGAGATTTTCCAAAAATTTCGCGATGTCAGTTATTCATCGATAGTTAGTACTTTTATAGCGGCAATTGCCCAAGGTATCGCCGGCGGTATCGGTTTTTTGATAGTAGGTATTCCGGCGTTTTTGCCAGCGGTTTTGATGACCATGCTGGCTTTATTGCCATATGTCGGTGCGGCTATTTTGTGGTTGCCCGCTGGAATTTATCTGCTGCTGATCGGAAAAATCTGGCAAGGAGTATTTCTTTTGGTTTGGGGTGGAGCGATAGTCTCATTAGTCGATAATATTTTACGACCAATGTTGATTAAGGGTAAGGCGCAAGTTCATCCGTTGTTGATTTTTTTCTCTATTTTCGGCGGTATTATCGCTTTCGGCTTTTGGGGGATAATTATTGGTCCGGTGGTGATATCGATATTTTTCGTACTACTGCATATCTATGAAACTGAGTACGAAGATGTTTTAGAGCGATAAAATATGCCCAAGCCAGATGCGGCAAAAAAAATTCTTTTAATTGTCGGTATAATTATATTAGTTTCTGTCTTTTTTAGATCTTCGCAAGGTGGAGGAGGCGCCATCATGGTTTTTTTATTAATCATGATTCTTTTTGTTTATAAATTTTTTAAAAAAATATCTCAGCGCTTGGCGGACGAATCAGTCAGCGATAGCCGTGAAAAGGTTAACCTTGGCAATATAAATAATAAAATAATAAATTCTAATTTTATGGCGACAATTAAAAGTAAAGCCTTGTTGATAATCGCGGTTGTTATAGTGTTGGTGATTATTGCCAATGGTATTGTGATTATTCCTGCCGGTACTACTGGCGTTTATCATCTTTTTGGTAAGGTTAAAGATGGTGAACTTCAGTCTGGTATTCATTTGATAAATCCGTTAGCTAATGTTACGGAGATGAGTATTCGCACCGAAGAGTATACCATGTCTATTTTGCAAGAAGAGGGTACTAGAAGTAACAATGATACTATCGCTGCTTTGACCAAAGAGGGTTTAAGCGTTGATCTTGATATTACGGTTTTATTTCATTTAATCGAAGATAAAGCTTCTGATGTTTATAAGAATCTGGGTATTGATTACAGCGAAAAAATTATTCGGCCGGAAATTCGTAGCGCGATTCGCGAGGTAGTGGCTGTTTATGAAGTAAAAGATATTTATTCTGATAAGCGTCAGGAAGCGGCAATAAAAATTTTGAGCGCGTTGCAGGGCAAGCTAGAACCGAGAGGTATTACGGTTGAAGATGTTTTACTGCGCAACGTTGGTTTGCCGGAAGGTTTGGCAAAAAGTATTCAGGAAAAATTGTCAGCCGAGCAAGAAGCGCAAAAATATGATTTTGTCTTGGAAAAAGAACGAAAGGAAAAAGAACGAAAACTTATTGAAGCCGAAGGTCAAAAAGCAGCACAGGTTATTATCAACGAAGGCTTGACTTCAAAATATTTACAGTATTTGTATATCCAACAGCTTAAAGATCTCAAAGGGACTATCTATATTCCAACTAGTCCGGACTCTGGACTGCCGATGTTCAAAGGAATCGAATAGAAAAAAATTTGATAGAAAAACTCGCGTTTATGGCGCGGGTTTTTTGTTAGACGGCAAGTCGATAATTTTGTATAATGTCTTTATATGGACAAAACAATCGAAAAGCTTACCAGGGCTGACTTAATCGGCCGTGGTTGTGGTAATTTTCCCACAGCCAGTAAGTGGCAAATGGTTAAAGAGGCTAAAGGCGCTAAAAAATATGTGGTCTGCAATGTTTCTGAAGGCGAGCCCGGGGTTTTTAAAGACGGCTGGGTGTTGCAAAATCATCCCGATATCGCTATCGAAGGCATTAAACACGCTATCAAATACCTTGGCGCCAAAAAGGCGGTTGTTTATCTGCGCCAAGATTATTATCAGAAATATCAGAGTAAATTGCGCAAATTGATTGGTAAAAACAAAATAGAATTATTTAAAGAGGCTGGAGGTTATATCGGCGGTGAAGAAACTGCTTTGCTAGAATCTTTGGAAGGACGACGCGTCGAGCCACGCCTCAAACCGCCGTATCCGCCACAAGTTGGACTTTACGGTCAGCCAACGTTGGTAAATAATCTAGAAACATTTTACGAGATTGGTTTGATTTTGCGCGGCAAATATGAAAAGAAACGTTTGATTTGTTTTTCCGGTCAAGGTGTAAAATCACAAGTGCATGAGTTACCAGAAAATTGGACTATAGAAAAAATGCTAAAGGAAACCGGTAATTGGCCAAAGTTTTCTTTTTTTGTACAAGTTGGCGGTGGCGCGGCTGGAACAGTCTTGAACAGCAAACAGCTGCAGCAAACGCTTAAAGATATTCATGGTCTTGGTTCAATAGTTGTTTATCATGCCAGCGAAGGTCCAAAAAAATTAATTTTGAATTGGGTCAGATTTTTCAAAGCCGAGAGTTGCGGCAAATGTGTGCCGTGTCGAGAGGGTACTTATCGGCTGCTCGAAATATTAAACAGCAAAAAAACAGATTGGCAACTCTTTGAAGATATTTTGTTTGCTTTGGAAAACTCTAGTTTTTGCGGTCTGGGTATGTCTGTACCACGGCCGATTTTGACATACTGGAAGAATGTAAAAAAGAGGAGTTAGGGACTAGGATCTGGGAGCTAGGAACTAGGAATTAAAGTTTAAATGAATATATGGATAATCTGTACAAAATGGTGGAAAAATTTGTCGTTGATTCGTTTGTTAGTCGAGGTATGGCTGGTGACTTGGTTTATTTGCAAGATACGGCGGTTCAACTAAAAAGAATATACCCGGAGGCAGATGAAATATTGCTTTCGGCGGCGGTTGCTCGTGACATTGAACGTTGCTTTCGCCAACCAGATGTTCAAAAAATAAAAGTAGAAAGAGGGTTGTTGGATGAAGAATTTTTGACATTGCATCAAAATCGAGGGGCAGAAATAATTAAAAATTTTTTGGAGTCACAAAAAGTCGATCCCTTAGTTATTGATCGAATAACTGATTTGATTGCTAATCATGAAGTGGGTGGAGACAAAGAAAAGGATTTGCTTAAAGACGCCGATTGTTTGAGTTTTTTTGAGAAAAATATTGATCATTTTTTGAAAGTTGTTGTTCTTGAGCTTGGTTTTGATAAAGTTAAGGAAAAGTTTGATTGGATGTATAGTCGTATTACTACTCCGGAGGCCAAAGGCATTACCAAACCTTTGTATGAAGAAGCAATAAAAAAACTACTAACTACTAGTCACTAGATACTAGCTACTATGTATATCAAAATCAACGGAAAAAAAGTTTCGGCTAAACCTGAGCAAACAATATTGGAGGCGGCGCACGGCATTGTTGCTATTCCGACACTTTGCCACCATCCGGATTTAAAAGTAAAAGCCAACTGCCGTGTTTGTTTGGTTGAACTAAAAAACGGTAAGCTAGTTACGGCTTGCTCAACTAAGGTTAAAGACGGCATGGAGGTTTTTACTGATACGGAAAAAGTAAAACGAGCGCGCAAAATAAATCTAGAAATGATATTTGCCGAGCATGAGGAGAAGTGCCCGGAGTGTATTTGGGATAAAAATTGTTCTCTGCAGGATTACGCCAAAAAATACCAAGGCAAAATCACTCGATTTAAGGATCGCAAAAAAAATCGCAATATTTTTGGTTTTAGTAATACAATTCTTTTTGATCAAACTAAATGTATCGATTGTAATAATTGCATTGAAGTTTGCCACAAACAAGAAGTGCATTTTTATGACAAAGCCGGCAAAGGTGCCGACAGTATTGTACTACCAACCAAAAATAAAAAATATGATTGTACTACTTGCGGTCAATGTATAACGCATTGTCCTGTTGGCGCGATTCAAGGTAATCCGCATTGGCCGGAAGTGGAAGCAAGTCTTAAAGATAAGAAAAAAATTGTCGTCGCTCAAGTGGCACCTTCGGTTCGCGCTTCGATTGGCGAAGAGTTTGGCTACGAACCAGGCACGGTGGTAACAGGAGAGTTAGTATCGGCTCTCAAAAAGCTTGGTTTTGACTATGTTTTTGATACTAATTTTGGCGCTGATATTACTACTTTTGAAGAAGCAGGGGAATGTTTTGAGTGTTTGGGTAAAGGTAAAATGGTTACCACTTCTTGCTGTCCGGCGTGGGTGAAATTTGTCGAGTTTAACTATCCGGAATTTGTCGGCAATATTTCTACCACTAAATCGCCGCAGCAATGTTTGGGAGTGGCGGTTAAAACTTATTTTGCCGAGAAGATGAAGATTGATCCTAGAAAAATTAAAGTGGTTTCGATTATGCCCTGTGTTGCCAAAAAGTTTGAAGCCGATCGTCCAGAATTAGAATACAATAATATGAAAATGGTTGATTATGTTTTGACTACTCGCGAAGTGGCTCACATGATGCGGCGAGCCAAGATAGATTTTACCAAAATGAAACCGCAAAAATTTGACGATCCGCTCGGACAATCCAGCGGCGCCGCGGCAATTTACGGCGTATCTGGCGGCGTGATGGAGTCGGCTCTGCGTACGGCGCTTGATTATTACGCTGGTCAGAAATTAAAATCAATTGATTTTAAACAGATAAGGGGATTAGAGGGTACTAAAAAAGCCGAGATCATGGTTAAAGGTAAAAAGGTGAAAATAATTGTTACCAGCGGACTAGGCAATGCTAAAAAGGTTATGGATTTAATCAAAGCTGGCAAGGAAAATCCCCATTTCCTAGAAGTAATGGCGTGTCCCGGTGGTTGTATTAATGGCGGCGGTCAGCCAGTGCCGACTAACGCGCAGATTAGAGCCAAGCGCGCTGCGCCACTTTATGTCCTTGATAAGAAATCAAAGTTCCGCAAAGCGCACGACAATCCTGGATTAAAAAAACTTTATAAAGAATATATTGATAAACATCCTGATCTACATCACGAAATGTTTCACACTTCCAATTATCGACAGAAACGTTGGGGGGCGAGGAGACTTAATTAATAATTAATAATTATTAATTCTATGTCCAAAACCGTCGCATCAACCATTACTAAAGTGCAAAGCGTTGCTATGGTTAAGTTCTTAGCTCTTTTGGGTATTGCGACATTTGTCCCGATGTTTGTTCATCTGCAATGGTTGACCGGACCGCTGGTTAACGCTATTTTGATTATTACGGTTGTTGTTGTCGGTGTCCGCGAGGCTTTGCTAATTGCCTTGATTCCGAGCTCTATTGCCTTGGCTTACGGATTATTACCCTTACCACTCGCGCCAATGATACCGTTTATTATGATCAGTAACGCGTTTCTAGTTTGGTTTTTTGATGTATTACGCGATCGTGGTTATTGGCTAGCAGTGGTTGTCGCCGCGCTTATCAAGTTTGTTTGGTTGTATGCTATAGTTCATCTGTTGATGAAGTCTATCCTTGCCGGGAGTTTGTTTAATAGTCTGGCGATACTGATGAGTTGGCCGCAGCTAGTTACAGCCTTGATTGGTGGAGTGCTGGCCTGGATATTTTTGAAGTGGTTAAAATTTGTTTAGGAGTTGAGAAATAAAGAAATTAAGAAATAGTATCGATTCCATATTCTTAATTCTTGTCTCCAATTTTCAATTTCCTCATTTCTTAATTTCTAATCTTTGTCTTATGCCAGAAGAAATAAAAAAGAAAGTCGGCGTTGGTGTCGGTGTCATGGTTTTACGTGACAGTCGGATTCTGCTTGGTAAACGTCATGCTGATCCGGCCAAAGCCGACTCGGAGCTGCATGGAGAATCTAGCTGGACTATGCCTGGCGGCAAAATGGATTTTGGCGAGACGCCGGAAACTACTGCGACCAGAGAGCTGAAAGAAGAAACTAGTCTAGAGGCGACGGGTTTGAAAGTTATTTGTGTTTCCAATGACAAAGTGACAGACGCTCATTTCGTTACCATTGGTTTGCTATGTGAAGATTTTACCGGCGAAGTGCAGATAATGGAACCGGATGAAATAACCGAGTGGCGTTGGTTTGATTTAAACGGTTTGCCGGAACCAATATTTTTTCCCAGCGCCAGAGTGCTTAGAAACTATTTGGACAAAACATTTTATCAAAGCTTTAATTAATAAATAATACTAAAAAATTTATGCACGAAGAATGCGGTAAGGATTGCTGCTGCGACCACTATCATGGCGCTTCAGGAGTCCTGTTTAAAATCATACTGGTGATTGTAATTGTCGCCGGTATTTTGCTCATTCGTAACTGGTACAAGAGTTATGATTACATTGGTCAGGCTCAGACTCGCGACACTATAGCGATTCAGGGCATGGGAAAAGTAGTAGTTGTTCCTGATATTGCTACCTTTAACATTGGTTTGGTTACCAATCGTTTGACTGTCGCTGCAGCACAAAAAGAGAATACTGATAAAATGAACAACATTACCAAAGCGCTTAAAGATTTGGGGATTGACGACAAAGATATTAAGACCAGCAATTATAATATTTCTCCGGATTATCGTTGGGACGGTAATAGGAGTACGCTTGCCGGTTATATTGTTAACCAAAGCGTAACTGTTAAAGTTCGTGATTTGGAAAAAGTCGGTGACATTTTTGCCAAAGCAGGAGAGCTGGGTGCTAATGACGTTAGCGGTTTACAGTTTACTGTTGACGATCAGGAAGAATTTAAAGCCCAGGCTCGTTCTAAAGCTTTAAACAACGCCAAGGTAAAAGCCGAGGCTTTAGCCAAAGATTTGGGAATCAAGCTAGGCAAAGTGGTTAATTTTTCTGAAAGTTTCGGTGGCGGACAGCCGACTCCGTATTATGGAATCGGCGGCAGTGTAGAAATGATGAAGTCGTTGTCTTCGGTAGCGCCAGCACCAGACGTACAGGTGGGTAGCACTGAAATACAAGACGACGTGACAGTGATGTACGAAGTTCTGTAAAAAAGAGACGGAGATTTAGAATCTAGGATTTAGAATATGGAAAGGCCCTGATAAAAAAATCAGGGCTTTTTTATTAGATCAATATTGTGGTATAATATCGCTATAAAATAAAAAAATAAAAACAGGTGATTGGTTGCAGTTTTCGGTGAAATTTTTGACCGAAAGCCGACAGCTGAAAGCCAGCAGCTATTTTATGAAAATCAAGCAAATTAAAGCTCGGGAAATATTGGATTCAAGAGGTAATCCGACTATTGAAGTTGAAGTAACTTTACGTCGAGGGATTAAGGCCAAGGCGTCTGTACCATCCGGTGCCTCAACCGGTGTGCACGAAGCTTGGGAGTTACGCGATGGTGATAAAAACCGCTATGGCGGTAAAGGGGTTTTACAAGCAGTTAAAAACGTAAATGAAAAAATAGCTCCGATGTTGATTGGCAAGAAGGCTAATAAGCAAAGAAAGATTGATGAGATGATGCTGCGTCTTGATGGCATGAAAAATAAAGCCAATTTGGGCGCCAATGCCATACTCGGGGTTTCTCTAGCTTGTGCGCGAGCCGCCGCAGCGTACAAGGGCGTGCCACTTTATAAATATTTGCGATCTATCTATAGTGTTAAATTGAATGACTACAAATTGCCGGTGCCGTTGATGAACATTATCAATGGCGGTAAACACGCTGATAGTAAACTTAATTTTCAGGAGTTTATTATTGTGCCAAAGGGAATCGGTAGGTTTTCGGAAAAGTTGCGAGCCGGGGCTGAAATTTTCGCGGTGCTAAAAAAAGTTTTGAAAGACAAGGGTTTTAATACTAATGTTGGTGATGAAGGCGGTTATGCGCCGGCCATGACCTCGGTGGAAGAAGCCGTACTTTGTATCTTGGAAGCGATAAAGAAAGCTGGTTATAACTCCAAGGGCAAAAAACAGATATTTTTGGGAGCCGACATAGCAGCTTCTGAGTTTTATGACAAAAAATCAAAAAAATATGTTTGGAACGAAGGCGAATTTTCTAGCACCCAGATGGTTGATTTTTTCCAAAGCTGGATAACTAAGTATCCTTTTATTTCTTTGGAAGATCCGCTTGATCAGGACGATTGGTCTGGTTGGCAAGAAATGACCAAGAAGATTGGTAAAAAAATTACCTTGATCGGCGACGACCTGTTTGTTACTAGTACGGCGCGTTTGCAGCAAGGACTCGATCAAAAAGTAGCTAATGCGATTTTGATAAAAATAAATCAGATTGGCAGCCTGACCGAAACGCTTGATTGTATCGCCTTGGCTAAACGCAACGGTTATGCTACGGCTATCTCTCACCGTTCCGGCGAGACCAATGATGATTTTATTGCCGATTTAGCTGTCGCGGTTAATTCTGATTTTATAAAAACTGGTTCGCTTAGTCGTGGAGAACGGCTTGCTAAATACAATCGTTTGACGGAAATTGAAAGAGAGATTTAATTTTTATGGGTAAAAAATATCCAACGGTATTGTGTGTTTTGGATGGTTTTGGTATTGCGCCAAAATCGAAAGCCAATGCCATAAGTCTTGCTAAAATGCCGACCTATGATTTTTTGTGGAAAAAATTTCCTCATACTGCTTTACAGGCTTCCGGTAAATATGCTGGATTACCGACTAAGCAGGCCGGTAATAGCGAGGCTGGTCATATGAATATTGGCGCTGGTAGGGTGGTAGAGCAAGATGCGGTGCGGGTTAGCGAGAGTATTGCTGACGGCACTTTTTTTAAAAACCCAGCTTTTGCCGCAGCGATAAAACATGTTACGCGCAACAAATCAGATGTTCATTTGATGGGCATGCTTTCCAACGATCAATCCGCTCACGCTGATCCAAATTATCTAAATGCTTTGCTGGAGCTTTTTCGACTAAAAGGTTGTCCACGAGTTTATCTGCATCTTTTTACCGACGGCCGTGATTCGCCGCCGTATTTAGCAATAAAATTATTGCAGCGATTGCGTAAAAGATTCAAAGACGGTGAGGTGATGGCAACTATCATGGGAAGATTTTACGCCATGGATCGTAAAAAAGATTGGTCGCGAACCAAAGCGGCTTACGAAGCAATGGTTTTAGGTAAGGGTTTTATAGTGGATGATCCTCAGGATGCCATTTTGCACGCTTACGGTAAAAAATTAACCGATGAATTTATTCCGCCATCGGTAGTTTACGATAAAAAAAGACCGGCTGGCACGATTAAGGATGGTGACGCTGTAATCTTTTTTAACCTACGATCTGATCGCGCCAGGCAATTAGCTAAACCTTTTGTGCAAAAAGACTTCGAAGTTAAAGGTGGTTTTAGACGAGAGAAAATTTTAAATAATTTATATTTTGTGGCATTGACCGATTTTGGTCCAGATTTGGATTCAGTGGTGACAGCTTATCCGTCAGTTGATCTGTTGGGGACATTGCCAATGGTGGTCGATACCCGTCCGCAACTTTATATTGCGGAGACGGAAAAGTACGCTCACGTTACTTACTTTTTTAACGGTGGTTATGCCGATCCGGTAGCGGGTGAAGAAAGGATCAGGATATCGTCAGTTGACGTTTCGCGTTATGACAAAAAACCGGCGATGAGTGCGCGGGAGATTACCGCCATGGTTTTAAAATCGTTAAATAAAAATAAACACGAATTTATTACGATAAATTTTGCTAATCCTGATATGATCGGTCATACCGGAAATATTCCCGCTACAGTGCAATGTTTGGAAGTGGTTGATAAATGTTTGGAGAAAATATATGATGCTATTAAGGAAAAGGATGGTAATTTTATTATCACGTCAGATCATGGTAATTGCGATGCCATGCTCGATTTACGTACGGGGGAAGTGCTAACGGAACATTCTAAAAATCCAGTACCTTTTATTTTAGGATGTAGTAAATTCAAAAAAGTAAAAATAAGAAAAGGAGTTATCGGTGATGTTGCCCCTACGATTTTAGAGGTCATGGGAATCAAAAAGCCTGTTCAAATGAAGGGTAGAAGTTTAATTATTTAATTTTTTATAACGCCGTTATTTTATGTCTAGAAGACCAAAACCAGTTGTTCTGATGATTCTGGACGGATGGGGAGTGGCTCCGCCCAGCGATGGTAACGGTATCACTCTTGCTAAGACGCCGGTGATCAATAAGTTGATTAGCACTTATCCGGCAATGACTCTTCAAGCTTCTTCTGAGGAAGTCGGTCTTCGTTTTGGTGAAATGGGCAATTCAGAGGTTGGTCATTTGACCCTAGGTTCCGGTCGAGTTTTATATCAAAATTTACCTCGCATCTCTCGCTCGATTCGCGATGGTGATTTTTTTAAAAATGAAGCATTTTTGAAAGCAATAGAGCATGTCAAAAAAAATAAATCCAAGTTGCATTTAGTTGGGTTGGCTTCCGAGGGTGGTGTTCATTCTCATCTCGATCACTTGCTAGCGCTTTTAGATTTGGCTAAAAAACAAAAAATAAAAGAGGTTTATATTCACGCTATTATTGACGGTCGTGATACTTTGCCCAATGTTGCCGGAGATTTTATTAAAAAAATTGAAGACAAGATAAGAGAAGTAGGGGTGGGGAAGATAGCAACGATTTCCGGTCGTTATTATGCCATGGATCGCGACAATCGTTGGGATCGGATAGAAAAGTCTTATCGCGCGATGGTTGATGGTCAGTCGGCGGAATTTTTTAGTGATCCGCAGGATGCAATAAAAAAATCTTACAAGAAAAAAATTTTTGACGAAGAATTCGTTCCGGTGGTGATAGTCAGCGGTGAAAACCCCGTGGGTACCATTTCCGATCATGATTCAGTGATATTTTTTAATTTTCGCGCGGATCGCGCACGGGAGATGACAAAAACTTTTGTTTTACCGGATTTTGACAAGTTTAAGCGTGACTATTTTGCCGATTTATTTTTTGTCACGATGATGGAATATGAAAAAGATTTGCCGGTTTCTGCCGTTGCTTTTCCGCCGCAGGAAATAAAAAATTCGTTGTCTGACGTCGTTGCTGCCGCCGGACTGAAGCAACTGCATATTGCCGAGACGGAAAAGTACGCCCACGTCACTTTTTTCTTTAATGGCTTAAAAGATATTAAACATAAAGACGAGGATCAGGTGGTTATTCCTTCGCCTCATGTCGCTTCTTATGATAAACAGCCGGAAATGAGCGCTGATAAAGTAACCGATCGATTAATCAAGGAAATAAAGGCTGATACGTATGATTTTATTTTAGTTAACTATGCCAATGCTGATATGGTGGGGCATACTTCTAATATTTCGGCAGTGGTTAAAGCTGTAGAATTTTTAGATCGCTGTGTCGGTCAGGTAGTTGATTTAGTTTTGGCTAAAGGCGGTGTGGTGGTTATTACATCTGATCACGGTAACGCTGATGAACTTTTAAATTTGCAGACCGGGGAACCGGTAAAAGAACACAGCACTAATCCAGTACCTTTTATTATTGTGGGAAAGGAATGGGAGGGAAAAAATGCCGGTTTGCCAGAAGGTGTCGGATCGGATTTGTCCATAGTCCCGCCTAAAGCCATTTTATCGGATGTTGCGCCGACTGTGCTAAAAATATTGAAACTTAAAATCCCCGAAGACATGTTAGGTGCGCCGTTAATTTGATTTTTGAGATTTAATATAATATAAAAAAATAAGAAAACTTTATGAAGGTGAAACAAATAATGTCAAAAAAGGTTATCACTGTAAAGTCTTCTGACAGTTTGGAAAAAGTAGTAAAGATTTTGTTCAAAAATCAAATAAGCGGACTTTTGGTTGTTGATGGCAACAAAAAATTAGTTGGAGTCATTTCGGAGAAAGATGTTTATAAAATGATGTATCCAACTTATCAGGAGTTTCAAGAGAATCCGGAAATGTTTTTGGATCATGAAAAGATGGAAGAGCGTGTTGAGCAGATCAGAAGCATCAAAGCCGAACAGTTTATGAAGAAAGATTTGGTGATATTGTCACCGGACGATCCTGTAATGAAGGCTGGTTCTATCATGCTTACTAAAAGAGTGAATCGGTTGCCGGTGATAACTAAGGGTAAGATAGTGGGAATTGTCAGTCGTCGCGACATTTACCAAAATATTTTTAAACAGAAATTAGGTCTAAAATAGTATGCCCGAATTACCCGAGGTGGAAACGATTGTCCGTGAACTCGATTCAAAGATAAAAAATAAAAAGATTAAATCCGTTGAGGTTAAAGTGCCGAAAATGGTTAATTTTTCCGTTAAAAATTTTAAAAAATATTTAATAGGTAGTAAAATAAAAAGAGTCTATCGTAGGGCAAAAATGATTATCATCGAGCTGGATGATAATCATTATTTGTTGATACACCTGAAAATGACCGGTCAGTTGATATATGCCAAGAAAGACGGCAGAGTGGCGGCGGTGGGCGGACACCCACAACGAGGCGGGCTAGACGGTCTGCCTAATAAATTTACCCATATTGTTATTACTTTTTTTGACGGTTCGCGATTGTTTTATAATGACATGCGTAAGTTTGGTTGGATGAAAATAGTTGACGGCAAGCATTTATCTTTGATTGATAAGAGCTACGGTATCGAGCCGTTTAAACGTGATTTTACCCTTAGCAATTTTTTGGCAGTTTTGGCTCATTATTCCAATAGAAAAATAAAACAAATTCTGATGGATCAGAGTTTGGTTGGTGGAGTGGGTAATATTTATGCTGATGAAAGTTGTTTTTGCGCTAAAATAAGACCAACGCGAATTGCCAAAACCTTAACTAAGATCGAATCAAAAAATCTTTTTCTTTGCATTAGTAAAATAATGAAATTAGCAATCAGTAAAGGCGGGACTTCGGCTGATACCTATGTTCGTACCGACGGCACTAAGGGCGGTTTTGAAAAATATCTTAAAGTCTACGGTCGTGGCGGACAGAAGTGCAAACGTTGCAGCGGAGTAATAAAAAAGATTAAATTAAATGGAAGAGGGACGCATTATTGTGAAAGTTGCCAAAAATAAAACAAATGGCAGGTAATAAAAGAGTGATTGACAATATTCTTATAGATGATTTGTTTTTGTTATTTGGTTAATATTAGATTACCAAGTATAACGATAGCTACTCCCAGTAACGCACCGATGGTTATTTGCAGCGGAGTGTGACCGATATTCTCCGGAAGATGATTGATGTCATTTTGTTTGTCGGCGGGAAGTTTTTCCGTTAGTTTGTTTATCGCCTTAGCCTGAGAGTCCATAAGTCGACGAAAGCCTGTAGCATCGCGAACGATTAAAATCGTTAAAATTAATGCCGTGGCAAAGGTGGTCGAATAAATACCGTCAATACTAACAATTTCGGCAAGTAGGCCAAAAACAAAAGCTGAGTGAGACGATGGCATACCGCCATATTTGCTAAAAAGATTCCAAGAGAATTTATTTTTAAAACCTTCGACGATGACCTTGATGGCTTGGGTTAATAGCCCGGCAATAATTGGTAGACCAAATATCCAGTAATTCATAGATGATGATTAATAATTAATAAATTGCATTCTATGTCAATAATATACAGTATCTTATTCGGTTTAGTCCAGGGTTTGACTGAATTTTTACCGGTTTCCAGCTCCGGTCATTTGGTGATTCTGCATCACTTTCTTAATTTACCGTTAGCGGATTCGTTGGCTTTTGATGTCGCTTTGCATTTAGGAACCCTGCTCGCCTTGTTGTTGTTTTTTTACCGAGATGTGACGCGTTTAATCAAGGCGTTTTTTGCTAGTTTGGTAAAATGGGATTTGCTTCATAATCCCGATCAACGGCTTGCTTGGATGCTACTAGTCAGCAGTATTCCTGTTTTTTTTGTCGGATATATTATCAGCTCATCAGCGCAAAATTATTTTCATTCTTTACGTAATGTAGCGATAATGTTGATTGTTTTTGGCGTATTCTTCTTTATTTATGAGAAAATCGGTAAAAAAGAACATACGATAGAACAATTGAGTTGGCGGTCGACGGTCAGAATCGGGTTACTTCAGGTCCTTTCTTTAATTCCGGGAGTTTCTCGCAGCGGTATTACTATTATAGCAGGTTTAGGCGAAGGTTTAAAAAGGAGTGAAGCGACCCGTTTTTCTTTTTTACTTTCTTTACCGGCAGTATTTGGCGCCGGAGTAAAGAAAATTTATGATTTATCTAGCGTCGGCGTGCCCGCCGATGAAAAATCGGTTTTTGTAATAGGATTTGCTATTTCTGCTGTAAGTGGATTTTTTTGTATTAAATATTTTTTACGTTATGTTCAAAACCACGGTTTGAATTTTTTTGGTTGGTATAGGGTGGTGTTGGGTGTTTTGCTTTTATTTTGGATATACATTTATGGTTAAAAAAGAGGAAAAAATTATCATCAAAGAGTTTTCTCGAGTCAATCAGCTAATGAATTTTTTTCCAGCGCGTAACCTTAAAGCTGAAAGTTTTGTAGTGAGAGAGGGAAGACATCTTGGTGCTCATCGAACCCTTTCTAATCCCGAGGTCGTCGGTGTATTGCAGGGTATTGCTACTGTTGCTGTAGACAGCGAAATCTATAAAATTCGTAAAGACGAAATGATTTATATACCTAGAGGTCGACTATACAATGTTTACAATAACAATAAAAGTTTACTCAAGCTTATTTTGATAGTTTCAAAAATTTGATTAATCAATTAGTTATATCGCTATTTTGCGGTTTTTTGTCGGACTATCCTGATTGAACCGTTTATAGTAAAATAGGAGTTATTATATTAACTATTTTATGAAAGCAATCATTCTCGCCGGTGGCAGTGGTACCCGTCTTTGGCCGGTGTCAAGGCGCAATAAACCAAAACAAGTACAACCATTTTTAGACGATGATACTTTATTGCAAAAAACATTCAAACGAACGAGACGGGTTTTTTCCGCTGAAGATATTTTGATTTCTTCCGGCATTATGCAGTTTTCTCAAATTTTAAAACAGTTACCAAAATTATCGAAAAAATGTTTTATCTTGGAGCCGGAGAAAAAAGATACCGCCGCTGCTATTGGTCTGGCAGCCGTTTATTTGCATAAAAAAAACCCTTATGAGTTTATTTTAACTGTTAATTCTGATCATCATATCAAAAATGAAAGACAATATTTTTTAGTTGTTAAAAAGGCGGAAAGAGTGATAAAAAAATATCCAGATCATACGGTTTTGGTCGGAGTTCGTCCAACCCATCCGGAAACTGGCTATGGTTATATAAGAATGGGTAAAAAGATAACAAACGGTGTTTATAAAGTTGATCATTTCGTGGAAAAACCCGATATGGCAACGGCCAAAAAATATTTGACAGGAAAAAATTATCTGTGGAACCCCGCGATTTTTTGTTGGAGAGTTGATCGTTTGTTAGAGCTTTATCAAAGATATTTGCCAGAAATGTATCAAATACTGAAAAAAATAGAATCGGCGATCGGTACAAAACAGGAAAAATCAGTATTACGTAGGGAGTTTACTAAAATTAAGCCTACGTCGATCGACTACGGTTTATTGGAAAAAATAACCAGTAAAATACTGGTTGTCGCTGGTAGTTATCAATTTACTGACATCGGTCACTGGGAGGCTTTACATGGCGTGATTTCTGGCGGCAAGGGAAATGTAATTAAGGGTTTGAGCGTGGTTTATGATTCAAAAGATAATTTAATCTATAATTTTACTAATAAGTTGATAGCGACTGTTGGTTTAAAAAATATGATTATTGTCCAGACAGATGACGCGTTGTTTGTCTGTCCGAAGGATCGGTCTCAAGATATTAAGCAGGTGATAAAAATGATCGAAAAAAACGGTTTTAAAAAGTATTTATAATCTATGAAAAAGTTATTTTTGTTAGTTAGCGTTTTATTTATTTTATGGCTGGGATATTTTGTCAGTGATGTTTTTATGCAAAATAATAACACCGGCGACAAAACGCAAGTTTTTAAAATCGAGCAGGGCCAGGGAGTGAAAAAAATAAGTGAAAGACTAAAGCAAGATAATTTGATCAATAGCAAATCTAATTTCGAATTGTATGTATGGCTATTACGCCGTACCGGCAAGATTCAGGCTGGGGATTATCAGTTAAATCCAGGTATGAGCTTACGCGAACTGGTTAATATTATTACTTACGGTTGGGGGGTTGATGAAAAAACAGTTACAATCGTCGAAGGTTGGAATAATAAACAGTTAGTTGATTATTTGATTAATAATTTATTTATTTATAATAGCGTTTCCGACAAAAATGTTTATTATAATGATTGGAATAAAGCTATTACTAATAAATATGATTACGATTTTTTAAAAAATAAGCCAGCTGGTGTTGATTTAGAGGGTTATCTTTTTCCTGATACTTATCGTTTTTATACTGACGTGGAACCGCAAGAAGTGGTGCAAAAAATGCTGGAAAATTTTAATCGCAAGCTGGATAGCGGTTTGCGGGAAAAAATAGCCAGTCGCAAAAAAACTATTCACGAAATTATAACTCTAGCTAGTATTATTGAAAAAGAGGTTCGTGGTGAAAACGATAGAAGGATGGTAGCTGATATTTTTTGGCGGCGATTAGATATTGGTATGCCACTGCAAGCCGATTCGACCGTTAACTATATCACCGGTGGTAAAAATCCGTCTGTTTCTAATAAGGATAAAAGTATTGATTCTCCGTATAACACTTATAAAAACAGAGAATTGCCACCCGGGCCAATATGCAATCCCGGATTAGAAGCGATAGTAGCGGCAACTGAACCCACGGGCAACGACTATTGGTACTTTTTAACCACTCCAGAAGGAAAGACTGTTTTTAGTAAAACTTTAGATGAACATAACACTGCCAAAGCTAAGTATTTAAGATGATTTATGGATAAAATAATAAAACATTTAGGAGAATTGCAGAATCTGGTTATGGCACAGGCGGCGGCTAAAGGTTTTGGTATCCGATCAGAAGATATTATTGTGGCGGAAAAAGTAGCCTTGATTCATTCAGAGTTGTCTGAAAGCTATGAGGCTTATAAACAAAATAATTTAGATGGTCATGATGGTTTTTATGAAGAATTGGGAGACGTCTTGCAACGTGTTTTGCATTTAGCCGGTACTTTTGCAGTAACACCAAAACTATCAGAACGATCGTTTGAACGTGGACAATCAACGGTTGAGACCGCGGTTTTGTTTTTGCATTGTCAGATGTCAACAGTTTACGAGCACTTCCGACGTGGTCGTTTGGCGGAGTTTAAAGCAGCTCTAGCTGAACTGCCGATGGTAATTTATCATGTTTCCGATCAATTTGATTTTTCGATAATTAAGGCGGTGCAAGATAAGTTAATTATTAATCAGGATCGTGATTGGCAAAAAGAAGGCAAGGTTAATGAAAAGTTTGTCGGCAATAATTAGATGAAAAAATATGAAAATAAAGCGTACAGTTGTTATTTCCCTCGGCGGTTCAATCGTGGTTCCAGAGGTTGGATTTATTGATTATAAATTCTTAAAAAAGTTTAAAAAAGTTATTTTAAAATATACCAAAAAAGGAGTGCGTTTTATTATAGTGGTGGGCGGCGGAAAAACTTGCCGGCTTTATCAGGCGGCAGCTAAGAAGGTGGGAAAGTTGGTGTCAGAAGACATTGATTGGATCGGGATTCACTCTACGCGTCTCAACGCTCATTTGCTTAGAACGATATTTCGCGAGCATACTCATCCGGAGATAAATATGAATCCGAGTATAATTTTTGCATTTAAAGAGCCAATACTTATAGGTTCTGGTTGGCGACCTGGTTGGTCGACTGATTATGATGCGGCTAAACTTGCCATTGCTTACGGTGCCAAGGAAGTGATTAATTTGTCTAATATTGATTACGTTTTTAATAAAGATCCGAAGAAATATAAAGATGCTAAAAAATTTAAAAATATTAATTGGAAGAACTTCTTTGGTTTAGTCGGGGACGAGTGGACTCCTGGCGCTAATTTACCTTTTGATCCGGTAGCCAGTCGTTTGGCTAGAGGAAGTCATTTGAAAGTTTTAATAATGAAAGGAACCGATGTTAAGAATTTTGACAACTATCTTTTGTCCGGTAAGTTTAAAGGAACGATTATAGAAGATTAATAATATTAGACCATAAATTAGAACATAAATTTTTTTCTTTCAACTTGGATTTGCTGAAAAATAAAAATATTTGGAAAAAACTTGGCAAGGGGAGGGGTAATGTTGTTGTATTGACTTTTATCTAAAATTTGATAAAAAATAGGTCGTGATATGTCCTATTTTTATTTTTGTTTAATTATAGGTTTTGTTCTTGACAATGGGTATAATCCGTGATATACTTTAGCTAGTTAAGGATATGTTAACTATAAAATAGCTAAATTTAGAATAAAATATATATATTATATTTAAATAAATAATTTCAATTTATTATTATGTCAACTAATACATCAATGCAAGGCAAAGTTAGCTTTGCAGAAACTTTGGGAGGTCTTTTTGATCTACTGTCCTCTCGTGAAAAAGACGTTTTGACCAGACGTCATGGTTTAGTTAACGGTTCAAAACGCAAAGAAACCTTGGAAAAGATCGGTCAAGACTACAAAGTTACTCGTGAGCGCGTCAGGCAGATTGAACGTGATGGTATAAAGAAACTGAAAGAAAAAGCTAGCGGTTCCGGCGCCGGTGTTGCGCTAGATGATGTTGAAAAAGCGATTAATCAGTTTTTAAAAAAATACGGCGGAGTGATGGAGGAAAGCCATTTGATTGATAGTTTAATCGATTTTTTCGGGGTTTCCAACCAGGGATTGTCCGATGACGATTTGGATAATCACAAAAAATCTTTAGCTTTCATCATCACTAACCTTTTATCTGATAAATTCGAAAAAATGGAAGGAAATGAGAATTATCACCCTTCTTGGAAGCTAAAAGAATCTCCATGGGAATTAGTTGAAGATGTTATTGATAAGTTGGTTCAATTAATTGAAACTAATGGTAAACCGGTAACAGCCGATGAATTATTTAAATCTTTAAAGGGTCAAGGTTTTTATAATGATTTTCAGGAAAAATTTGCCAAATTATTGGAAATGGAAAAAGAACTGGTTGATTTAGACGAGGCGATTTTAGCTTACCTGCGAACCAGTAAAAAAATTAAAAAGAATCTGTTTAATAATGTTGGTTTGTCTCATTGGAAAACAATCTCTCCGAAAAGAATGAATGATAAAATTTATTTGGTTATGAAAGAATCCGGCAAGCCATTGCATTTTAACGAAATTGCCGAGCTGATTAATAAAGCCGGCTTTGATCATAAAAAAGCTCTTCCCGCCACTATTCATAATGAGTTAATATTGGATGATCGTTATGTTTTGATTGGTCGCGGTATTTACGCTCTCAAAGAATGGGGATATCAACCAGGTACTGTCGTTGATGTTATTTCCGATCTTATTAAACAAAGCGGTCCGATGACAAAGGATGAAATTATCGAATCCGTATCCAAGCAAAGAATGGTGAAAAAAGCCACTGTTAATTTAGCTTTAATGAATAAGGATAAATTTGTCAAAACGGCTGACAAAAAATACGATATCAAGAAGTAAATAAAATCTATTATCTGTTTTTAATTTAGCGGTTAGTAAACAGTGATTAAAAGCTATTTTGGTGCTGCGGCATCGAAAAAGTTATTAATTATTGGGAACTAGCCGTTATTTATTTGTCCGAAATACAATTTTATTGTATAATCTAATAAAGTTTTATGGATATAGCAATAGACTTATCTGGTATTCCGACTCAAGATCCCTTGAGCTTTGTTTTGTTCATTTTTTTAAATGGAGGATGGCTTGTTTTTCCGTTGATTGTCCTAATATTTATCTTTCCGGAAATTAAACGTATTTGGCGTGATTGGCGTAAGGCTAAGTACAAAAGCAAATGGCAATATGTTGTTTTGTCTATTAACGCTCCTCGTTTAAATGAGCAGTTACCCAATGCCGTGGAAAACATATTTACCGCTCTTAGCGGTACCTGGAAAAGAGTTGATTGGTTTGAGAAGTATTTTGTAGGTAAAACTCAGGTGAAGTTTTCTTTTGAGTTGATTTCTCGCGGTGGTTTTATCGAGTATGTTATTAGGGCCCCTCGACATTATCGCGATTTGGTTGAAGCGGCAATATACGCTCAATATCCGTCAGTAGATATTGCCGAAATACCGGATTATACGACTCAGTACAGATCTTTACGTTGGCCGGATAATGATGGTGGCTATGACATGTGGGGCGCGGAACTCGAATTAAAAAATAAATATTATTATCCAATCAAGACCTGGAAAGAATTTGGTGATGCTGATATTAAAAAATATAAAGACCCGATGTACGCGCTTTTGGAAGTTTTGGCGAAAGTCGGTAGCGGTGAGGAATTTTGGTTCCAGATTTTAGTTACTCCGGTGGGACATGGCTGGCAGAAAAAAGCCAATGAATATTCCAAGAAACTTTTAGGTATAGGGAGTAGTAATAAATCGATTTGGGGTGAGATAGTCAGTATTTTTAACATGGTAGGCGAGATGGTTTTTCCTCCCGGAGAGTCAAGTAATAAAAAAGATGACTCTAAAGAATTAACTTCCAAGGAAAGAGAACTGGCGGAAAAGGTGCAGGAAAAAGCCGCTAAGGTTGGCTTTGAATGCAACATGAGAACTGTTTATATAGCGCATAAAGAAGTTTTTAATAAAAATAAGGTCAAGGAAGCTTTTTTGGGAGCCTTAAATCAATTTACCGACCTTTATGCAAATGGCATTGTTCAAAGCCGAAGGGCGCGGGTGTCTTTGTCGCATCGTTATTATCGCAGAAAGTGGCGTAACAACAAAGCTAAAAATTGGATCATGAGAAATTATTGTGGTCGAAGCGGTCGTGATGATTCAGAAGTAATAATGAACGTTGAAGAGCTGTCAACTCTTTGGCACTTTCCTTTGGGTGACGTGAAGACATTAATGTTGAAAAAGTCAGGCATCGTTCGTTCCGAAGCTCCTTTCCAGTTGCCAACGGAAATTTTTGAAAGTGCGGAAGATAAAATTCCTTTTGCCGCTGAAGATAAATCGGATCAGCTCGAGGAAGCCGTGCCATTTTCGGACGTGGAAGATGGTGATGGACCAACAGTGTCGATGGATGTAGACGACGAAGATAAAGGGCAAAGACGGGGTAAAACAGTTCTTCCGAATGTTTCCGAAGATAAAGAAGGTGAGTCGGGAGAAAAAAATAATGTAATTATTGATGATGGACCGCCGCCACCGGATAATTTGCCAGTCGGATAAAAAATTTATGGAAATAAATAAAAATGAAATTAATTTTTTCGGTGCTACTAGTTTTCGCAACCAGGAGCGGCGTTTTGGTATCAAACTAGATGACCGTCGGCGCCACATGTATATTATCGGTAAAACCGGTATGGGTAAAACCACGTTGCTGGAAAATATGATTATTCAGGACATCAAAAATGGTCATGGTCTAGCTTTTATTGATCCGCATGGAGACAGTGCTGAAAAGATTTTGAACTACGTGCCGGCAAGGAGAATCAATGACGTGATATATTTTAACCCTTCCGATATCGATAATCCGGTAGCTTTTAATATTTTGGAACTGCGCGATAAAAGACAACGACATATGGTGGCTTCGGGGTTGGTAGGTATTTTTAAAAAGATTTGGGCGGATTCCTGGGGACCTCGTTTGGAGTATTTGTTGCGTAACGCTATTTTGGCACTACTAGACAACGAAGGAACTACACTGCTTGGTGTAATGCGTATTTTAGTGGATAAGGCGTATCGTAAAAAAATAGTTTCTAATGTTGATGACCCAGTGGTAAAATCTTTCTGGGTCGATGAGTTCTCTCGTTATCCTGATAAATTTGCCCAGGAAGCGATTGCTCCTATTCAAAATAAAATCGGACAATTTTTGTCCAACTATCTTATTCGTAATATTGTTGGTCAGGTTAAATCATCTTTTGATATTAGAAAAGTGATGGATGAGGGAAAAGTTTTGATTATGAATTTGTCTAAAGGTAGAATCGGAGAGGACACTTCGCAATTGCTTGGAGCGATGATGATTACGCAAATTCAGCTTTCGGCAATGAGCCGTGTTGATATTCCTGAAGAAACCCGCAAAGATTTTTTCCTTTACGTCGACGAATTTCAAAACTTTGCCACGGAAAGTTTTACCAATATTTTGTCTGAGGCCCGTAAATATCGTCTCAATCTAACTATTGCTCATCAGTACGTCGAGCAACTGATTGACGAGGTAAAGGCTGCTGTATTCGGTAACGTCGGAACAATGATTGTTTTTCGTGTTGGCGCTGCTGACGCTGAAGGATTAGCCAAAGAGTTCGCCCCGCGGTTTACCGAGGAAGATTTAGTTAATCTGACAAAATTTGAAATATATCTGAAGTTGATGATTGACGGCGTCGCTTCCGAACCTTTTTCGGCTAAAACCTTACCGCCATTATTTGAGCCAGAAGAATCAGACGTAAGTGAAAAAATTATTAAAGTTTCTCGGGAGCGTTATGGCAGGGATCGGAACGAAGTGGAGGATAAAATCAGACGGTGGAGTGTCGGCGACGAGGGAGCCGGAGATAATAGTTTGAGTGAAATTGATAATGGTGAAGAACCAAAAAAAATAAGAATGGGAGAGATCGAATTTCAGGGTAAAATAGTTAAGGCTGAGATTGCTGATCGACCGACTCCGGAACGTAATTTGCCTTGGTTGTGCAGTAATTGCGGCAAAATAACCTATCTATCATTTGATCCTAATCCTAACAAGCCGGTTTATTGCAAAAATTGTTTGAAAGAGCTGAGCAAACCAAGAAAGTTTGGTGAACCTTCGGCGGGCGGAACGAGTTCTAATCCGTCCAATCCCGGTGCTACTAATCAGAATAAAAAGGTCAATATTCCGAGCGGCGAAACTAAGAGCGTGCAAGCACCAACTTTTACTCCCAAGAAATCATTCGGAGAAGGCGCTGGAGGGGCTTATCGTCGCGAACATCGCAATGACCGACCACGACAAGACTATCGTCCTGCTGCTGCAGCTAATGAAAATCATCCCGCCAAACCTGCTTCGGCGGCAGGGGGATCTGGGTCGACAAAAATTTCATTTGATGATATTATTTAAAACTATGTTATTGATTAAACGAGTATAAGGGGGATAAAGCTTTATACTCGTTTTTATTACTTAAAAGTAACAAGGAGCAAGGTACGAGGAGCAAGTTTGTTGCTTACTTGTACCTTGTACCTTGTCCCTTATTTATGATTTGCAAAAATTGTCAAAAAGAATTTACTATTTATCCCGAAGACAAGACGTTTTACGTTAAAATGGACGTACCCGAGCCAAACAAATGCCCTAGTTGTCGAGCGGCTCAACTAAAAGCATTTCGCAATCGGAGAAATTTATATGCTAGGAAGTGCGACAAAACTGGCAAAGATATAATTTCTCATTTTGCCCCCGGAACGCCTTTTCCGGTTTATGAAGTAAAAGAGTGGGAAGGTGATGGTTGGGACGCAAGAACATATGGTCGTGACTTTGATTTTTCCCGAACTTTTTTTGAGCAATTCAAGGAACTATTATTAGTAGTACCTCAACCACATGCAGGAGTTTTGGCTGATACGGTAATTAATTCCGAATATTGTAACGGTGTTAATCATGTCAAGAATTGCTATCTAAGTTTTAATGCTAGTTATACAGATGATTGCCATTATTGCGAGGTGGCTTACAATTCTCAGAGTTGTATTGATTGCGACGTTATCCACAAATGTGAGCTTTGTTATGAGTGTTTAGATTGTAGTGGGTTATATTCTTGTTTTTGGTGTGACAATTGTCATAATTGTCGTGATTGTTATTTTTGTCAAGAATGCACGGGTTGCAGTGATTGTTTCGGTTGTGTCGAACTAAAAAACGCTAAACATTGTATTTTTAATAAGCAGTATTCCGAAATAGAATATAGTCAGAAAATAAAACAACTCTTCAATTTTAATATTGATAGTATTGAAGAGTATAAAAAGCAGACCCATGATATTTATTTGCAGAAACCCCATCGTTTTGCTCATGTGATAAAAACCGAGAACAGTAGCGGAGATTATATTGCTAATACTAAAAATTGTCGAACTTGTTTTGATATTAGCGAGGCAGAAAACTGCGCTTACATGCAGAACGTGGTGAATGGCGTAAAAGATTGCATGGATATTTGTCATTGGGGTCAAGGCGCAGAGCTTTGTTATCAAGGGATATCGGTAGGTCAGAATGTTTATCATTTGTTGTTTTGTCACGATTGTTTTAGCAGTTGTAACTTTCTTTATTATTGTGATAACTGTTATCCCAATACCTCTTATTGTTTCGGTTGCGTAGGATTACGTCGAGGGAAGTATTGTATTTTAAATAAACAATATACTGAAGAGGACTATAACAAGCTAGTGCCTAGAATTATTAAACATATGAAAGACACGGGCGAATGGGGTGAATTTTTTCCTTTAGCTCTCTCTCTTTTTGGTTATAACGAATCAACAGCGATTGAATATTACCCTAAAACAAAAGAAGAAGTTTTAGCATTGGGTGGTAAGTGGCGAGATGTTTTGCCTGGAACTTTTGGCAAGGAAACTATTCAACCGCAAGATTTGCCTTCTAATATAGTAGATGTTGATGATAAAATTTTGGAGCAGGTTTTAAAGTGTTCAACGACTGGAGTAAACTATCGTATTATTAAAGAAGAATTGGCTTTTTATCGACGTTTTGGTTTACCATTACCTCGTAAGTCACCAAATCAGAGACATTTAGAAAGATTGCATAAGAGAAGCCCAATGAGTCTATATCACCGCCAATGTATGTGCGAGAGCACTGAACACGGCCATGACGGCAAATGTCCGGTAGAATTTGAGACCACCTATGCGCCAGATAGATTAGAGTTAGTTTATTGTGAGGAGTGTTATAGGAAGGAAATTTATTAAGGGAATAGTATACGGTATACAGTATGCAGGAGCTAGACTTATTCCCCGTATACTGCATATTCACCCCTGCATACTTATACCATGGGTTGCTCGAAAGTCGATTCTTGTCCTGGAGTGCTACCTGGGCTAGAGCCGCTAACGTCTTCATCCATATTTATTTTATTTACGTAATCTTCCACCTCTGATAACTTGCGGCCGTAAACGTTATGTGAGCGGTCGATTACTTCTTTGGTGATTTGTTCCCAGTCTTGCGGTGGCTGCGGGACAAGTTTTGTATAAGCAGAAAATGGCGGAGAGGTTTGGCCATCGATAGACATTTTGATCAAGATTTCGCGGACATCAAGATTGATAAAATCGTGAACGTTAAATACCGGATAAAATTCTTTGGAGATAAAGTCACCGTCATCAGCACCAACACGGAAAGATATTAGTGAACCGACATTACCAAATACCGCACCTTTGACGTCCTTTGGTACTTGGCTCAGGAATTGATGAGAGACAGTGAGACAGAGACGATACTTGCGGGCCTCGGACAAAATATTTTCAAAAGTTTCAGTAGCAAAGTTTTGAAATTCGTCGATGTAGAGATAGAAGTCGTTGCGCTCTGATTCAGACACTCTGGCTCGACTCATGGCGGTTTGATAAATTTTTGTAATAATCATGGCGCCGAGCAAGTTAGCGTTTTCTTCTCCCAGTAGACCGCGTGACAGCTCGATCAGCAATATTTTTTCATTATTCATTATATCGTCAAAATTGATGGTATTTTTCGGCTGGACGACAATATTGCGCACCAGTTCGTTCGACAAAAATTGTCCCAATTTATTGACTAACGGCAGAATGGCTTCATTGTCAAATTTTTCTGACCAGGAAGAAAATTCGTTAGCCCAAAAGTGTTTGACCACGCTATCTTTGATTTGTGGTATCACTTTTTGGCGAAATTTACGGTTGGTAAGCATTTTTTGCATGCCGACTATGGAGCTTTCTTCATAATCAAGCATGGCTAGGGTGGTGAAACGAAAAACGTGTTCGATTTTTGGTGACCAGTCACCGCCGAAGAATTTTTTGAACACTTCGATTAATCCTTGAGTAACCTGCTGTTTCATTTCTCGTGGAACTTTTTCTAAAATATTAAAAGGTACCGGGTATTGTAGGTCGGAAGCGTTAAAAACAATTACGTCGTTTATTCTTTCTTTAGGAACAAACTGAATGACTTCATGAACTAGATCGCCGTGAGGGTCGATAACGCAGACACCTTTTTTGTGGCGGATATCGTCGTTGATCAGGGACACTAGTAGTTTGCTTTTGCCGGTGCCGCTTTTGCCGATAATGTAAAGATGGCGACGCCGATCAGCTCTTTTGATACCAAAAAGTTTGTTCGACCCACGGAAGTTAGTGTTGGCAATAAGGGAAATTTCGGTGTCAGCCGTGTTTTCTGCTGTTGGCAGGTTAAACGGAGGCTGAGCTCTTTTTGACATCACCCAGTCGATAGCTTCAATTTTTAGAGCAGGATCGGGAATGTGAAAAAGAGTGGTGATTTCCTCGGTATTAAGTATTGACCGATTTTCGTTTTTTCTGCTGAAAAAATTAGTCAGGATGTTTTGTGAGTTTTCCACTCGGTTGAAAACAAGTTTATTACGCTCGGAGGAAAATTCGTGAAAAGCACGGACGATCTCGCGGATTTTATTTTTCGCTTCAAATTCTTGGTTTTCTGGGAAAAAGTACAGTAGTCGCATGGTGGCGTCAAATTTTGGTTTTTCTTTGGATTCGCCGCTTTCTTTACTGACATAAAATAGCGCGCTACGACCACTGCCGCCCAGTTCCTCATCGCGGGGAGCTATGATTATTTGAAATAAGATGGCGTGCCCAGGTGGTACACTGCTGGCTAGATTTAAAAACGGTACCAACGGGTCATGACCGACCGTTTGTTGGTAGGTGCGGATAGAATATGCTTCTTGTTGGGCTAGCGTGATATTGAAGCCAAGGGCGTTGTTGGGGATGGTATTAATATTGGCAAATTTTTCCAGAACCTCTATTTCGGCATCAGGAAATATGGAAAAAATAATATTGGTAATGGGAACAACCAATCCTTCCGGAGCGGTCATGTAAAAGTTAATCGTTTCTTTAATGTTGGCGATTTCTAAAGCGAGGCTATTTTCCGGTTCTTCTTGAAGCAACAGGTAATATAAATCAAAGAAAAAACGCTCAAATTTTTGGATATGATTTTCTATCGGAATAAAGGGGAAGCGGATAAGGATCGTTTTTTTAGCCGCAGAGTTATTTTTTATTGGCATAGGGTAGGTGTTTATCTCGGTGGTATTATAGCAATAAATGGCTGGTAGATAAAGAGGTTTCGGATAAGTATGCAGGGGTGAGTATACAGTATGTAGGAAATAGGTTTAGCCCCTGTATACTGTATACCGTATACTATTCCCTTGTAATTCTGACCTTTGGCGGTAGGCGAAAAAATTTGCTATAATATCTATTACTTATGGCTTTAGAAAAAACTTACCAACAAATCAAGGATTTAAAAATCCAGGGCGCGACCGCCATAGCCAGATCAATTATTTTTGAATTAAAGAAAGAAGGTTTGGCTTGCCCGGAGAAAGGTTATAGTCGTTGGCTTTCGGCGTTAAAAGATAACGCCAGTTTTTTACTCTCAGTGCGACCAACAGAACCGATGGCGCAAAATCTTAGCCGTTTGTTGATTGCCAATATTCAGGGTTTGACTACAGTTGATGCCGGCAAAAAGGCTTTGACCGAAATTGCCAAGGAAGTTTTGCAGTTTATTGATCTAGGACAAGATAATATTATTCAGTATGGTCAGCAGGTGGTAAAAGACGGCGATCACATCATGACTCATTGCCATTCTTCTACTGTCGAGCATATTTTAGTTAATGCCAAAAAAATCGGTAAAAAGATAAAGGTTTTTAACACCGAAACGCGACCGCTCTATCAAGGTAGGATTACTGCTAAAAATCTACTGCAAAATAAAATTGACGTCACTATGGTGACCGATTCAGCGGCTGCTTTTTTGATTACCTCGCATTCGGGAAAGGATGTTGTTATAGATAAGGTTTTGATCGGCGCTGACGTGATTTTTTCTCATGGTTCAGCGGTCAATAAAATCGGTAGCTTTAATATTGCTTTAGCTGCCGTTGAACAAAAAATACCGCTTTACATCGTGGCACATTTACTCAAAACCGACGATGACGGACGTATTGAAATAGAGCGTCGATCGGCAAAAGAAGTCTGGTCGCAAGCACCAAAAGGGTTGGAAATAGTTAATTTTGCTTTTGATTTAATTCCGGCTAAGTTTATTACCGGTTTTATTACGGAATTTGGTGTTATTAAACCAAAGAATATACGAAAGATGGTAAAGAAAAAATATCCGTGGCTGCTTAGAAAGTAAAAAAGATATTATCGCAACTTTTTATTCTTAACTTGTCTTTATGTACCAAACATCATATAAAGGTTACGCTAATTTAAACTATAAACCAAATTACGATAAAGACGTGGTCGTGACTTATTATCTGGAGCCGGCCAAAGGTCCCACTTCCACCAAGGCTTCGGCGGGCGGGGAAAAGTTTGAAGTGGTGGCTGAAGCAGTGGCCGGAGAGTCGTCAATCGGTACTTGGACTCACCTCGATACGCTGTCTGATAAGGTAAAAAAACAGTTGTCGCCAAAGATTTTTGTGATAGACAAAAAGCGCGGCTTTATCAAAATCGCTTACCCGCTCGATCTTTTTGAACTTGGCAGTATTCCGCAAATTTTGTCCAGCATCGGCGGTAATGTTTTTTCCATGAAAATGGTTGAGCGTCTGCGTCTAGAAGATATCGAGTTTCCAAAAGTATTGATTGATAGTTTTTCTGGACCGCAGCTTGGTATTGCCGGAATCCGCAAGTTAATTGGTATCAAAAATCGACCGCTGGTTGGCTCTATCATGAAGCCAAAAGTGGGTATGAACGCCAAGGAATACGGCAAATTGGCCTACCAAACCTGGAAAGGCGGTGTGGATGTGATCAAAGACGACGAAAATCTAACCAGTTTATCTTTCAACAAATTTGAAGACCGGGTCAATGAAGTACTGGCGGCAAAAAAGAAAGTCGAAAAAGAAACCGGTGAGAAAAAAGTTTATGTTTTCAATGTCACTGCGCCAGCTGACATTGCCCTAAAACGCGCCAAATACGTCAAAGCCAAAGGCGGTAATTGCATCATGGTCGATATCGTGACTATGGGTTGGTCGGCGATTCAGTATTTGCGAGCGCAAAAGCTTGGTCTAATAATTCATGGACATCGCGCTGGGCACTCGACTTTTACCAAGGATGTTCGTCATGGTATTTCCATGCTCGTGGTTGCTAAACTTTCGCGCCTGGCTGGTATTGATCAGCTACACACCGGTACGGTGGTAGGCAAAATGGAAGGTACGCCAGAAGAAGTGTCGGTGATTGATCATTTCTTGCACGAAGATGATGGTGTTGTTGATCTTTTGCGCGAAGATTGGTCAGGCATAAAATCAACCATGCCAATTGCTTCAGGTGGGCTACATCCGGCGTTAGCTTTCCCGCTCGTCGAAATGCTGGGTAATGATTTGATTATCAATTTTGGCGGTGGTATCCACGGCCATCCAAACGGATCGCTAGCCGGCGCCAAAGCTGCTCGCGCGGCTGTAGAAGCGGCAAGTAAGGGGATTAGTATCAAAGAAGCGGTAAAAATTAGCCCGGAACTGAAAGTAGCGGTGGAATATTGGGCGAAAAAATAATTAATAATATGGCGGGGAAGAAATATTTTTTGAAGAAGATAAAGATTGACTCCGTTGTTTCCGTGGCAACAGTGAGTAAAAGCGGTGTGCCAAATATTATCGCCGCGGAAATATGCAAGATTAATGCCGATGGTTCTTTGGTATTGACCGACAACCATATGAATCAGACGGTTAAGAATATTAAAGAAAACAAAAACATTGCCTTGCTTTATCACTACAAGGATTTGTGGTGGAAACTAATTGGTACCACGGAGTATTTTACTAGCGGTAAATGGCTAGATATTGTCCGCAAATTACCAACCAACAAAGGTTATCAGCCCAAAGGTGTTTTGATAATCAGGGTAAAAAAGATAGATGACCTAGAAACCGGAAAAACCATCGCTAGATTTTAAAAACTATGAAAGAATATAACAAATTAATTAGAGACAAGATACCGGAGTATATTGCTTCTCAGGGTGGAAAAAGCGAAACAAGGACACTAGAAGATGCTGAATATCGCTCGGAGCTTTATAAAAAGTTGTTAGAAGAATCCCAAGAATTGGTAGAAAAACAAGGTGGTGATAAGCAGGAGGTGATAAACGAGATAGCTGACGTACTGGAAGTATTAGAAGCGATTATGAAGCTTGAGGGTTTAAGTCAACAAGAAGTTGTCGATCGCCAACAACAGAAAAGGGAAGAACGGGGCAGTTTTGACAAAAAAATATTTTTAATTAGAAGTTAGTGACTTTTAAAAATCTATTCGTAATTATTAATTATTTAAAAAACAGTTTTATGGCATCAAAACTAAAAATAACAATAATCATTGTTGTCCTTTTAGGATTACTGATTTCCGGCAGTATTTATTTTTATCAGTTCGAAACGAAAAAGCTGGTTGCCAAATATAAACAAATTGAAGATTTAACCTCAGATTTGGAATGGTGTAATGGTTGGCAAAAAATGTGTGAAAAAGAAAGAGACGAATTAAAAATCGAGAACGAAGAATTAAAAATAAGGATCAGTAATTTAGGCTTAACCGTCGTGCAGAGATTGAAGTCGGCTAAATATATAGACAATGAGTTTAAAATCTCTTTTGATTATCCGGAATATTGGGGACCGATTGTCAAAGACACTTCCAGTATACCGGCTTTTTTGACTTTTTCTGGCACTGGAAGTAAAAACGCTTTGTTTTTAACTGCTATTAATAAAGATACGATTTTACCTGCTCGTGGAGGTTTTTGGGGTGACGCGGGGGTTAATATTGATAATGAAAGTTATATAAAAAATTATTGTAATAATAAAGAAAATTGTTCAGTTTTCACTAATAAGAATGGTGTTTTGATTGCCAAACATATATTTATCGACGTTTCCGAAGGTGAAGAAAGCGACGTAGCGACGGCACAATACTATTTTTATAATCCTAATTCTGAATTTAACGGATTTGTTATGTCTTATGTTCGAATTCCGGATTGGAATATTATAGATGGAATAGACAAAAAATTTGAGGATATTGTTAAAAGTGTAAAATTTCTTTAATTTATCCGTAATTGTTAACTCGCCTCCCTTTGGGAGATGTCCTATGGGGATATGATTATAAATTAATTTCTTTATGCCTTTCTATCTCAAATCAAAGAAACTCGATTTTTCTACCGGTGACGAGCCGATTGCCGTGGTTAACCGTAAAGAGGCGGAAAATTTTGGTATTTTGCCTCACGATAAAATAATGCTTCGTTGGAGCAAAAACCGTCAGCTGATAGTTAATTTTCAGTTTACCAATTCCAAAGTCGATCCGGGGTATATCGGGCTTTTTACCGAAGTTTGGAAGGGTAAGGAATGGATGGACGATGAGCAGCTGGTGGAAATAGAGATGATTTCTCGTCCGGCATCGATTGAGGCGATCAAGAAAAAAATGCTAGGAAAGAGTCTTGATTATGATGAAATTTATTCAATAATTTCTGATATATCAACCGATCGGTTGACTGATATAGAAACAACTTACTATGCGGCTTCTGGTTTTATTCATCCTTACAGCGATGAGGAGATGTATTATATTGCTAAAGCTATGGCTGAAACAGGAGAAGAGATGAACTTGGGCGTGGAAGTAGTGGACAAACACTCCATCGGCGGTATTCCTAACAACCGTACGACGATGCTAGTTATTCCAATTATTGCGTCGCTTGGTTTGTATATTCCCAAAACTTCTTCGCGGGCTATTACTTCACCGGCCGGCACGGCTGATACAATGGAAGTACTGGCGCCGGTCAGTCATTCAATGAAAAAGATAAAAGAGATAATCAAAAAAACTCACGCTTGTTTGGTTTGGGGCGGGGGACTGGCGCTAGCGCCGGCTGATGACAAGATCATTCAAGTATCCAGACCGCTAGCCATGGAGTCTCATGACAAAATGATTGTTTCGATTATGGCAAAAAAAGTCGCCATGGGGGTTGATTATTTGGTGATTGATTTGCCATATGGTCCTACAGCAAAAGTAAAAGATTTGAAAACCGGTAATGAAATAGCGCGCAAATTTGTTAAGCTTGGCGCTAGATTTAAAATGAAGGTAAAAGTGGTGCTGACTAAAGCCCTGGAACCAGTCGGACGCGGCGTGGGGCCGGCGCTGGAAGCACGTGACGTGCTCCGGGTGCTACAACAACATGAGTTACGTCCGAAAGATTTAGAAAACAAAGCCGTTTATCTTGCCGGCGAATTACTAGAATTGAAAGGTTTTTGTAAAAAAGGCCAAGGCAAAAAAATTGCTATGGAGCAATTACGTTCTGGCGCGGCTTGGAATAAAATGAACGAGATAATAGTAGCGCAGGGCGGTAAGAAAAATCAGCAGTCGGAAAATTTGGTCAGTGGGGCAGTACGTTATGAGATTCACGCCAAAAAAAGCGGTAAGATAATTTTAATCGACAATAAAATGGTTAACGAAGTTTGTATGAGTCTTGGCGCGCCAACGGAAAAACTTGCCGGCATGCATTTTCATGTTGATTATGGTGAAAAGATAAAAAAAGGAGACAAGCTGTTTACTCTTTATGCCCGCAATCAAGACAGGATTAATTTGGCGTTGCAAGTTTTAAACAGAATCGAAGTAGTCAAAATAAAATAATTATTAATAAATAAAGAACAAAATATATGGCAGAGTGCATTGAGTGTGGTTTGCCGCTGGACGAAAAAAATAGTTGCTCTTGTGAACCTGACCGCTGTTATCATTGCTGTCAGTGTGAAGAGGATTGTTCCTGCGGTTGCAAAACCAAATAGTCCGTTGGTTCGCGAATAAGTCCCGAAGTGATATTTGGGACTTATTTAAATAGCTAAAAATAGCCAAAATATCATAAGGCAGGATTTAAATAAGTTTAGAAATATTTAATAATTGATATTTTATACTATTTATAGTAATTTAAATAAAAAAGAAATAAGTAAAAATATATGCGAGTTTTATTGGTTGAAGACGAGGAAGATATTGCTTCCTTTATTATCCGGGCGTTGAAAATAGAAAAATATACTATTGATGTTACGCCGTCGGGAAAAAAAGGAGCTTTTCTAGGAAAAACAAACGACTATGACATTATTTTGCTGGACGTAATGCTGCCAGATATTGATGGTTTCGAGGTTTGTAAAGAGATTCGTACGGTCAAAAAAGAAATTCCAATTATAATGTTGACGGTGATGAACCAGACTGAAGACAAAATAAAAGCTTTTGATAATGGAGCCGATGACTATATCACTAAACCATTTGCCCTGGAAGAGCTGTATTGTCGGATGCGAGTTCAGCTACGGCGACCGAAACCTCCGGTGAAAGAGGTTTATCAAATTGATAATTTAATTTTAGATTCAAAAACTCATAAAGCCACTTTGGACGGTAGAGAGCTGGATTTGAGAGTAAAAGAGTTTGGATTGCTTGAATATATGATGCGTAACGAAGGCATGGTGCTTTCGCGAAACATGATGCTTGAACACGTTTGGGATATGAATATCGATCCTTTTACTAATACTGTCGATGTGCACATCAGGTCGTTACGAAAAAAAATGAATGATGAAAATGGGCATATTATTCAAACCGTTCATGGCATGGGTTATAAAATGGGAAAGTAATTTATAGGTTGATTATAAAAAAACGGGGTTTATCCCGTCTAAAATAAAAAATCGGATGGAAGTGTTTCCGCCCGATTTTTTATTTGCTATAATAAAACCATGAATTGGCTATTAATTGTAGTTATCGCTTATGCTTTAAACGCCGTAGCGATGGCAATCGACAAAACGTTGTTGCGCAGGCAGGTGCCTCATCCGGCTGCTTATACTTTTTATATTTGTGCCTTGGGCATAATCACGGTAGTTTTGCTGCCATTTGATTTTGTCATACCGCCAGCATTGCAAATGTTATACAACTTTTTGGCTGGTGCGACTTTTGCCATCGGTTTGTATTTGATGTTTACTGCTTTAAAAAAAGAAGACGCTTCTCGGGTTACGCCTTTTATTGGCGGATTAAACCCGTTTATTATTTTTATTCTTGCCTGGCTGTTTTTGGGCGAGCGTTTGGCGACCAGTCAAATACTGGCGTTTTTTGTTATTCTATTTGGAACATTTTTGATTTCGTTAAATTTTAAAAAAGGTAAAAGTTTTTCCAGGGCGTTTTTGATTGCTATACCATCAGCGATTTTTTTGGCTATTTCTTATACCATTACCAAATACGCTTACCTAAATCAAAGTTTTATCTCCGCTTTTGTTTGGATCCGGCTGAGTTCGGTGGTGGCAGTATTGTTTTTATTGCTAAAAAAAGATAATCGCCAGGCAATTTTTGCTACTGCCACGAGTTCTGCCAGTGGATCAAGGTATTTATTTTTAACCGGTCAGGCGTGCGGAGCGCTGTCAATGATTATGGTTAGCTGGGCAATTTCGATCGCTTCAGTGTCCCTAGTCAATGCCCTGCAGGGTTTGCAATACGTATTTTTGTTTGCCATTGTTTTAACGTTAAAGCGCAAAAATCCTCATTTACTTGAAGAAGACTTGTCGAGACGGGTTTATCTGCAAAAAATTATTTCTATAGGATTGATCGTTTTTGGTTTGTTTATTTTGTCTTGGTAGTCAGGGATTAGAATGTTTTTTAAGCAGTAACCGTCAACCTATATCCGTCGTCGTGGATTTCAGCGAGGCAAGCTAATTACTAAATACTTTCAAAATGCGTCATTTTTTAGAAAAAATATTGCTAATCGGCATATTAATTTTTTTGGTTTTTTTTGGCGTACGACTTTTTTTTCTCGATTTTACTCCTGACCATACTTCTTGGGGTGTCAGTTTCGACCCTTATTATGCAGAAGATCTGGGTCTTGATCCGCAAAAAATTTACGTCGATATTTTAAATGATTTAAAAGTCGATCATATTCGCCTGACTGCTGTTTGGAATAAAATTGAAACGCAAAAAGACGTTTATGACTGGACGACGCTAGACTGGCAAGTAAAGTCGGCTAAGCAGTCCGGGGCTAAAATACTTTTAACAATCGGTCGTAAGTTGCCGCGTTGGCCGGAATGTTATCAGCCGGACTGGTGGAGTGACTTGAGCAAAGAAGACCGCGAAAAAGAATTGTTGGAGATTATTCGGTTGGCGGTAGAGCGTTATCGTGATTATGATAACGTTATCGCTTGGCAGGTGGAAAACGAGCCTTTAGTCGGTTGGTTCGGAGTTTGCCCGGCACCGGACAAAACGGAGCTAAAAAAAGAAGTGGCTTTGGTGCGGTCGCTTGATTCGCGCCAAGTGGTAGTTTCTGATAGCGGTGAACTAAGCAGCTGGATTCCCACGGCAAAAATCGCCGATGTTTTGGGGACGACAATGTATCGCGTGGTGTGGAATGAGAAAACCGGTTTTTGGCGCTGGCCGATTCCCGCCTCTTATTATTATTACAAAGCGCTGGCAATAAAAAAAATTACCGGAGTAAAAGATGTTATTGTAACTGAACTGCAAGCCGAGCCGTGGAGTAACGTGCCAATTCAACAGTATCCTTTGTCCCAACAATACAAATCCATGGATCAGGAGCAATTTAAAAGTAATTTGCAATACGTTCGGCGCGCTGGTTTTGACACTGTTTACCTCTGGGGTGCAGAGTGGTGGTATTGGATGAAGGAGAAAAATAGTGTCGACGGCTATTGGCAAGAGGCGAAAAAGCTTTGGGAGTAAGCAGTAGATAGGAAATAGTAAATAGATTATGGAAATAAAAATTTTAGATGGAGCCAACATGGATATTGACCTTACTTCAGAAGACAAGACTTCGTGGAAGCAAGCGAAATGTCCTTGGAACGAAATAGAGGGGGTTAATATTCATAGATGCGCGGTGAAGAATACTTCTATTTGTGAATATTTTTGTGGCATAAAATATCTGGATAATGTTTTGTGCTGTTATCCTGATAAAAATACTTCTGCTGATAAAAAATAAGAAAAAGCCACTGGTTACTCAGCGGCTTTATTGGTTTTGATGAGGATTTCCTCTGTCGGCGCCAGTGCGTAGATTGTTTCTATCGGGACGGCGCCTTCTTTTGTTTTTTTGAAAACATAACATTTTATCTTGGCGTATCTGGCGCCAAGTCGAAAAGTGCGGGATCTATTTTTGTCAACGACAACCATGCTGCTGGGCATGGCGGTGAAAGACGATTTTATCCACTTGGCAGATGGAATTTGTGAAAGAAAAACTAAATTACCCCCTTTCTTGTTAATAACCTCGATTCTACAGCCGGTGTCTCCCTGCGGTGCAACCCTGCCTAGAAATTGGAATCTTTCTAACAACTCATCGGGAATTATTTTTTTAAGATAATTTTCTAGGTCTAGGGCGGGGAGAGAAAAGACGAATTTTTCCTCTTCGTCGTTTTCCAGTATCACTAGGTGCAATACTTTTGTTGTCATGGACTACCCCTTTTTCCCCTTGCTTTTTTGTTTATTTGACTTAATAATATATTATATCTAAATAAAAATGTCAATACTTGCAGATTATTATCTATAATCAAATTAAATGAATGCTAAAAATATTAATAAAACAGTGGCAATTGCCATGTCTGGCGGAGTGGATTCGTCAGTCGCAGCCGCGTTATTAGTTAAGGCCGGTTATGATTGTTTTGGCGTATTTATGCATTTTTGGACTGATCCGACTGGTATGGCACAAAAGGATAATAAGTGTTGTTCGCTTGCCAGTTTTGAAGACGCTCGCCGGGTATGCCAAAAATTGGGGATCAAGCTTTACACGTTAAATTTTGACGAGATTTTTAAGGAAAAAATTGTCGATAGTTTTTTGTGCGAATATGCCAAGGGAAAAACTCCAAATCCTTGCGTCGCCTGCAACAAGTTTATCAAATGTGGCGCTTTACTTCAAAAGGTGCGGGCGATGGGTGCTGATTATTTGGCGACGGGACACTATATAAAAAAAGCGCGGCGCGCGGCGAATTATCAGCTACTCGTTGCAGAGGATAAAGAGAAGGACCAAACGTATTTTCTTTATAACCTTAAACAAAGCGATTTGAAATATCTTTTGTTTCCGGTGGGTGACTATACTAAATTAGAGGTGAGAGGCTTGGCAAAAAAGTTTCATTTACCGACTGCCGAGAAACGCGAAAGCCAAGAGATTTGTTTTGTGCCAGAAAAAGACCACAATGAATTTTTGCGGCGTTATCTCAAAATGAAGCCGGGGAAAATAGTTGATACCAAGGGCAACGCGGTCGGTGATCATTTAGGGTTACCGCTTTATACCATCGGTCAGCGTAAAGGTGTTGGCTCTGGTGAAGGACCGTATTATGTTACGGGCTTTGATTTGAAAAAAAATCGGTTGATAGTAACTAATAATCCCAATGACAAAAAGTTGTTTAGCGATAAGCTGGTAGCGGGTAGTGTGAATTGGGTAGTGGGAAAATCACCCAAGCTGCCGTTTAAATGTTTAGCCAAGATTCGCTATCGTCATCCGGCTGTGCCAGTGGTGGTCAGTAAATCCGGTGGTAAGATAGTTGTAAGGTTTAAAACACCGCAGCGGGCAGTCACGCAGGGGCAATCAATAGTTTTTTACGCCAAACGTGGTAGGCAGGTTGAGTTGCTTGGTGGAGGGGTGATTAAGTAAAAAGTAAAAAGTAAAAACCCGAACGCTTGCGCGAACGGGTTTTTGAGTTGATGCTATTTATTGTTTTTCCTCTACGAGCGCCATGACATCGCCGCCTATTTCAGTGAGATTGTGGACGTGCACGTTGAGCGGATTACAAGAAGCGGTCTTGCCAATGCATTCGAACCAAACTGGTTCGTCCAGAGGCACGTCGGCAAAAAAGGTGGGAGAGTTATTGGAAAAAATACCGCCGACAAGGTAGTATTCCAGCTTGTAAGAGTTGTCGGGCTGCTTTACTAGGAAAGCGAAGCGTGCATAGTCGACAAACGATATGGAGTAAAACTCTTTCTTGACGTTTTTTGTTTCATTTTTTCCGGCGCAGGCGACCGTAGCCAGGAGCGCCAGCAACAGCAGGATGACAACAATTTTTTTCACCTTTTCCTCCTTTTGGGTTTATATTGTTGAATTGTTTAAGTTCAGATTGTGATTTCAGACTTTACCATTTCTTTATACCTTTGTCAACTATTTGGCTGAAATAACTTGATTGGGCTAGATTTAAATGATATATTTACTATACGTTTATGAAAGCTAGTGAGCTACGCGAAAAATATCTAAAGTTTTTTGAATCCAAGGGGCACGTGATTGTTCCTTCGGCTTCTTTGATTCCGGAAAACGATCCGACCACGCTTTTTACTAGCGCCGGCATGCAACCGATGATTCCGTACTTGCTTGGCGAAAAACACCCGTCAGGAAATAAATTGGTCGATTCGCAGAAATGTTTTCGCACTCAAGATATTGATGAAGCGGGTGATGCCCGTCACACAACTTTTTTTGAGATGCTTGGCAATTGGAGCCTAGGCGATTATTTCAAAAAAGAGCAAATCGGCTGGATGTTTGAGTTTTTGACCAAGGAAATTGGTTTAGACTCAAAACGCATTTATGTTACCGTTTTTCGCGGCAAAGAAGATATTGGTATAGCAAAGGACGAAGAAGCGGTGAAGCTTTGGCAGGAGCAGTTTGCCGCCGTTGGTGTCGAAGCTAAGGCGGTAGACCTTGCCGAAAAAAATGGTTTGCAAGACGGACGGATATTTTATTATGACGAGACAAAAAATTGGTGGTCACGCTCCGGCGTAACTGCTAACATGCCGGTGGGCGAACCAGGCGGTCCTGACTCAGAAATGTTTTGGGATTTTGGTGCAGAGCTAGGGCTACATGAGAAGTCGGTTTTTGCCGATCAGCCGTGCCACGTCAACTGCGATTGTGGTCGATTCATGGAAATCGGTAACAATGTCTTCATGCAATATATTAAGACTGATAAAGGTTTTGAAGAATTAAAAAATAAAAATATCGACTTTGGTGGCGGACTGGAACGTATGACCGCGGCAGTAAACGGCACGCCAGATGTTTTTAACATTGATTTATTTGCGCCGATTAAAGGGATACTAGAAAAATTGTCAGGCAAGGTTTACAACCAGGATCAAAAAGAAACCAAGGCTTTCCGCGTAATCATAGATCATCTACGCGCCGCGACTTTTCTAATTGCCGACGGAGCTGCGCCTTCCAATAAAGAGCAAGGATATTTTACCCGTCGTTTAATCCGTCGGGCGGTTCGCTTTGCTCATGATTTGGGAATCAGTAAATCTTTCTGCGCCGAAGTGGCTAAAGAAGTTGTTGGCGAGTATTCTGATTTTTATCCCTATTTATTAGAGCGACAAACTAAAATAATTAAAGAAATAACAGAGGAGGAAGTAAAATTTAAAAAAACATTAGAATTAGGAATAAAAGAATTTGAAAGAGTGCAGAGCAATAAGAGAATAATGGATAACGACCCTTGTTCTGATTTAGAAGACAGGATTTCCGGAGAGACTGCTTTTTATCTCTATCAAAGTTTTGGTTTCCCAATAGAAATGATAATTGAGTTGGCTAAAGAGAAAGACATCGAAGTTGATATTAAAGATTTTAGTCAGAAGTTAAAAGAACACCAGGATCTTTCCCGTACTGCCTCTGCTGGTATGTTCAAAGGCGGGCTAGCTGACGCTGGAGTAGAAACTACTAGACTACACACAGCTGCGCATTTGATGCTCGAAGCCTTGCGTCGCGTACTTGGTGACCATGTTTCGCAAAAGGGCAGTAATATTACAGCCGAGCGACTACGCTTTGATTTTTCCCATGGCGAAAAAATGACTCCGGAGCAGCTAAAGCAAGTCGAAAATATTGTTAACGAGCAGATTGCCAAAAAGCTACCAGTGGTGATGAAAGAGATGACGTTAGACGAAGCCAGGCAAATGGGCGCGACCGGTGTTTTTGAAAACAAATACGGCGATAAAGTAAAAGTTTACAGTATCGGTGACTTTTCTCGGGAAATCTGCGGCGGTCCGCATGTAGAAAACGCTAGTGAACTGGGACACTTCAAAATAACCAAAGAAGAATCGTCTAGCTCCGGTGTACGTCGGATTAAGGCGGTGTTGGAATAATGTCGTTCGGTTTTCGGCGCGCGGCGATTTGTATTTACAAAATGTCTATAATGTTTTAAAATACAAGTGTTGTATGTCAATGAAAGAAAAGTTTTTAAAACATTTTTGGCACGAAACTTGGTATCAGAAGTTTTCGCGCCATTTTCGGATGTGGTTCAAAAAACATTTTATTCCGCACCAGGATAATGGCTATTTACCGCAAGCTTTGAGTACTAGACATTTACGTTTTTACGCCATTGCCTTGATTTTTATCAAGGTTTTTTTAACAGTTCTTCTTTTTGTCGTCTACCCTTCTTATTTAGTTTTTTCCGCCAAGATAACTGATGGTATTATCGAATTGGCTAATCAGGCCAGGACAGAGATGGGAATTTCTGGTTTAACAATCAATTCTTTATTAACAGAAGCGGCACAGGAAAAAGCTAATGACATGATTACCAAGGGGTATTTTAGTCACACTGCGCCAAACGGCGACAAGCCGTGGGTTTGGCTTGATGATGTGGGTTATGCTTATTACGCGGCGGGGGAAAATCTGGCGATGGATTTTTCTAGCGCCGAAAGCGTGCACCGAGCTTTTATGAATAGTCCGTCGCATCGTAAAAATATTATTAATCCGCGCTACGAAGAAATCGGTGTTGGTATCGCTTATGGCAAAATCGATGGCAAGGACACTGCTGTTTTAGTGCAGTATTTTGGTTCGACGCATAAGCAGATCGTTGCTTCAGTACCAAAAGACATTCAACAAAAGGCGGTTGCTTATGAAAACGCGGCAATGTCACAAGGACAAGAAGTTGGATTGGAAGTTGCCGATAAGCAAGATATTTTTGTGAAAGAATGGGCAAATAATCCTTATGCTATCCAAGATTCAGAAATACAGATGCCTAATGGTGGTAAAGTATTACAAGAAATTGAGTCTAACGCGCCGGTAGTGGTGGCAGTGCCGGAAACAAGCAGGGCGCGAGATTTGGTTAATAATATTATATTTTTCGTAGATAAATTTTTCTATGCTTTCCTGGCATTCTTGATTGTCGCCTTGACGCTCAAAATTTTTATTCAAATACGGGTGCAACATCCTCATATTATCGGTTATACCGCGACTTTGATTTTACTCGTGTTTGTTCTTGCGACTAGCAAGTTTCATTTTGTGGAAAAGATTGTGACTAAGGTGATGGAAATCGTGTAGTAGTTGGTAGTTGGCAGGTAGTAGTTGGGGATTGGAGATAAAAAAAGAACCACCCGAGTCTGACTCGGGTGGGTTTTTTGATGCAAATATGTCAGTCGGTCGCCGGTGTTTTGGCGATACGACACTCGGCCTCGACCTTCTCGGCAGCGGCGACAACCGCCTCGGCCTCGACTTTATTGGCAATGGCGAGGTAGCACAGTAGCATGTTGGCATCGGGCACGTGCCGATAAGGCTTATCTCTCAATTCACCCAAGAACAAATCCTTTTGTTTCTTGGAGCCATAGTAGACGCCATCGATTAGCGCGACGACGTTATCGTTGCTGACCGATCCGTTGCGTCCTGGAAGCGGATTCCAGAACTCTTTTTCGCTGACAGTTACTTCTTCGCCATCAACCTCAATGGCGACGAAGAATTGGAAATGTTCTCTATAAGGGTGTTTCGCCTTAGAGAACACACACGAATACGCATCCAGGGCGAGCACCACTGTTTTTTGTCCGGTGATGTCAACCCGGAAGCTACAAACATTTTTGCCACACACTATTGGTGTGGTTGCGGCAAGAATCGACAGTAGTGTGTCGTTCTTGCCAGTAAAGGTCACCACAGAAAAAGCGTTTTGTTTTAATACATAAAAATCACAAGGTCTCATTTCATATCTCCCTTCACTTTCCACCGACGGTGGATGTGATTTTATGGGCGGTAGTCACGAAGTGAGCTACCTAGACGGAAAAAATGCCCTCCGTCTTACAGGGTTTTCCCAATGATTGGGAATGTTGGAATATATCATATTGGTTGATTTTTGTCAAGATTTGAGGCAATAATGTCCAGATGGTAGTGGGTAGCGGGTAGTGAGAAATAGCCAATAAGTAAGGGACTTTTGAATTATCACTCGCTACTCAATACTCGCTACCCTCTACCCTCTACTCGCTACCAAATAGGAATTGACTTATTTTACAGCATTCTCTATAATACCAAGTACTTGAATTATATTGATTCAAATTACCTAAAATTAAACAAAAGAACCATTGGCAGTGGAGCGCGCAGCTGGGATATTGCCAAATGGTTTTTAGCTGCTTGACTTTATTTTTAAATAATATATAATACTGTCAACTTTTTACACAATGAACGCAAAAAAAGATTTTATCGAAATGAGGGGGGAAGTCCTAGAATTATTACCTAGTGCGACTTTCCGCGTAAAGCTAATGAACGGTCATGAGATTTTAGCTCATCTTTCCGGTAGAATGCGAATGAATAAAATTCGTTTGCTGCCAGGAGACGAGGTTAGGATCGAAATGACTCCGTACGATTTGACCAAAGGTCGTATAACCTATAGATTTTAAAACTATGAAAGTCAGAGCTTCGGTAAAAAAAATTTGTAAAGATTGCAAAATCATTATTCGTAAAAAACGGAGAATGGTTATTTGTTCTAAAAGTCCTAAACATAAACAAAGACAAGGATAATTAATTATGGTATTAAGAATTTCCGGCGTTACCCTCGATAACAATAAAAGAATAGAAGCCGCTTTGCCGGCTATTTATGGTATTGGTTTATTTTTTGCGCAAAAGGTTTTGACAAAAGCCGGCGTTAGTCCGGATAAAAGAGTGAAAGATTTAACCGACGAAGAAGCAAATAAGATTCGTAATATTGTAGAAAAAGAATATCGCATCGAAGGAGATTTAAAAAGAGAAGTTTTAACTAATATTAAACGGTTGAAAGAAATTGGCAGCTATCGCGGTTCTCGGCATGCTCGAAACTTGCCTGTTCGTGGTCAGCGCACCAAAACTAATAGCCGCACCGTGCGCGGTAATACCCGTAAAACCATGGCTAGCGGTAAAAAACCGCCAGCGCAAAAGACTTAAGGATAACTTATGATTGAAGAAAAACAAATTCAAACCGAAGAAGGTAAGGAGCAGTTAGTGACGGTCGCGCAAGGCGCAGAAACCGCAGCTGTTGCTGCCGCTAAAAAAGGCAGAAAAAAGACCAAACGTCAGGTTTCGCTTGGTCGGGCTTATATTCAGGCTTCTTACAACAATACTATAGTTACTTTTACTGATCAAAACGGTAATGTTCTCACTTGGAGCTCTGCCGGTCAATGCGGTTTTAAGGGTCCGAAAAAAGCCACTCCTTATGCCGCCAGTATTATCGTTAAAGCAGCGGTAGAAAAAGTTCAGCCTTATGGTCTAAAAGAAGTGAATGTTTTTGTTAAAGGTGTCGGTGCTGGTCGTGAGTCGGCTGTTCGCGCTATTAATGCTAATGGTATCCAGGTATTAACTATCAAAGATATTACTCCTATTCCGCACAATGGTTGCCGACAGCAAAAACCGCGCCGTATCTAATTAATTTTTAATAGATAGATTTTCAATATTATGGCAAGAAAACTAGATGCAAAATGTGCCCGATGTCGTCGGGCGGGAGCCAAGCTCTTTTTAAAGGGTGAGCGTTGTAATACCGCAAAATGCGCTATAGTAAAAAGAAACTATCCGCCAGGAATTCATGGCGTCAAAGGACGCGGTAAATCAACCGGCTATGGTGAGCAACTTACTGAAAAGCAAAAAGCTAAAAGAATTTATGGTATTTTGGAAAAACAGTTCAGTAAATATTATGTTATGGCGACTAATACGAAAGGCGATGCCAATCTCGAGTTGTTGCGTTTACTGGAGATGCGTTTAGACAGCGTGGTTTATCGTTTGGGTTTTGCCGCTTCCCGTACTCAAGCAAGACAGCTGGTTTTGCACGGTCATTTTGTCGTTAACGGTAAAAAAGTGAACATTCCTTCGTTTCAAGTTAAAGTCGGCGATAAAATATCAGTAAGTACCAAGGCGCAAAAATCTAAAATATTTGCCAACCTTTCAGAAAAATTGGGCAAGGCTAATATTCCTTCTTGGTTAGCGCTGGAAGGTAAAAATCTTGAAGGCAAGGTTTTAAATAAACCTGCTCGTGAAGAAATTGATACTTCTTTTGACATTAAAGCTATCATTGAGTTTTACTCAAGATAAAATAAAAAATAAATTAATTCACACACTCTTATGGAAAATTTATTATTACCATCCAAAATCGAGTGGCATAAAGGCGATGGCAAGAATCAAAAGACCGTGGTCATTGAACCTTGCTATTATGGCTATGGCACAACCCTGGGCAATACTTTAAGACGCGTTTTATTGTCTTCTTTGCCAGGAGCTGCTATTGCTTCTTTTAAAATTAAGGGTGTGGACCACGAATTCTCAGCCGTTGAAGGCGTTAAGGAAGATATCGTAGAAATCATTTTAAATTTAAAACGTTTGATTTTTAAATTGCATGGCGATGAGCCGGTAAAAATGACTTTGAAAGTTAAAGGTGAAAAAGTGGTTACTTCCGGTGATTTTGACGCTAACGCTCAAGTCGAAGTGGTTGATTCCGATTTAGTGATTGCAACTTTGACTGATAAAAAATCAGAATTGGAAATGGAAGTTACTGTTGTTCCTGGTCGCGGATTTATATCTAGTGACAATCAAGACAAGGCTCATTTGATGGTAGGGGAAATAGCTATTGATTCAACTTTTTCTCCAGTAGTGGCTGTTGGTTATAAGGTAGAAAATACCCGCGTCGGTCAGATTACCAACTATGACAAGCTAAATCTGTATATCGAAACCAACGGAATTATTACCCCGGAAGAAGCTTTTGATCAAGCGGTTGATATTATGATTGGGCAATTTCAGGCGCTAAAGGGCGATCAGAATATGGCAGTAAAGGGAAAATCTGAAGAGAGTAAAGAAGAATAATTTTTAATATGAAACACCGAAAGAATATAAAAATTTTAGATCGTAATGCCACTGCTCGCAAGGCTTTGCTGCGAGGGCTCGCTAATAATTTTGTTTTACATGAAAAGATAAAGACTACTGAAGCCAAAGCTAAGGTGTTGCGTTCGGTGATAGAGCGTTGTATCACTACTGCAAAAAAGGGAGATCTGGCAGCTCGTCGCAGATTAAGCTCTTATCTTTATACTACCGGCGCGGTAAAAAAAATGATGGAAGAGATCGGTCCGCGCTACAAAGATCGTAAGGGCGGATATACTAGAATAACCAAATTGGATACTAACAGAAAAGACGCCGCTAAGATGGCTTTAATAGAATTCGTTTAATATGAATAAGATTACTAAACATGCTTACGGTTTAAAAAAGGAAACGCATCATATTGATGCGACCGGACTTGCTGTTGGCAGAATAGCGACCAAAACTGCCGGACTGCTGATGGGTAAAAATAAACCTGGCTATAGCCCTCATACTGATTGTGGGGATTTCGTCGAAATAACTAACGCTGACAAAGTAAAATTCACCGGTAAAAAACTTAGTCAAAAGGTCTATTATCGCCACACGCATCATCCGGGGGGTTTAAAGATTAAAAAAATGAAAGAGCTTTTTGATCAAAAGCCGGAAGATGTTATTCGTCGCGCGGTTTCGTATATGTTACCTAAGAATCGTTTACAAAAGTTGATGTTGAAACGACTTAAATTTAAGAAATAAATATGACCGAAAAAAAACCAGTTAAGAGCGAAATTATCGCTGGAAAATATTTTGAAGCCGTAGGCAGACGCAAAACAGCAGTTGCCAGGGTTCGGCTTTTTGATAATAAAAAAAAGCATATCAGTATCAATGGCAGGGAATTTGAGCAATATTTTACCGTTGCTATTGATCGTAAAAAAATTGAAGATCCGCTCAAGGCGGCTGGTTATGCCGACGCGTCTTTTAGCGTCGTGGTAAAAGGTGGTGGAGTCCACAGCCAGGCCGAAGCCGTACTGCACGGTGTTGCCAGGGCTTTGATCAAAATGGATAAGGAATTACGTGCAACCCTGAAACCTTTTGGTTTTATGACTCGTGATCCAAGAGCTAAAGAAAGAAAAAAACCGGGCTTACGTCGCGCTCGTCGCGCCCCGCAATGGCAGAAACGTTAATCTCGAAAAATATATTGATTTATTTAAAGCCCTGTTGTTTAGCAGGGCTTTCGGTGTTTTAATAAGGATATTTTTTAGATAAAAATAGTTTTATCAATATTTATAAGGTAAATTTTAATCATGTTGACTAAAAACAGGTAATGAGCTATAATATAGTTCGAAAATTAAAAGCGTTCTTGCAAAAGGGCGTTTTTACTTTTCACAACGCCTATAACAAAAAACCGGGTAGGCGTAGTAAAAAAATAAAGGTCGTCCCGGAATTATTAACAAACTAAAGACATTAATATGCTGGTTCTATTTTTTATCGGAATTATCGAAATGATTATCGTTTCGATTTGGACCAAGATAGTATCAGAAAACAAAGTTTTGGCCAGTGGAGTAGTGACAGTAGTAAATATCATGATTTGGTATTACGTGCTAGCATCAGTGGTGGAAAATATTAACAATTTTTGGTTGATAATCGTTTACGCCCTGGGTTGCGCTATCGGCACCATGCTTACTACTGCTTACTTCAACAAAACTAACAAAAAGCGCAAAAAAGCCGTAAAACTTTCTCTAAGAGAAGGTTGGAAGCTATTACGCCAAGAAATCTATGATTAAAGAAGAGTCGCCTTTGCCGGATCCTTATCCGGACCAAAGCGCAGCTTAAAACCGCCAAGAGCAGATAGCGAAGGCGGTTTTTTGTTTTTATTAAAGATTAAATTTTGGTTTTTGATTATTAGCGTTAATCCCCTGAGAATTATCGTCATAGGTGAGATTCAGTTTGTTCCATTGTTTTGCTATTTTTTTATCGTCCGCAGATTCTTGCCCTGAAAAGAACTGTCGCAGATGTTCTAGGCGATAAATAAAAGCCGCTACTTCTTTTTTACTAAGTAATTCCATAAGTAAACCCTGTAGCAGCTCAATCTCACGCGGAGTTATAGCAAGTATTTTTTTTAGAGTTTTTATGGCAACGGGTATTTCGTCAACGTCAAACTGCAAATTAAATGAATAAAATATTGGACTATCCGGAGAAAAAGATAGTCCGTTGTCTATGGCTACAACGGAATTGTTTGTATCAATCAGAAAATTATTGCCATGTCTGTCGCCGTTCCATATTAAATAGTCTAAAAGCCACATTTCTAACATTTGTTTTTTGCATTTTGACCATTGGCTGGATCCTATTGTATTGTGTATCGCTTGATGGCCCGCCTCGGCGTCTGGTATAAATTCTTGTACACTACCAATCTCGTTATCAATATTTCTTATAATTGTTGAAGGAACTAGTCCCAGGTCGATAAATTTATTAACTAAGTATGCCGCTCTTTCGCGTTTATAATAAGTTCCGCGTTCAACCAGTCTACTTAGATTTATTTCTCCTTTTTTTGGTTTAAAAACGCCTTTGCCATCTCCCTTAATGTCAATAATGTATGCTTCATTACATCCGCCGTTGAGTTCTTTTTGCTTAAAAATTTCTCCACTTTCTAGATTTACTTCTTGTGGAGTCCTGTCTGTTTTTTGGCTTGGTTTAGGGCATGGCTCTATGGTAGCGTGTTCTTTTTCTGGTGGTTTTGGCGAAAAGGCCATCCAGTCTGGTATTGCCATATATTTTAATCATTCATTATGTTAGAGGCGTTGAGGTATCCTGACTTGAAATTGTATTGAAGCTGTTCGAGAAATTTTGAGCCATCACTGGGAAAAAGTTTTTTGTTTCTATTACCTGGATCTGAGTAGTCAAAAATTCCTTCTTTTTTTAAGCTTTCTACCAAAGATTCGTCTCCTGAAAAAGTGGTTTTTTGACCGTCAAAAAAGCAAGTTAGAATAGTCGCTTGGGAGCCGTCGTTTTGTAGTTTGTAAAATTCTACTTTTTGCATATTTTATTTTGTTGATTATCTGTTTTTAATTTACTCGGATAAAGGGTCAGTGTCAAATGATTGACGATAGACGTATCTATGTTAAGCTATATGTGTATGTTTAAACTCGCAGAATTTCCTCCTTCCGCTCCAGTCAAAAAACCGGAAAAGCGGGGAGAGGCCATGGATCAAATGCTTGGTGTTATAGCCAGCCGGCTAAATAGCGACTTTGCGCCTTTTTTGGACGACAAGCAAAAAGGACCGATAGTTGACCAGACTTGTTCGATTAGTCCGGATTGTTTTGCTGTAGCTAGCGGCGGTCCTTACAGCCGTGTCGATGATGTTAAAACTGACAAACGTTTTGTTAAAGCCAAACAGCTCGAGTGGAGTGAAGCGGAAGATTCCAACGTTGCCAAATTTTATGCCCAAAAATACGGTTGTAATACAACCGAGGAAATAGTGGCACAATGGATAGAAAATAAAGAGCAGCATGTTAGTATGCAACTAGAAAAAGCCATCACCGCTATTTTTTACAAAATTATTGGTAGCAAGTTTTTAGTCATGCGCGCCTCGACTTACGACGACTATGCCAATCGTGTTGATAATGTAATCGTTGATCGAGCTACTGGCGACGTGGTTTGTACTTTTGATGAAGTGCATGATGCTGGTAAAGGTGACCGTCGGGCAGAAAAGGAAGAAAAAATAGTTAAAGTGGCTAAACATGGCGGATGTAAAGTTAAATACGGAATTACTTTTGAAAAAGGTGATGACGGTAAACAAAAATTGGTGAAAAAGGGAATTGGTAATATTCCTTTATTTTTCATTTCTCTTAATACTGATGAGCTGTACGGACTTCTTAATGGTATGAGTTATAATCTAGATGAAAAACCAACTAAAGTAGAAATCGGAATTTTTAATAAGCTTCTGAATTCTTTGGAAGAGCAACAAAGATTTTTGGCTGGTCAGCGGATCGATCCGGAGGTAACGAAGAATCTAGAAAAGTTTGAAGAATCTTTGGCACGAATGCGTGAAATATTGGTGGAAAAATTTGGTGAAAAATAAAAATAATAATTATGCCTTTAGAAAATCTAAAAAAGCAAGGAGAGAATCTACGCGCCGAGGCGCGAAAAACTTTGTTAACTTATATTGTTTCGGCTTTTGCCTTTGTGGCCGGCCTTGCCTGGAACGAAGCGATCAAAAGTCTGATTGAGTATTTTTTTCCGGTCAGTCAATCGGGGATAGTGTTAAAGCTAGTTTATGCTGTAGCGATTACGTTGGTCGTGGTGGTGGTGACTATATATCTATCGAGGTTTTTAAATAAAGAGACAGGGGAAAAGAATTAGGAGATGAGAGACAAGAATTGATTTTTTTGGCTTGACGCACTCTCGTGCGTCATTTTTTTAAAAATCAAAAATGGCAAACTCTTGTTTGCCAAGCCAATTAGGAGGTTAAGTACGTGAAGAGGAATATTCTTGTTGTTTATTTATCAAATATTCTTGGTCGACGGTCAACCTTTAAAATATCAGGGGATTAAGCTATAATAATATTATCTTATGACACCGCAACCAGTCCGAATTGCCAAAAATACCACTTATTTGACGGTGGCTTATATTGTACAGAAAATACTAGCCTTTCTGTATTTTGTTTTAATTGCCAGGATGGTTGGTGTTGCTGATATCGGTAAATATGTTTTTGCATTGTCATTCACTTCGATTTTCGGAATTTTGATTGATTTGGGGTTGTCTTCGGTGTTAACTCGTGAGGGAGCTAAGGATCAAAACAAGATCAAGGATTATCTTGGTAATATTATCGGAATTAAAACGATACTGGCGAGCTTAACTTATATTGCCGTGGTGGTTGCGGTTAATCTTATAGATAAGGATCTGTTGTCACGACAACTGGTGTATATTTCGGGGTTGATCATGATTTTGGATTCTTTTTACCTCAGTTTTTACGCCGCGTTTCGGGCGCAACAGTCTTTGAAATACGAAGCTATCGGGATGACGATAGGACAGTTTATTATTGTCAGCTGTGGCGCAACATCATTGTTATTACATCTACCTCTGCATTTTTTGGTTGGTTCAATACTAGCCGGCAGCGCTTTTAACTTTTTTTATTCCGCTGTTTTGGTTTTTAAAAAGTTTAATTTTTTGCCAACGCCAAGGGTGAACAAGGCGTTATTAAAAGTTATATTTAAAATAGCCATTCCTTTTGCTATTGCTGGTATTTTTGCCCGAGTTTATGGCTATATTGACTCGGTGCTACTTTCGACATTGTCAGGAGACGAAGCGGTGGGTTGGTATTCGGCTGGCTACAAAATAACTTTTGCTTTGCAGTTTATACCAATGGCAATGTCAGCGGCACTTTTTCCGGCCATGGCTAATTATTTTATAGTTGACAAAACGCAATTAGCCAGAGTTTTCGAAAAATCAATGCATTATTTATTATTAATTTCTATGCCGATAACTTTCGGCGTTTTTGTTTTAGCTAATGAATTTATTGTTAAAATGTACGGTACACAGTTTGCACCCACTACTGGAGCGCTCAAAATTTTGATTATTTGCCTGGTGTTTAACTTTCTTAGTTTTCCCATTGGCGCTTTACTCAATGCTTGCAATAAACAGACCCAGAATACGATTAATATGGGTATTACCATGCTTATTAATGTCATTTTTAATATTATTTTGATTCCGTTTATGGGCGCATGGGCTTATGTCGGTGCGGCTATTGCTGCATTAGTCGGGACAATCACTTTGTTTGTACTAGGAATGTTTTATGTTGGAGGGATTATTAGATATAACAAAATATTTTTGATTAAAGGTTTTTTTAAAGTTTTGGTTGCTTGCGTCTGTATGACGGTGGTAATAATATTTTTAAAACCAATGATGAATTTTTTATTTTTAGTTCCGATTGGCGGGGTGGTTTACCTTATTGTGTTGATTTTATTAAAAGGAATAAACTGGACAGAAGCGTGGGATTTGGTCGGGTCGTTTAGAAAGTAGGAGGATAGGAGGGCATGATGACAGGAGGATAGGAGACTCTATTATACTCAACCTCATAACCTCCTATCCTCCTAATTACCCAATTCTATGAAAAAAACATTATTAGTCACAATTGATTTTTTGCCGAGCACCGGCGGTGTTGCTAATTATCTAGAGCAGCTTTGTGTTCGTTTGCCTTATCAAGACTTGGTGGTACTAGCGTCGCGAGTAAATAAAAACGAAGATAACAAATTTAAATTTAGGATTTATCGGCGGAATATTTTAGGTCGGTTTTGGCCGCAATGGTTGCCGATGATTTGGCATATTTATAAGATAGCAAGGAGAGAAAAAATACAGATGTTTTGGGCGGCGCAACCGTTACCAGTGGGGACGGCAGTAATGATTGTTAGTAAGATTTTAAAAATACCGTACATCGTTAATACGCACGGTATGGATGTGGCAAATATTTTGCATCATGGGTCGATAAAAAAATCTTTGGGTGTAATTGTTTTGAAAAATGCCAATCAAGTTACTTTTAATAGCGAATTCACCAAGGGGTTGATTGTGCGATTGGGAGTAGAAGAAAGGAAATTGGTAAAAATAGTTCCATGTCCGGTGGAGAGACAAGAGACAGGAGACAGGAGACAGGAGATAGGATTTGATGGTAATAAAGTATTGCTTAGTGTAGGACGACTGGTGGCGCGTAAGGGTCATGATACGGTTATTAGAGCATTGCCTCAGGTGTTAAAAATAGTGCCGAATTTGGTCTATCTTGTCGTGGGCGATGGTGAAAATAAGGCTAATTTGGTAGAATTAATAAAACGCTTAAATTTGGGTCAAAACGTGGTTTTAGCAGGTTATATAGCTGATCACGACTTATCGACCTATTATAGGGCTTGTAATGCGTTTATTATGGTGGCTAGAGGGGGAGTCGGAGGTGATTTTGAGGGTTTTGGCATGGTATTTTTGGAGGCAGCTCTTTTTGCTAAACCGGTGATTGCGGGGCGGTCTGGTGGACAAGCCGAGGCAGTGATTGACGGTCAAACCGGACTAGTCGTTAATCCGGAAAGTGTTGAGGATGTTGCGGGGGCGATACTTGAGTTGATGACCAACCAAGAGTTAGCAGAAAGGCTTGGCAAACAAGGTAAAGAACGAGCAAAAAGGGATTTTAGTTGGGATATAGAAATAAAAAAGCTAGAGGGGATTTTAAAATAATTTAAGAATAAAAAATTAAAAAAATATTGCTACAGAGGTCTTTATTTTTTGTCTCGAAATGTTATGGAAAAAATTAACATTATTATGTTTTCCATGTCCCATTACACGGATTGGCAGAAGGGACGGGTGAATCGTAATTATCATGTTTTGCAATCTTTACAAAAAGACGAGCGGATTGACAAAATTGTTTCGGTAGATTTTTTGCCGTTTAACTGGAAGAAGGTGGCTAAAGTTTATTGGGAAAACGTAATTTGGCCAATGAAAGATTTGGAAATAATTTACGGCGATTTTACCAGCGCCTGTCATCGAGTAAATAATAAACTTTATATTTATTCAACGATTGATTCGATTTATTCCCATCGAACGGTGGTACGTGAGATCCGCCGGATTATTAAGGTTTTGAAACTGACCAATGTTGTTTTTTGGTCTTATAATCCGCTGTTCACTGATATTTTGGAAGACGTTGGTAGAAATAAGATTGATCGCAAGGCTTTTGTTTTTGACGCAGTGGATAATTGGTTAGAACATCCGGCTTTTAAAAAATATCATAGTGACATCAAAGTCGGCTACCAGGTTATTCGTCAAGACGCCGATCTAATTTTTTCCGTTTCAGAGTATTTGCAGAAACAACTTTTTGCCGGTGACAAGGATTGCTACTGGGTGCCAAATGGTATTGATATGGAACATTTTGCCGCACCAAGTATTAAATATGATACGCCGGACGAGCTAAAAAATATCAAGCATCCTATTATTGGTTATCACGGTGTAATCGAGGATCGGGTTGATCTCGATCTGGTAAAAAATATTGCCAAAAATAATCCAGACAAATCGATCGTGCTCATCGGCGCTGGTATCTGGAAAAAACGAAAAAAGGTTTTAGTTGATAATTTCAAGGGTTATGACAACGTTTATTTGATTCCTTTTGTTCCTTATCAAGAGTTGCCAAAATATTTGCACTGTTTTGACGTAGCAATAATTCCGCATAAGATAAATGATTTTACAAGATCAATGAATCCGATGAAACTTTACGAATATTCTGCTTGCGGTTTGCCGATTGTTACGACTTCGGTAGCTGGTATCGAGACTTTTCGTAACATTTTGTATATCGCCAATACTTCAGAGGAATTTAATCAAAAAATAAATTTAGCCTTGCGTGAAGACGGTGATTATTTGCGTAAAACCAGGGTAGAGGTGGTAGCTGATGATTCGTGGTATGGTCGGGTGCAGCTGATGACTAAATATTTATTTGAGAAGTTAAAATAATAGCAGCTAGCAGTTAGCGGCTAGTAACTAGGAAGTGGAATATGGATATTTCAGTTGTTATCCCGTGTTATAATGAAAGCAGAGATATCGTCTCAACCATTAGAGAAGTTGATAATTTTTTGAAAAGTAAAAATTGGCAATACGAAATTATTATCGTTGACGATGGTTCGCAAGATCAAACAGCTGGATTGGCGAAAACGACCGGTGCCAAGGTTTTACAAAACGAAAAAAATAGGGGCAAGGGTTACAGCGTAAAAAGAGGAGCGCTTGCCAGCAGTGGAAATTGGGTATTATTTTTGGATGCCGATCTGTCAACGCCGATTGAGGAGCTAAATAAAGCTGAGCAGTATTTTGCTAGTCATGACATTATTATTGGCTCGCGTACGGCAGATGATGCGACTATCAGGCAAGCGCAGTCGCTACCTAAAATTTTTGCCGGGCAAGCCGGGAACTGGTTTATTCGTTTTGCTCTTGGTCTAAAGATAGAAGACACACAATGTGGTTTTAAGTTATTTTCACGTAAAACTTTGGGGGTGTTTGAAAAACAAACCGTTGATCGTTGGGGGTTTGATTTTGAGCTGCTATTAATTGCCAAAAAGTATGGTTATAAAATAAAAGAAATGGGTGTGGTTTGGGTTAATGACCCGGATTCGAAAGTGACGTTTAGCGGGTACCTTAGAACTTTGGGCGAAGTTTTGAAAGTTAAAGTAAATGACTTGCTAGGCAAATACAAAGTAATATGAAACTGTCGATTATTATTGCTAATTGGAACACCAAAGAACTGACCCGCAAATGTTTGCGGTCGATTTTTGATAATACTAAAAATTTAGATTTTGAATTGATAGTGATTGATAACGGATCGACTGATGGCAGCGTTGAGATGATTAAATCCGAGTTTAGGCAGGTACGGCTAATCGAGAACGAAGAAAATACCGGCTATGTTTTTGCCAACAATCAGGGAATCGCCACTGCCAGCGGGGAATTTGTTTTGCTTTTAAATTCTGATACTGAAATTATCGATGATTGTCTGGATAAAATGGTTGGTTTTATGCAAGATAACCAGGATGTCGGTATTGCTAGCTGCAAAATATTAAATCCTGATAAAACAACGCAATTGCAAGTCAGACGACTGCCGACAGTTTGGGATCAGGCGGTAATACTGACTAAGATGCATAATTTTTTTCCAAAACTGATCAAAAAATATTTGTGGCTAGATTTTGACTATGAACAGCAGCAAGACGTTGAACAGGTGATGGGAGCCTTTATGCTTGTTCGCAAAAAGGTGATTGACCAAGTCGGCGCGCTGGATAAAAACATTTGGTCGTGGTTTGAAGATGTTGATTATTGTAAAAGAGTGCGTGACGCTGGATGGCGAATAGTTTATACGCCGATAGCGGAGATCGTTCATCTTAAGAGTCAAAGCTTTGCCTTTCATCTAGCTTTGCCTAAACAAAAAATACTAGTCAAGAGTATGCGTTATTATTTTCGCAAAAATGTCGGGTGGGGGAGCTATTTATTTTTATTGCCGCTTACTTATATTAGTTTAGCTTTGGCTTTTTTAGTACAACTGTTTAAAATTAAAAAAAGAAATAATCAATTATAAAAAAAGCCGTCTCAATTAATCGAGACGGCTGCTTTTGTGCGGATTTGTCATTTTCCGACCATCGTGGCACCATTTTCGATGGAGGCGCTGTAAACCCTGTTTGATGCGGCCACTTCTCCGTCACGATAGCCACTGTAGTAGCCTTCTTTGTGGCCATACCTGTAAGCAAAGAAACTGCCTGCGACCGCCAAAAGGATAATCCCAATAACCATAATTTGCCCCCTCTTATTTTGATGGTTGTAAAAAGGTGATGGCAGTATTTAATCACGTTTTAATAAATAAGTCAATATGGTTCTGGATAAAAAAGCATTTTTTTTAATATTTGGGGCGTTAATGTTAGTATTAGCGCTTTCTTTTCTTTCTTATTTTTTGCCAATATTTGGTAGCGTTGCCTTTGTCTCGATTTTAACAGCAGTGCTACTCGCTTCCTTGTATCGGCTAAAATTTGGCGTATATATTGCCCTAACTGAGATAATGATTGGATCCATGGGTCACCTTTTTGGTATAAAAATTAGCGGTTTTGATCTTTCGTTGCGAATCGGGATTTTTGCAGTGATAATACTGGTTTGGTTGATTAAGGTGTTGTTTGAGTTAGCCAGAAAAAGAAAACTGGAAAATTACGGCAAGATTTTTGGAAGTAAATTTTTTAAATATTATGCAGTTTTGATCCTGGTAATTTTTTGGGGAGCGCTCTGGGGTTATCTTCGAGGAAACGGGCTTGCCAATGTTTTTTTTGATGTTAATGGCTGGCTATTTTTCTTTTACTTTTTACCGTTTTTTGATGTCCTTACTGCCAAAGACGGGTCAAAAATTTTGAGTATTATGGCTGGAGTGATCGGCGTCAATTGTTTACTTAGTGTTTTTGCTTTTATTTGTTTTACGCAGAACTTTTCATTTGTTGATTCGCTTTATGGTTGGTTGCGTGATTTTCGTATCGGTGAAATAACTTTTGCTGGTGGCAATCTTTGGCGAGTATTTTTGCAAAGCCAAATCTACGCCGCTATAGGTGCGCCATTGTTTTTTTACTTAACGACAAGAAAATATTTAGAGTCAAAAAAAATAAACTTGTTGTTAGCTTTAACGTTTGTTTTCTCTAGCTTGACAGTTGTTTTGAGTTTGTCTCGTAGTTTTTGGCTTGGGTGTCTAGCGGCATTTGGTGTTATGCTCCTGATATTTTTGTTTAAGGAAAAAATCGGGCTAAAAAAAATCTGCGCATTTGGCGCGATATTTATTTTTATATTAGCACTTGAGGTTTTGTTTGTCTGGTTGGTGGCTGGTAGCGGGTCGGGGGATTTGATTAGTAAACGGCTGACCGACACTTCGGAGGCAGCTGGGATCAGTCGAGTCAATCAACTAAAACCTTTATCATTAGAAGTGGCTAAGCATCCAGTACTTGGCTCTGGCTATGGCACGGCAGTAACTTATCAAACACGCGACCCGCGGATATTAAAAAATAACCCCGACGGTTGGTACACGACATTTACTTTCGAATGGGGCTATCTTGATATTTTACTTAAGATTGGATTGTTTGGACTAATCGTTTATCTTTTACTGATATGGAAGGTGATAGAACAATTACGAATTACGAATTATCCGCCTTCGTTCGCTGTGGCGAACTTCGGCGAGACAGGCGAATTACGAATTGGGTTGATTTTGGGGTTGGTGGTGCTTTTGGTAGTGCATATGTTTTCGCCATATCTAAATCATCCGCTGGGTATCGGCTATATTGTTTTACTTTCCAGTTTTGGGAAAAAAGACAATTAGAGAAGCGGTTTATTGCCGCGTAGATAGTCTTGATAACTCATCGAAGCCTTTCCCTCGACCTGAACTTTGTCAAGGGCAAGCTCGCCGTTTTCCAGGTGGGCTTTTAAAATTTTTACTTTTTTACCCGTAATATCAGTCCAAGCTCCGGGCCAAGGGAAGAAAGCGCGGATACAGCGCTCAATTTCTGTCGGAGTTTTTTGCCAGTCGATTTTAGCTGTTTCGTTTTTTATCATTTTGGTAAAAGTCGCTTCGTCATGATCTTGCTGCCAAAGCTGAATTTTACCTTCCAGATAATCGGGCAGTATTTTGGTTAGCATTTCTGCTCCTTCGCAAGCGAGATGGTTACTCAGGCTTTCCGAATCATCATCCTCGATTATTTCAAATTTTTCTTGGGCAATAATCGGACCATGATCCATTTTGGCGTCGAGAAGCATGATAGTAACGCCAGTTTGCCTGTCGCCGTTTAAAATTGCATGTTGGATTGGTGAAGCGCCCCGGTATTTGGGTAGTAGGGAAGGGTGAATATTGAGACAGCCGTATTTAGGTATATCAAGAAAAGCCTGAGGTAATATCTGACCATAAGCTACAACGATTATTAAGTCTGGTGAAAGTTTTTTTATTTCTTCAGTCGCCGCTTCATCAATTTTGGCAAACTGATAAATGCGCAGTCCAAGTTTTTGCGCTTCGATTTTTATTGGTGGCGGAGTAATGATTTGTTTGCGTCCCATTGGTTTGTCTTCTTGAGTAACGACGCCAATAATATTATATCCGGCTTTAGCCAGTTTAATCAAAGAAGGTACGGCAAAGTTTGGCGTACCAAGGAATACTATTTTTGTATTTTGAGGTTGGAACATAATGGTTATGGCGGCAGTGAAAAATTAGTTGATTTTTTTGGAAGTTTCTTTAGTCATCCTGTCGGTAAAAAGAATGGCGTTGAGATGGTCGATTTCGTGCTGAAAAACTCGGGCAAAGAGGTTTTTGGCGCGGATTCTTTTTTTTACGCCGTTTTTATCTAGGCAAGTAACTATTACTGATCTGGATCTTTTGACTAAACCCCATATTCCGGGAACCGAAAGGCAGCCTTCTTCGCCGATTTCTTTGCGAAAAGATTTCCAAATGATTTTGGGGTTGATATAGGCGGTCGGACCGTTTTCAGTGTCTATGATAATTACTCTGATATTTTCGCCAACCTGCGGAGCAGCGATGCCAACACCGTTATCGACTTTCATTGTTTTTGCCAAATCCAAAATAAACTGCTGAAATTTTTTGTCGGCAATTTGTTCAGGATTTATTTTTTTTGATTTTTTACGCAAACGAGAGTCAGGTATAGTAATTATTTCCATATAAAATTTATATTAAATCTTCAGGGTCAACATCGATAATCCAGTCGTCGGGGACTATTTGTAGTAGACCGTCAATGTTGATTTTGGTTTTTATAATAATAACATAACGCCAGCGACCGCGCACGCGGCTGGTAAAAACGGTTTGCGGTTCGCTGATTTGAGCGGCTATTTTATCTTTTTCTTGTTTTTTTGTCAATTCTCGAAAAAGTGTATTTGCCTGAAATTCTGCCTTTTTTGGATTGGAAGATTGATATATTAGTTTTATTAACTGACCAAAAGGCGGATAACCTAAGTCGGATCTGGCCTCTATCTCTCGGGTGTAAAAATCGTCGTTGTTTTTACCAACAAAATCTCTAATGATGCGATTTTCTGAGTTAAATGTTTGTAGATAAATTTTGTCGGTTTGTGATCCGGTAGCAAACAGCTCGATTTCTTTGAGTGTTTGCCATAGTCTTTCTCCGGAACGGAATCCCGGTAAGTGCAACATATTGTCCAGCGAAAGTATTGCCACTAGGTCGATTTTTTGCCAGTCTATTTTTTTGAAAAGAAAATTGGTTCCCAGGTAAATGTCGGCCGAATCGATCTGTTCGCTAGTAATTTTTTGCAAATCAACATCGGCATCGAGACGCAAAACGCGGCAACCGGGCCAGATTTTGGCTAGATCTTTTTCTATTAGCTGTCCGCCGCTGCCGGGAAAACGAAAGTTAACGCCACGACAGTTGGGGCAAGATAATGGAACGTCTTGCTGCCAGTCGCAATGGTGACACTTGAGTTTGCCACCAGTATGAAAAGGTAGCGGAAGCAGGCAATGAGGGCAATTAAAAACATAACCGCAGTCAGAACAAGTAACAGATCGATGAAGACCGCGACGATTGATATAAAGCACGGTTTTTTGTCCCGCCGATTTTGCTTCGATTATTTTTTGGGCTAGACGTTCGGAAACTAAGGAATAATTACCGTGATGGGCTTCGTCTTTTAGGTTGAGAATAGGAATACCTATTTGGTTGGGATTTTCTTTGATAATATTTTTTATTTTGCCAACGATTTCTAACCGTGGAGCAGGGGAGACAAAAATGATATTAGCGTCATGAATTTTGGCAAGTTCCGTTGCGGTGGTTCTAGCATCATAACGGGGGTTTTGGTCCCATTGTTTGAAGCTGCTATTTGGTTCATCAATGACAATAATTGTTTCTAGATCAGCTAAAGGAGCAAACACTGCTTGACGGGTACCAATAATTATTTTCTTTTGACCACTAGCGGTTTCTTTCCAGGCGAGCAACTCTTCGTTTTTGCTTTGCTTTCCGGAAAAAACAACAATTTTTTCTCGCAACTGATTTGGGATAAATCTGCCCAGACTAGTCAGGTCTTCGGTTTCCGGTACCAAAATCAGGGTTTGTTTTTTTGTATTTTTTATTAGTGAGTAGATAAAATCGTTTTGATATTTTGCGGTTGTTGGTATCAAAATATTTGTTTTATCTAGCCTGTCTATTTTTATTTCTTTGGCTGTAAAATCTTGCCAGACAATATCTTTATTCTTGCGGCTCGGCATCTTTTTTTGCGGGATAATGGGAATCATTGATTTAACCACTAATCCAAGCGAAGTGACATAATATTTGGCCAGCCATTCTGCCAATACCAGCTGTTGGGAGCTAAAGAGCGGTTCGGGATAAAGAATTTTGGTTAACGGTTTAAGGTTTTTGGCAGGAAAGTTTATTTTATCAGTAGTAGCTTTTACCACACCTTGAATTTTTTTGCCGCGAAAGGTAGTGCTAATAATTTGACCAACTTTAATCTTACCAATCAATTCTTCAGGGATGGCGTAAGTAAAAACAGTTAATTTTCTAGGCAGGCGAACTGCCGGTATGATTTGGGCGAACATTAATTTATGCAGAAATTTTAAAATTTTTGTTTATTTGTATTTGGTGGTAGTAAAGCGGTAAAGAGTGATTTTGTCTTTACTTAGATTAATACCGCCTTTGCGTGCAGCAATATAAATCTGATCATCGATGGTATCGACATCTTCTAAATCGGGTAATAGCAACCCTTTCTTGCGTCCAGATTCGACTATTACGCCGTATTTTTCGGGGTTGAGTTTGGCTGGCGAATCTATCTGTTCGGGTTTACTCAGAATACTAACTTCATATTTTATGGTTGGCAGTTCTTTTTTAGTGATCGGGGAAAAGCGATAATCGGCGGTAGCGGCCGAAATAGAATTAGCAATTATTTCTTGTGCCAAATTTTTTTGCGTAGCCAGTATAGTGCCAATGCAGCCGCGTAGTTCGTCGCCCTGATAAAGAGTAACAAAAACGCCGCCTTTTTGCGTAAGAGTTTCAGGCGGCAATTCGTCTTCTTTAAAGTCAGGATATTTTCGACCGAATAACAAATTTTGCTCCACGGTTTCTTTGGCTAATTTAACATAGGGATGCATAGCCGTATTTATTATTATTTGAAGCGGAAATTCGCCACTAGATAACCGACGCCGAAAGGTCCTTCGTAGCTTAATATGTCGGTTTGATAGTTCATATTTTTTATTACTCCCAGCAGGATTAAGATAGAACGCAGTCCGCATTCCCCAGCGTCTTCAATCGTTTGCGGATCGAGTTTTAGGATACCTTCTACGTCACGATTTTTTAGCAGCTCGATGAGTTTTTTGTCAAATTCTTTTCCTTTAGGATTATAGCCCGCCGGAGCGTCTTTGGTTAGGCGATGGGACAGGTCGCCGGAAGCAATAATTGCTACTCGTTCGTTGGTTTCAAATATTTGGTCTTTCAGAATTTCGCCAAAGCGGACATGAGCGGCGTAATCAAGCAAACAATAGCTAAGCGGTACTATGGAGATATCTTTTAAATGTTGGGTCAAGTAATATAGTGGTACACCAGCGCCGTGATCCAGTTTAGGTTCGGAGGTAACTGTTAAAGGCGTTTGTTTGTCGGTTAACGTCCTTAGGTCTTCAATAAATTTTAGATTGGGACGAAGCTCTAGCTTGGTGATCAGGTCGCCAAAATCGTTAAAATTAATTTCGTATTTATCACAAAGATTAATCAAGAAAGCATCGAGCAGCACTACCCCGTGAGGCGAAATAATGACTATCACATCAGGTTTACTGGCGTACAAATCCTGTTCCATTTGTGTCAGTGCTTTAACCGTGTTGTCGATTTTTTGCAAATATTCCTTGCCTATATTGGGAATAAGTATTGGCGGATGCGGCGAAATGCCGGCAAAAACTAGAGACATAAAATATTTTTTTAACTATTTTTTCTTAAGCGTAAGCATTTCTCCTAACGGGTGTAAATCAAGGGCTTTGTAGGGGATACTAATTACGTTTGTCCATTGATAACCCAGTCCGATAAAAGTGTCTTCATCGGGAATCCAACGTCTTTGTCCGTTGGAAATGACATAAATTTCTGGATATTCATTGGCTTTGACCAGCGTGCCATCTTTTAATCTGACCGGATCGCCAGTCGTATAATTGGCAAGTTCCTTAGTGAAAAGCTTTATTAGGGTTTTTCCGGGATAATTAATCTGCATTACTTCTTTGGACCAGATAGCATATTTCATACCATCTTTGACAAAATAAATGCCGCCGCTGGTTTTATCTTGCGCCAACACTCCTTGCGGATAAATACTTTTTTCACTGATTGGTTCGCCGAGAAAAAAGTTTTGTAAATCCGCTTCACTGGCATCTTCCACTTCTTCTGGGTTCCAACCGATAGCTTTAAAAACTTCGGAAGAAAGAATCGGTCGTTTTTCATCGTCGACGATTAAGAATATTTGTTTACTTGGACTACGAACCAGCGAGTAGTTGGCAAGTTGTATCGGCCATCCAGTTGGGTAGATATCCAAATCAGTTTTACTGATTAACAGTATTTTACTTTCGTCAAAACGAGTAATCAGGGCTATTTTTGATTTTATCAATCTTCTGGTGTGATACTGAATATACCAAACATCCGGGCTGTCAGCGGTTTTGACCAACGAACCGTCGGGATAGGGATATTCTTTTTCCGCCACTTCTTCGGCAGATGTCGGTCCAAACCAACTGGTCCAAATGTTGAAAAAATTTTTATTTCCACGCAAATGCGGAGTGTAGTTGTATAGAGCGGCGGTGCCGATATTGACCGGAGTAACAGTTGTGTCGTCGATGATGCTGGTTTTGCCAGCTTGGTAGCTGAATTCCTGCGGGTTATTCAAATAATATTCAAATTGTGCCGCGGCACTGTTAATTTGTTTATAAAAACCTTTCCAGCGTTGGAGCGCCGGATCGTCCATTGAGCAATTGTCGCAGATAGCATAGCCGGTTGCCCAATCGTAGCGTTTTTGCGTCGGATTGGTCATAGTGATCAGGCTTTGTTCGCGCTGAGTGAGGGCAAGAAGAAATTTCGGAGAAATACCCCAGCGCTGAGAAACTTCATTGTAAGCCTCAGCCGCCGTAATTTGTCGCACGTTGATTTGGTTGCCTTCCTTATCTTTACCTTCGGAAATACAGGTGTAAGTACTTAATGTCCCCGGTTGGTTGGAAAGAAATTGTTGAATGTCGGCTAAATTCATTGAATCTTTAGCTAAGATGTCAGTATCGGAAATAATAAAATTTGGGTCAAAGTCGGCGGCGATAGCTGGTATGGCTAGTAGACTAAAAAAACAACCGATTGTGAAAAATTTGCTTATTTTGTTTATCATAATTTTATTTTATTTAACTATATAATTCTAGCAAATTTTACTTGATTGGGCAAAGAAAAAAGACCGCCGCTGACGCGGCGGTCTTTAGGTTGGTTATTTTAGCAGTTTTGGTAACGCTTCGGCGATAATGGACGAATACTTGGCAAGCACTTCATGGGTCTTGGGATCGCCATAGTCAACGATTTTTACCTTGTCGTCGGCAGTGACGATAAAGCTGCTTTGGTCAGAAAAGACGTGAGGATCCATCCAGGCATCAAGACCCATGAGTTTGATTAAGGTGTTCTCGAACTCGAGTTGGTCTACGACCTCAAATGGTTTGCCTGCTTCTTGGACATTGACCAGACCAAACAGGGAAATGAAGGTTTTGGTCAGAAACGGATCACCGGAGTTTTTAAGGAAATAGATGAATTCTTTCCAGTTGGTGATTATTCCTGCAAAGAGAAATCTTTGAGGACTGCCATATTGTCGCCAGTTGAACTTCCAGAAAGATTCTAACAAGAATCTGTAATTTCCGTCTTTTATTTCATACTTGATAAGTTTTAGTATGCTTTTTGCCCCAATCACCGGAAATTTTACTGCCAGACGATCGAAAACAAAAACAGTTCTGGTAGTACCCTTTTTTATTTTCATGATCTTTCCTTTCTGTAAGATTTTTGTAAAGGTCAGTATCAGACTATCTTAGTCCCGGAGGTTTTTTTGTCAATCTTTACAAAATTAGGAAAAAATGAGTTTTGTTTCTGGCTACTGCTAGTTAAAGGTTTTGCAAGCGGGCGCTGTAGGGGCGATTCATGAATCGCCCCTACAGGAATCGTTCCTCGCGTATATACTAAAAACGACCATCTTTTGTTAGTAGGTCGTTTTTGATAAACAGGAATTTTTTATAAAACAAGTTTTATTTTTTCCCCGCAATTTGGGCAAGCGCCATCACGGTCTTTGCGTTCAGTGAGGAAACCGTGGCGTTCGATAACGACGGTGTTGCAGTCAGGGCAATAGGTGTTTTCTAGTCCATCGGTCCAGATATTACCGACATAAACATAATGTAGACCAGCTTTTTTGCCGATGTCATAGGCTTTTTGTAGCGTCGACGGGGGAGTGGTTGGAGTGTCACCTAGTTGCCAAGATATTTCCGGAGAAAATTTCGATAAATGCCAAGGCGTATCGGCGCCGAGTTTTTGATAAATAAAATTGGCGATCTTTTTTAGTTCTGCCGGCGAATCGTTGAGACCGGGGATAACCAGAGTAGTGATCTCTAGCCAGGTTTTGCCCAGGTGTTTGATCAGTTTTAGATTTTCCAGCACCGGACGCATTTTGGCTTTGCAGATTTTATTGTAAAAATTTTTGCTGTAAGCTTTGAGGTCTATATTGATTGCGTCTAAGTGTGGTGTTAGTAACTTTAGCGCGTCAGGCGACATATAGCCGTTGGAAACCCAGACGTTTTTCAGTCCATTTTGGTGAGCTAGTTTCGTCAGCTCCAAGTTGTATTCGATCGACAGTGTCGGTTCATTGTAGGTATAGGAAATAGAGTGGCAATTGTCGCGCAGCGCCGCATCGACGATTTGCTCTGGCAATACCTCGGGAAGAAGATTTCCGTCAGTACCTTTGGCTTGTGACATGGACCAGTTGAGGCATTGCTGGCAGCGAAAATTGCAGCCGACTGTGGATACGCCATAAGTCAGGCTACCAGGCAGAAAATGGAAAAGAGGTTTTTTCTCAATAGGGTCAACTTGTCCGGCGATAACTTTGCCATAAACCAGGGAATACAAAACCCCGTCGCGATTTTCTCGTACCGCGCAGATGCCGGTTTTGCCAGGAGAGATGATACATTTGTGCTGGCAGAGTAGGCAAGCGACCACTCCGTTTTTCTTTTTTTGATAAAGTATGGCTTCATGCATAGGTTTTAAAGTTGTGTATTGTGGCGTTTGGTGCATCGTTCACGATAACCCCGCACATGCGGGGTCGCTCCCTAGCTAATCCCCAACTACCACCTACCAACTACCATCTCTATCATACCCTTTTTGACAAAAAAAATAAGGGGCTTCTGGCAAAACCCCTTAGAGTGAGTGTTAATTTTAGGTAGTGACTTTTTTTCGTGCCTCGATAATTTGAGTCGAAGCGATAACTTGATCCACGACCGTTTCGAGGGTTGCAAAGGTCATAATGTGAAAAATTAGCATAATAGTAGAGTGTTTTGTCAATAAATTTTGGTAATACTATTGACAAGAGAAATCAGCTATGTTATATTTTTTAATACTGTATTTTTGAAAAATTAATTTTACCCAAAAACCAAAAAAGGGAGGGATTAAGATGGCAAAAAAACAGCACAAAACCGCTGGTAGGGTGGTTAGCCGGAAGCGGATTGTAAAAAGTCACAAAACCGGCGTCGGTGGCGCCCTAGCGTTGTGCACGATTTTTTTACTTGCGATTGTTGTGGTTGTTGTTACTGCCGGTTTTGTCGTTGCCGGAGCGCAGGAATCCGGCACAATGAGTCTGAAGGCATGGCTGGCGATCGCGGTTGGTGACGGCGTTTTGATTGCTCTTTCTGTTGCGATTTGGAAATTTCGCGACTGGAAAGAGCGGCAGCCCCGGCGCCGTGAATTCGTAAAAAAAGAATTGAGCTTTTAGTAGGGGTCGGCAATGATAAAGATTATTATTTTAGCGGCGCTGTTTTTGGCGCTGGCTTTACTGTTTTGGGCGATGAAATAAAAGCAGCAAACCCGTTCGGCACAGTCTGAGCGGGTTTTTTTTAAAAAAATCGGTTGACATTTTAGTAGTTAGCCTATAAGATAATCCCAAATAATAGCTAAGGAGGATAAAATGATTTCGGCCGATTGGGAATGTGGTTTGTGCGGTGACAGAATGGTAATTAATGCTGACGGTAAAAAGATTTGCCCATCATGTGGCTGTACCGAAACAGCCAGGCAAGACAGTCGCAATCTTTTTTGGCAAGCAGTCATTATGTTGGCAGTTTGCGGTTTGATGGTATTGGCTTTTAAAATCGGAGGATTTTTCTAAACAATAAACCTGTCCGAATGTTATTTTCGGGCGGGTTTTTCTTTTATCTAGATTATGCTAAAGTTACCTTAGATTTATGAATATTTTAGGGATTAAAATAGACAATATTACCTGTGAAAAAGCGCTTGAACAGATTAAGGGTTTTTTTGTTGATAATAAGCAACATTTAATTGTTACGCTTAACCCGGAAATGGTGGTGGAAGCACAAGAAGACCGAGAGTTTAAGAAAGTATTAAATTATTCCGATCTGACACTGATTGACGGTGTGGGGCTGGTTTTTGCTTTATGGTTTTTCGGCTTGCGGTCACCAAAAAGAATAACCGGCGTTGATTTTACTTGGAAGTTAATCGAACTGGCGGAAAAAACGGACAAAATCGTTTATTTACTGGGTGGTAGAAATGGTGTCGTTGACGCAGCGGCAAATGTTTTTAAAAAAAGATTTCCTCAAGCAAAAATTTTTTTTGGCGGAAACAGTGCGGATCCTAGCGACCAAAGATTAATTACTGAAATTAATCAAGCGCGACCACAAATTTTATTTGTTGCTTTTGGTCACGGTAAACAAGAAAAATGGATAATGAATAATTTTTCCAAAATACCTTCAGTTGATGTTGCTCTTGGAGTTGGAGGTACTTTTGATTTTATTTCTGGAAGAGTAGCGCGGGCACCAAAAATTATTCGCAAGTTGGGTTTGGAATGGTTCTGGCGTTTAGTGCGTCAGCCGTGGCGGGTGGGAAGAATCATTAACGCAACTTGTAAATTTAGCTATTTAATAGTAAAATCAAAGATAAGTAAAGGTAAAAATATATGATTATTTATGAATAAAGCTCGAGTGAGATTTGCGCCCAGTCCGACTGGTTTTGTCCATGTCGGTAGTTTGTTAACGGCGCTTTATGATTGGTTGATAGCTCGCCAAACCGGCGGTACTTTTATTTTGCGGATTGAAGACACTGATCAAAAACGTTTTGTTCCCGGATCGGTAGAAAATCTTTTGTCAGTGCTGAAAAAAGTCGGTTTAAATCCGGATGAAGGCGTGATGCTTGATAAAGACGGTAAGGCGGTGCAGAAAGGTAAGTTTGGTCCTTATGTTCAGTCGGAGCGCCTAGATATTTACCGGAAATATGCTGACCAGTTGATCGAGTCTGGCGATGCTTATTATTGTTTTTGTAGTGAAGAGAGGTTGACCGCGCTTCGTGAAGAACAGGAAAAAAATAAACAGCTGACTCGTTATGACGGTCATTGCCGTGATATCTCTTTGGAAGAAGCAAAAGCCAGAGTGGCTGGCGGTGAAAAATACGTTATCCGTCAGCGAGTGCCGCAAGATGAGACAATGATTCACAACGATATTATTCGTGGTGAGGTAAAGTTTCCCTTAGATTCTATTGATGATTCGGTGCTGATGAAGTCCGACGGTTTTCCTACTTATCATTTAGCCGTAGTGGTTGATGATCATCTGATGGAAATCACTCATGTTATTCGTGCTCAAGAATGGTTGCCCAGTACACCAAAACATTTACTTTTGTACCGCTCATTTGGTTGGAGCGCGCCGCAGTTTGCTCACATGTCGCATCTGCTTAATAAAGACAGGAGCAAGCTTTCTAAACGTCAGGGGGACGTAGCAGTAGAAGATTACTTAACTCAAGGGTATTTGCCAGAAGCGTTGCTGAATTTTTTGGCTACTGTTGGTTGGAACGAAGGCGATGGCAGCGAGCAGGAAATATATTCGCTTGACGAACTAATCAGGAAGTTTAGCCTAGAAAAAATACACAAAACCGCCGCCTATTTTGACAGGGAAAAATTAGACTGGATCAATGGTATTTATATTCGTAACCTCAGCGTGGAAAAGTTGACCGATTTGTGTTTGCCTTATTTGGAATCGGAAATAAAAAACAGCAAAGCAGACATGACTTATTTGCGCAATATTATTGCCCTAGAACAAGAAAGGTTAAAAAAATTGGCAGACTTACCCGGATTAGTAAGTTACTTTTTTGTTGATTTGCCAGATTATCCGACAGAAATGTTAGTCTGGAAAAAGAGCACAGCCGAAGTAACTAAGAAAAACATCGAGATGCTTTTTGATTTTATGTTTGGCCTCAAAAAATGGGACAAAGAACATTTGGAAAAAGAGATTATTGGCTGGATAGGGGATAATAAACTGACTAACGGCGAAGTGCTTTGGCCGCTTCGCGTAGCTTTAACTGGATTAGAAAAGAGTCCCGGACCGTTTGAAGTAGCGGCCGTACTTGGTAGAGAAAAAAGTTTAGCTAGAATTAAATCCGCTATTGAGTCTTTATAGATATTGGAACACAATGAAGTAATGTTTTCCGGAAATAAAAAAACCACCTCAACTTTTTAGTATTTTGGCGGTGATATGACGATAGATATGTGGTTAGCGACGTTTTCCAACTTGCTTTGTTAAGTGAAAAATAATAGAATAGTCAATACTGTAAAAAGATGGGAAAATGTTGAGCTTCAACTCAAATTTTGCTATAATAAAAACGATGAAAAATCAAAAAACAAAAAAAATTAAGCAGTTTATCGGGTTGGTATTACTGTGTAGTGCCATTTTTTTATTTAATTTTAGAGACGGCGCCAGCGCAACCACAGTTTCCGTCTCTACTAACAACGATAAACAAGTGCAGGAATTACAGCAAGAAATGGAGTTAAAAAAACTCGAGATTGAAAAAATTCAGAAAAAAATCGAAGTTTATCAAAAGGATTTGGAAAATAAACGTCGAGAAAAAATTACACTAACTAACGAACTGGATATTTTGTCGAATCAGATTAATGAATTGGAGCTACAGATGAATCAAGCCAATTTGCAGATAGACGCTACCAATTTAGAGATTCAGTCTGTACTTTTGCAAATTCTAGACAAAGAAGATGCGATTAGTAAACAAAAAGCGCAGTTAGCCGAAATCATCCGTTCTATCTATGGTAACGATCAGAGAAATTATTTGGAAGTTTTGGCTAGTAATAATAATTTTTCTGATTTTTTTGATGAAGTCGAGGGCATGACCCAGTTAGAATCTAAACTAAAGAGTTCTTTAGACGAAATGAAAGCTATGAAAGCTGATTTGGAAACCAAGCGTCAAGATCTGGATAAAAAAAGTATTGAGCTAAATACTTTAAAGGAAAAATTGGAAACAGCCAAATCCCGTCTTGACGGACAGGAAACGGCAAAGACTTATTATTTATCTCGCGCTAAAAAATCAGAAAAAGAATTTCAAAATTTGATTTCTCAGGCTCAAGCGGAACAAGCGAAGATAAACGGCGAGTTAGTTTCCCTGGAAAAAACCGTTCGACAAAGATTGCAACAAAGCGGAGAGGAGCTGTCTAGCACCGGGCGGTTTGTTTGGCCGGTACCAAAAAATGTTATAACTGCCACTTTTCACGATCCTGATTATCCCTTTCGCTATATTTTTGAACACCCGGCAATTGATATAAAAGCGGCACAGGGAACTCCGGTAAAAGCGGCGGATAGCGGTTATGTCGGAAAAGTAAAAGACGGCGGCGCCAAGGGTTACAGTTATATTATGTTAATCCATGATAATGGATTGGCAACCGTATATGGTCATGTTAGTAAAATTTATGTTTCCGCCGATACTTATGTTAAACAAGGCGACATAATCGGTCTTAGCGGCGGTATGCCCGGTACTTCCGGGTCTGGTTCTTTAAGTACTGGTCCCCATATGCATTTTGAAGTTAGACTTGATGGAATTCCTGTAAATCCGCTTGATTATTTACCGTGAAACTGTAGTTATTAGTTGTTGATAACCGCTCTTGCATTATCTTTTTTAGGATGTCATAATAACGCCACCTAAAAGCCAGCTAGGCTTATAAGGTAATAAAAATTAATCAAAAAACTATGTATTTTGACGACACTTTAAACGATGACGACTCAATCTTGGGTAACGACGAAGAAGAAAAAGATGAGTTTGGCGGTGATGACGAATTTGACGGCGATGATGAGTTTGGCGGTGATGACGACGAGTCAAGTGATGACGATGACGCCAGCTATGAAGGTGGCGAAAAAGAGGAATAGTTATTTTTTTAAAAACTCGGTCTGTAATAGTGCCGAGTTTTTTATTTGTTTTATATTGTGGATAACAAATGTTGACAAGGGGGCGCTAGCGCGGTACTATTTAGACAGTTGTCTAAATATCTAAAAAAACATATGTCGGCTTTTAATAAAACTTTTGCCGCGCTTTCTGATCCGACACGTAGGCAAATATTAGAGATGTTGCGCAAAAAAGACCTAACCCCGACAGAAATAGGGGAGAAATTTACTATTACCGCTCCTTCACTAACTCATCATCTAAATACTCTTCGTGAGGCCGGGTTGGTCAGTTCTCGGCGCGAAGGGCAAAATATTTATTATTCCTTAAACCTTTCGGTCTTTGAAGAGGTGGTTGATTTAATTTACAATAAATTTTTAAAAAATAAAAAGTAAACAAATATGCGGCTGTCTTTTAAAAAAGAAATACCAATTTTAATCTTATTACTGATTTCTGTTTTATCCAGTTTTTGGTTTTATGCTCATATGCCGGCAGTAGTACCGATTCATTGGGGAATCAACGGTCAGGCTGACGGTTTCGGTTCGCGGGAATTTGCCGCTTATTTTTTTCCAGCCTTGATTGTCGGTTTGTACTTATTATTAACGTTTATACCGTATCTTGATCCTAAAAAAGAACGTTATATTGATTTTTTATCTACTTACTGGAAATTTCGTTTTGGTTTTATTTTATTTTTTCTTTTTATTTATTTCATCGCCTCGTCTGCCGGTGTCGGCTATAACATACCAATAGGGCAGGTAATGGCTGTTGCTATGGGAGTATTGTTTATTTTTATCGGTAATTATCTTGCTAAAATTAAGCCTAACTGGTTCGTTGGTATTCGCACTCCTTGGACATTGAGCAGCGAGGAAGTATGGAATAAAACTCACCGTTTGGGCGGAAAACTTTTTGCCTTATCCGGAATAATCTCTATATTTAGTATATTTTTTGCTTCAGAAATAATGTTTATTGTCGTGATCGGTTCTGTTATTTTTTGTGCTATTTTTTCCATACTTTATAGCTATATAGTATTTCGGGCAGAAAAGAAAAAAACACAATTGACGCAGTAATTAATCATTAGTCAAAGTCGCAAGGGGGATTATATTTCGGCGGCTTTTTTTGCTTCTTTAAAAATGTTATAATTTTTTAGTGCTTCGTCTATATTTCCGTTTTTACGGAATTTTGGCGAAAGATAACTATTAACTATTAATTTATGTCTGAGAAAAAAAATTTTACTGTTGACGAGGCAAAAACAATAGGGGATCAACTGGGGGTTTCTTGGGAAGCGTTTGACGTTGATCAGTTCCGCCGCGGTATGGACGTTGAGTTGGAGCATGGACTAGTAGATCAACACACAAACGTTACTAACAATGATCCGTTAATGACTGGTAAAATCGCTTTAGCGCACCTAAATGAGTATGCTGATTACTATGATCGTTTGGATAAGTTAGAAGAAGAAGCAAAAGCATATTGGAGTGGGCGAAATTAGAGAGAAGGGGTATTATAAAGAAAGGGTTGTTGACCCTTTTTTTATAATAATTTTTTAGGGTCTAGGCATAGCGTTTAAAATTATTATTATTTTAATTATTAAGCTTTATTGGTTAATTGCAAAAAGAGTTGATAATAGAGAGAGGGATGGATTAAAGGCTTATTTAATTGGTATTATATAGTGTCGCACAATGTACCTTATACGAACCTACAGTATTGATTTAGGCCCCTATTATCAATATTAAATAAAAAAGACCCAGTTGGGTCATTTATTATTAATTAGTAATTAATAATTATTAATTATTTAATGTATACCTTCTCCCCGAATCGTAGATCTATATAATTAATTTTTTTGTTATCCCGCATTTTTTCTTTCATGATGAGGTTTAGATTGGCTAGCTGGCGATCTAGATCGTCGCTAGTGTTAAAGTAAACGTCAAATCCTCTGTCTGTTATCACTCGAACTTCGCTTCCTTGGAGTTCTGGCACCTGATAGTATTTAATTTTTATATCGCTACGCGAAGAAAATTTATCTTTAAGTCTTTGAATAAAAGAAATAATTTCTGGTTTTAATATATTTTCACCGATTTCCACTCTAGCATTGGTTAAATCGTATACTTGTGGCAGATCTTGATTTAACGCTGATAGATCAATTAGGCTTTGACCGCCATTTGTTGTTTCTTCATTTTGCGACACTTCCCCACTGCCTTCAACTAAAGTAACGTTGGCTACTAGTATTTCTTGGATAGCGATTCCGTTAGGATCAAGATAATAATATTTGTTGTCAGATATCCAGGTGATTTGAGTAGATTTTTCTTTTATTTCTACCCGGAGTGTTTTTAGTGGTCTTTTTTTTATCTGAACTGATTCTAAAACAAAGGCATTACGAATTTTACTTTCTGCAGTCTCTGAATCAAAAAAGAATAGATTGGACTGGGAAAGCAGTAGCCAACTCCTCTGCTCCATTTGGTTTCTGACAATAGACTCAATCTTAGCTGGATCAATGGCGGATACCCCGTTGATTTTAATATTATTGATTTTAAACGCCCCGGACCAGAATAAAAAATAGAAAATAAAAGACAAGACAATTAATCCTAAAATTGTCCAAACTTTAAATATCCTTAGCTGCCAAAAGTGTTGTCGCCGACGAAATAGTCCCCCGCCGCCACCGCTGGCAAAATGGTTACTGATAACGCGACCGGATGGCTTTTTAAATTTATTTTTCCCGATAAACATATGTGGAAAATAAGGTCGTAGTTTTGTATTTATTATACTAAGGTTGGCTTATAATCGCAAAGTTTGATAAAGGAATAATATGTTTATTTGAGCGTTCTGGGTAGTAATGGGTTGATTCTAGTTACCACTTCGTAATTAATCGTGCCGATTTTTTCGGCTAGACTGTCGGCGGTGATTTTATCACCAATTAGAGTTGCCTCGTCACCGACTTTAACATTTTTGACATTTGTTATATCAATTATGCAGAGATTCATACAGATGCGACCGCGAACTGGACAACGCCTACCGTTTATTAGCACTTCACCTTTGTTTGATAGATGGCGGTCGTAGCCTTCGTAGTAGCCAACTGGTAGCACGGCAATTTTAGTTTTTTTGCGAGATTTAAAAGTACAGCCGTAGCCAACACAAGTGCCGCCCGGTAAAGATTTTATGGCAATCACTTTTGTTTTCCAGGTAAGAACTGGTTTGAGACTGAAACGAGGATGGATTTTACGGGTTATTTTTTTTGCTTGTTTGCTAGGCCAAAGACCATAGAGACCGATGCCAAGGCGGATCATGTTAAAAGCGCTGTCGGTGCGCACCATCGCTGCGGCACTGCAAGCAAAATGTTTGATCGGGATAGTAATTTTTTCCTTGTCTAATTTTTTGATCAAAGCGTTAAATTTTTCTAGCTGCCAGTCAGTATATTTTTGATTTTCTTCCGATGCGGCAAAGTGGGAAAAAATTCCTTCAATTTTTACGTTAGGTAGTTTAATTATTTGTTTTATCAGCTTTAAGGCCTCAGTCTCCCCTATTCCTAGGCGTGAAGTGCCGGTATCAACTTTAAAATGAATTTTGGCAATTTTTTTTATTTTTTTTGCTTGGGCTGAAATATTTTTTGCCTGGGAAATATCATAAACTACTAAACTAATATTATTTTTTATTGCCAAATCGATTTTCTCAAAATAATAAGAAAGCACCAAAATAGGCTTTTTGATCTTGATGCGTCTTAATGTCAATGCTTCATTTAGATTTACCACGCAAAACCAATCGACTTTGGATTGAATCGCTGTCGCCACCGACTCTAGACCGTGACCATAGGCGTTGCTTTTCACCACAGCCGCTATCGCTGTGTTGACCGGCAATATAGTGCGAAATTGGCTGATATTATGTAGTAGATTTTGTTTGTCTATTTCAAGATAGGAGTTCATATTTTATTTTTGCCGTTTTTCTAGTAATAAAACCGGATAGCCTTTGTTTATTTCTTCAAACTGACTTGTGCCTAGTTCTGATAAGAAATTTAAGCAAGCAGTTTTTGCCGCACTGCTACTTTCGAAATTTCCTTTAGCTTCAACTTCAATAAAGTCTCCTAGATCTTTCACGCTGTCTAAAGCAATCTCTAGGTCGCCACACAGCCAGTATTCTCTTTGTTTATCGACAGTGATAACGTGCTTAAAGTCTAGGAAGCCAAGTATTTTTTTGAATTCATCTGGGTTGGAAATTTCAGTTTCATATTCTTCGGCGTATTCTTGAGCACCATTTTTTCTTTTATTGATCGAACGGTCATATTCAAAAATTGTTTTGTCTGGATTGTGCCGGATACGCAGCCATTCAACAGGAAAAGGTTTTTGTGCGAAAAAATCTCGTTGTATTGGGATATAGTATTCATCAATTTGACGAATCGCTCTAACAAGACTACCTTTTTGTCTAACAATTTCTCTGGTAGCGTTAAGATTTGGTGTAGATATTTTTATTTCTACCTCGATATTCATATTTATTTTTCTATCTCTACTATTTCTCTTTCTATCATCTGACAAAGCTCGTCGCGATTTTCTTGGTAAGCTTGATTTTTGGCGTCATGAAAATTTTCCAGCGCCTCTGCCTTTAGTCCGCAGGCTAGATATAGACGGGCTCGTTCAAGATTAAATTGAATCGCATCCTCAGAATCTCTGACCAACTTTTCTTTTTCGATCATCCAGTTGATCAAAAGTTTTTTAGCTTCATCATCATCTCGTCCTCTTTCTTGGAAAAGTCGAGCTATTTTTTGTTCGGTAGTTTCCTGGTTTTCGAGTATTAATTCGTGGGACATATTCTTTATTTCTTATTGACAATTTGATTGATATTTTATAATATTGACTCGCGGATTGATGTAAAACGAGCAAAAAGGAGGATGTCATGCCCGTGTACCTTATCCAAGGTTTCTTTTTTCAAGACCAGGAGCGGTTGGGACTTGCAATGAGTAGTGAAGCCAAAGGAGCTGTCGCTGTCGTCAATAGCGGTTTATGCCGATTTATGTATGCAGGGGTCATATATCCGGCTGAAAATGAAACGGCGAACGAATATGTCGGACAGATGTTTGACCATTTTGGCGACGCCGCTCTTTCCGATATAAAATTGTCAGCGGACCAGCTCGAATTTGTCAAAAAATATAACCACAGAAACGACCTCATCGATTATATTTTTTTAAAGCGAAACGGCATATGGGTCGGAAGCTATTCTGGTTCGGTAGTTGGTCAAGGTAGTGCAAAATGCGTAATCACTGAAGTGCCACAAGATTTTTTCCAGCCACCCGAGTGAAACTGATCAAAATCATTTTTTCTGTTATGCCTCACATGATATATGTCATGTGAGGTTTTTACTTTTTATTTTCTAATTATTTTTTTGATCCCACCCATATATTTTTGTAGCGCTTCGGGAATAGCAATTGATCCGTCTTCTTGCTGATGATTTTCTAGCACCGCGATTGGTGTACGGCTAGTGGTTACAGCCGTGCCATTAAGCATGTGCAGAAATTCGGTCTTGCCATTTTCGCGTTTGACGCGTATTTTAAGACGGCGTGCTTGGTAGTCGGTGCAGTTGGAAGTGCTGGTGATTTCTCCCCAGTCCCCTGCGTCACCGCGTGACCACATCCACGCTTCGAGATCATATTTACGATAAGCTGGTCCACCAAGGTCGCCGGTGCAAATATCGACAGTACGGAAAGGTATTTCTAGACCGTTGTAAAGTTTTTCTTCAAGCGAACGCAAATATTCGTGCATTTCATTGGATTCTTCTGGTAAGCAGTAAATAAACATTTCGACTTTAGAAAATTGATGAACACGATAAAGTCCAGCCGAGTGGCGACCATAAGCGCCGGCTTCGGTACGGAAACAATGTGATAGCGCCACGTATTTTTTGGGTAAATCTTTTTCTTCAATAATTTCATTGGAATGATAGCCACCCATGGTTATTTCAGCAGTGCCTACTAAACTGAGATCAGAATTTTCAATAGAATAAATTTGGGTTTCTGGACCGCGAGGGTTAAAGCCAATACCCTCTAGGATTTCGTCTTTGGCTAGATCTGGTGTAACTACCGGGGTAAAATCTTCTTTGACCAAAAAATCAAAGGCGTAGTTGATTAGCGCTTGTTCCAGTAACGCCGCTTCGTTTTTGACGAAATAAAATTTAGCGCCGGAAACTTTGGCTCCGCGTTCAAAATCATAAAGATCGTACTCCTTACCCATCTGTTCGTGGGTTTTGGGATTAGCAATTTTATTTGGTTCTTTGGATCGATAGATTTCTTTGTTTTCTGTATCGTCTTTGCCTTTGGGTGAATCCGGATGAGTCATATTCGGCACCTGCATCAACAAATCTATATAACGCGGTTCGATCTCTTCTACCTTTGCTTCCAGTTCTTTAGTTTCCTCTTTTACTTTTTTGGCTTTTTCTATGGTTTCTGGCTGCGGCGGATTTTTGCTGAGATTGTTTAGCTCGGCGCGCAACACTTCTATTTTTACCTCCAAATCTTTTTTTTGTTCATAAAGACGAAGTAGCTCGTCAATATCCACCTTGATATTGCGATCAATGGCATTCTGTTTCGCCGCTTCTTTGTTTTCTTTGATAAATTTAATGTCGAGCATAATATTAGAATTAAATATTAAATAATTCTTTGATTTTTGGAATAGAGTTTCTAACGGCTTTAGTTCTGTGGCTGTGACTACTTTCCAGTTCTTTGTCGTCGCGGATTTCGGCTAGATATTTTTTTATATCTGGAAAATAAAATAATGCATCAAAAGGATAATGGTCGATATATTTTGGCAGCGATTCTGGCGCAATCATTCCCCTGGTTATGCCTTCAAAATAATAAGCTCGACTGATGGTTGGATCATATATACAAATTACGGAATGAAACTGCGCTCCGCGATTATGATTTGGATAATCTTTCATTTTATCTAGACAGTAGCTGATCAGTTCACTGTCTGTAGCTTCATAGCCTGGCCAGCGTCGGACATATATGCCCGGCTCCCCTTGCAGAGCGTCGATTTCCAAACTACTGTCGTCAGCTAGCGCGATCAGGCCGGTTTTATCGGCATAAAATTTGGCTTTAATCAAAGCGTTTTCAGCTAAAGTCTGTCCGGTTTCTTCAGGTGCTTTGGTTAGACCAATTTTTTTTGGCGTGACGCACGTAATTGGCAGGTCGCCGAGTATACTGCTTATTTCCTGAATCTTACCAAAGCTATTGGTAGCTAAAATTATTTTACGCTGCATTTTTATTTCTAATAATCGAACTTTTATATATTTCCGGATGAAAAGGTTTCAAGCGAAAGATTTGCGGACTGACATTTAGATTCTTTAGTTGACTTTGCAACTCTTCAATTTCAACTTTTTGGTCGTAGCCCAGACAAATCACGTTTGGTCGTAGCTCTTTAATTATTTTGTAACGGTTAAACTTGTAACCAAGAACGGCTTTGTCGACCGGTTTGACTGCATGGACTTCACGCAGGCGAACGTTTTCATTTTTGTCGGGATTATGACCTTTGATTTTTTTGACATTGATATCGCGAGCAACAACTACA